>ONYP01000006.1 GCA_900322135.1 uncultured Prevotellaceae bacterium
CGGCTCGGCCATGGTGGCAAGCGGCATGATTGAGAGTATCACGACTGTCATCGTTCGCTGGGTGCGCACCCGTGTGGCCCTGGTATCGTCGACCGTCGGCACCGGCCTGTTCCTGAACCTGACGACCGGCGACCAGTTCATCAGCATCGTCTTGACGGCCGATATGTTCCGCAATGTGTATGACCGAGAGGGATATGAAGGCCGATTGCTGAGCCGCACTACCGAGGACGCCGCCACAGTGACATCGGTACTCGTGCCGTGGAACACATGCGGCATGACCCAAGCCACCGTGCTGGGGGTTTCCACGCTCACCTACCTGCCCTACTGTTTCTTTAACCTCATCAGTCCGTTGATGACCATCCTCGTTGCCGCCCTGGGCTGGAAGATTCCACGCCGCAAGCCTGTCGAGGAAGAGTTAGCAATGAGAAGTGAGAAGTGAGAAGTGAGGAGTGAGAAGTGAGGGCTATCGCGTGTGCGCGTTTCCTTGTAGAAAAAACCACAAATGCTATGGCATCTTCTCACTACGGAGCAGCCAGTAAGCGTTTTCCTTGAGTTTATTCATCAGTGCCGGCTCAAGGTCGGCATGCGTGTCAATCCATTGTTTCACAAGGAATTTGGCCTCATCGCTATGATGGCCTGACAACAGACCCGTTAGCCAATAGCCCGGGAAGAAGATGTCGCCTGTGCGCTGGATTTCAGGCAGGGCGTCTAGACCCATTGTGATATAGCGATTGCTGAACGGCTCTCGCGTGGGGTCGTTGAGCAACGCCAGCAGGTCCCGTGCCCAGGGCTCTACACGGCGGTTCTCGGCCCGCAGCAGTTCGTTGAACAGTTGCTGCTGCACCTGTGTGTCGGGGTTACAGGCGCGAGAGATAAAGTCAAACTCACGCCGCTGGTCCTCGTTGCTGAGGCGGCCGCGCTGCTCGTCAAGAATCTGCTGCCACTGCTGCGGGCGCATGATGGCGAGATGATAGGCCATGCGCATATAATCGCGGGGATTCAGGAAGGTGGCGCTTTGCTTTTCCCAGATTTCATTCATTTCATTCACGACTATGGGCGACACCGCCTTGACGGAGAGTTGTCGCAACAAGGTCTGGCGCACTGATTGCAACGGGTGATGCTGCGACATACTGAACAGGCGTTGCTCGGTAGCAGCCCGCTCCTTGCGGTCAAGGCATGCCATCACGTCGCCGATGAAACTGCATGTTGTCGAGGCAATCAGTTCGTTTTTCTCATGGTCAAGGAATTCGAGCAGCACCTTTGCCAGTTCCTTTGCCGTAATGTTGCCCAGATGAAGGTTCTCATAGAGGTTGAGCACAGCGGCATAGCGGGTCTGGTCATTGTCTGCCATCGTCTTCCAAGCCTCGCACATCCTTGCAATGCCTTTACGATCAAGTTTAAACTGGCCATAGCCCTCGGCGTTGCTGTTGACAAACAAGCCCTTGCCATAACTCAAGTCGAGCAAATAGTCGTAGTTGTTCATATAGATGGGATGCTGGCAAAACCTGCCGTTCTCATCAAGATAGCCGATGTCAAAGCCCTGTTTCCATACCAGATTGCGGCCGTAGGGGTCGTACTGTACCACACGGACAGCGTCAAGCATATGGACGCCCGAGGAGATGACCGGCATTCCCTTCTGCTTGACCCACACGTCGCTGAAGGATTGGGCGCTGTGCTCGGGGTTGAAACGGTCGAGTTCGACTATGAGGTCATCCCACGAAGCATTGCTGTAGGCATAGCGGCTGAGGTAGGAGCGCAGACCCTCACGCAAGGCATCGGCACCCTTATCCTGTTCAAGTTTGCGCATCATGATGGGGGCCTTGTGGTAGATGATGTTGCCGTAGAGCAGGCCGGCCTTGTTCATGTTGTCCAGCGGCTGCTGGATGGGATGCGTGCCCTGGGTGCGGTCGGTCGAGAGTGCCAGCGGATAGTGGGACTTGACGAAGGCCAGATCGTGGTTGATGTCAGGGAAATTCTCCCTGGCGATTTTGTCGGCCATGAAGTTGGCATAGACCTCCTTGGTCCACACGTCATCAAACCAGCGCATGGTCACCAGGTCGCCAAACCACATGTGGGCCGTCTCGTGGGCGATGAGGTTGAGGCGTGACATCTCCTCGTCAGGCGTGGGTTCGGGACCGAGGAAGATGCGCTGGTCATTGAACTGGATGCAGCCTGGGTGCTCCATGCCGCCGAACTGGTAGCCCGGCAAGACGACAAAGCCATAGTGCTCGAAGGGGTACGGAATGCCCGTATATTCCTCCATCCATCGCAACGACAGGGCCACCTGGTCGAACACGATGGGCAGTTGTGCCACCTTGGCGGGGTCGGTTTCGCGATAGAGGGCAGTCAACTGGCGGCCGTCGCGTGTGGCGGTCTGCACGTTGAATTTTCCCGCCGTGAACGAGAAGAGATAGGTGGGAATTGGCTTTCGGGTTTGGTTGCTGATGTTCACCCACCCCTCGGGAATGTCCAGTTTCAAGTCAAAAACTGCCTTCAGGTCGGGCTGGTCGAAGCACGGGAACACGCTGCGGGCATGGTCGGGCACAAACAGGGTGTACAGATAGTCCTCGCTGCGGTTCAACGCCTTGTCACCGCTGTAGCCGCTGATTAAGACCGAATTGCCACCCTGCACAAGATAGCGGGCCGGAATGACGATGTGCTCGTTGACTAAAACCGTGTTCACACGCGTGTCGTTGACAATAACCTGCGGCGACAACTGGCTGGCATCACCCTGGAAGTCGATCTGCAGGTCTTCCTCACCTGTCCAGTCAAACATCAGTGTTTCCTCGAAATAGACAGGCTCTGACTTTTGGGACGGCACCTTGAACGACAGGTCATACCACACATCGCTGATGTGGGCCGAACGGTACTGGGCCAACGCCCACGACACACCGTCCTCGACAGCAACGGCACGGGCGGTCATTGCAACCTGTGTCAACATAACCAGCAAGAATAATGTCGATATTTGAATCCAATTTTTCATGCCGCTAAGTTACACATAATCACCGAGCCTGCAATGTCATTAAACAAAATTTGCCGCTGAGGTGCCCAAGCAAAAGAATCCCCAAGAGGATAGAAACACCTCTTGGGGATTACTATAATCGATGATGAAAAAGCCAATGGGATTACATCATGCCGCCCATGCCGCCACCCATGCCGGGACCACCGGCGGGCATTGCGGGCTCGGGCTCCTTCTTCTCGGCGATGACACACTCGGTGGTGAGGAACATGCCGGCGATGCTGGCAGCGTTCTCCAGAGCGATGCGTGCCACCTTGGCAGGATCAATGACACCCGTCTCGAACAGGTTCTCAAACTTCTCGGTGCGGGCGTTGTAGCCGAAGTCGCCCTGGCCTTCCTTGACGCGGTTGACCACAACAGCACCCTCCAGACCGGCATTAGCAACAATCTGGCGCAGGGGCTCCTCGATGGCGCGCTGGATGATGTGGATACCCGTGGTCTCGTCGTCGTTGTCACCCTTCATGCCCTCAAGGGCCTTGAGGCAACGGATGTAGGCGGTACCACCACCGGGCACGATACCCTCGGCCACGGCAGCGCGGGTTGCGCTCAAGGCGTCATCCACGCGGTCCTTCTTCTCCTTCATCTCGACCTCGCTGGGAGCGCCGATATAGAGGACTGCAACGCCACCCGACATCTTGGCGAGACGCTCCTGGAGTTTCTCCTTGTCGTAGGTGGACTTGGTATTCTCGATCTGCACGCGGATCTGTGCGATGCGGTCAGCAATCTTTTCCTTGTCACCAGCGCCGTTGACGATGGTGGTGTTCTCCTTGTCGACGGTAACCTTCTCAGCGGTGCCCAGCATGTCGAGGGTGGCCTTCTCGAGGGTCAGGCCAGTCTCCTCGCTGATGACGGTGCCACCGGTCAGGATAGCGATGTCCTGCAGCATCTCCTTGCGGCGGTCGCCAAAGCCGGGAGCCTTCACGGCGCACACCTCGAGCGAGCCGCGCAGGCGGTTCACTACTAGCGATGCCAGAGCCTCACCATCAACATCCTCGGCGATGATGAGCATGGGACGATGAGCCTGAACGGCACCCTGCAGCAGCGGCAGCAGGTCCTTCAAGCCCGAAATCTTCTTGTCAAAGATGAGGATGAAGGGGCGCTCCATCTCACATGCCATTTTGTCGGCATTGGTGACAAAGTAAGGCGAGATGTAGCCACGGTCGAACTGCATACCCTCAACCACATCGACGCGCGTCTCGGTGCCCTTGGCCTCCTCGACGGTGATGACACCGTCCTGTTTCACCTTCTTCATGGCCTCGGCGATGAGTTGGCCGATGGCATCATCGTTGTTGGCGCTGATGCGTGCCACATTCTCGATCTTGCCGAAGTCGTCGCCCACTTCCTGGGCCTGCTCCTTGATGCCCTCGACAACGGTCTTTACGGCCTTGTCGATACCACGCTTCACATCCATGGGGTTAGCGCCGGCAGCCACATTCTTCAGACCCTCGGTGATGATGGCCTGGGCCAGAACGGTAGCAGTGGTGGTGCCGTCACCGGCATCGTCGTTGGTCTTGCTGGCGACCTCCTTGACGAGTTGTGCGCCGATGTTCTGGAATTCGTCCTCCAGTTCCACCTCACGGGCAACGGTCACGCCGTCCTTGGTGATGTGGGGAGCACCATATTTCTTGTCGAGAATCACATTGCGGCCCTTAGGACCCAGGGTGACCTTTACGGCGTCGCTCAACTGGTCAACGCCTTTCTTCAACTCTTCACGAGCCTTAATATCAAATTTGATTAACTTTGCCATAATATGTCTTCATTTATATCAAACAACTTAAACAACAAGCGACAACAGGAACAACAATATTATTTATAAATTATTATTGATGTTGTTTTAGTTGTGTTCATAGTTGATTTAGTTGTTTGATTAAAAATATAGTTGTTTGATAAATAATAATTAATCGAGGACGATGGCCAGGATGTCGTTCTGGCGCATCATGAGCAACTTCTCGCCGTCGATTTCGATTTCGTTGCCGGCATATTTGCCATAGAGCACGGTGTCACCGGGCTTGACGATCATTTCCTCGTCCTTGGTGCCGTTACCAGCGGCACGCACGATGCCCTTGAGAGGTTTTTCCTTAGCGCTGTCGGGGATGATGATACCGCCGACGACTTCTTCTGCCTTGGCCGGTTCGATGAGAACGCGGTCGTTCAATGGTTTAATAGTCATTTTTGTTTTAATTGTTAATGTTGTTATGTTTGTTGTAAATAAGTTTCACGCTCAGCAAGACTGCAACGAGTATGCCAAGGGCCAAAATCAGCCACCAATGCGACAATTTGTCACCCCTCTGCCAAAACAAGCACTCGGGGCCTTGTTGACTTCAGGCAAGCACATGGCTCGTAGTCGAATGACAAAAAAGCACAAAAAATGTTACACAATTCTATAATGTATCTTAAAACAGGAAAAAATGAGTACTTTTGTCTCGATTTCAAACAACTTGAACAACCTTGCACAGCACAATCGCTGTTATTGTTGCCCCATTGTTGTTTTGACATCAGTTGACTGATGAACCCAATAAACTGAAGAATGAAGATTTTATCAAGAATCGCGCTTGTCGCCATTGCGGCACTGCTGATGACCGCTTGTGGCAGCAAAGAGACAACCTACCAGTACAAGACCCAATACCTGCCCGTGCAACTCGTGGGCAGCGAGAAATGGAGCATCCTCGATGTGAACAGTGGCGAGGTGATTGCCAAGGACGCCTTCACCAATGCTCCGTCGCCCATTGTAGCCGACATGTTCTATGTGATGAACGACGAGGGCAGTTACGACTACTATGATGTGAGTGCCCCGACGAAGCCTGTGGCAGGCCACTATGGCAGCGTGACATCGTTCAGTGACGACGGTGTGGCCGTGTGCAGCAAGGTGGGCGGCCAGTTGTGTGTCATCGACCGCAAGGGCCAGGTGGTGAAGGAGCTGCCCAAGGAGGTGTCGCAATGCTCGATGTTTGCCCGCGGCATGGCTGCCATCCAGAACGACAACGGCCAGTGGGGGTACATCGACACCAGCGGTGACACCATCGTGCCCGCCACCTACACCAGCGTAAATCTGTTTCTCTATAACGACTATGCCGTTGTCATCAGCGAAAGCCAGCCCAACGACAGTGCACTGAACTTTACCGTTATCGACAAGGCCGGCAAGGTGATGTTCAATGCCAGCACCGACACCTACCAGCCCGTCCAGCCCTACTACATCAATGGTGTGCTGCCTGTAGTGAAAGGCGACACCCTGGTGTGCCTGAATCATGAGGGCAAGGAGGTCGACAATCCCATCGATGACCAGGAACAGGTGGAGAAAGGCGGTTATGACAGTTACTCGCGCACTCCCAGTGGCGACTACATCGTCTTGAAAAACAAAAAGACAGGTCTTGTGGACAAGGACAACAAGACGCTCGTCCCCATCGAGCACGACAACCTGCTTGACATCAACGGCGACCGCCTGATTGCCGTGGATGGCGATACCTACCACATCATCGACCGCACGGGCAAGCCCGTGGGCAATGTCAAGTTTGAGAACGCTCATGTGAGCGAGGACAACCCCTTTGCCGCCCGCGGCTATATCGACACCGACCTGGCAGCAGCAGCGATGATGATGCTGTTTGAGGAAAACGGTGCCTGCGGGGCAACTGCCTATACCACACTGATGGACATGAACAGCATGGTAAGCACCGATGCCCGCATGTATGCCGGCAGCAACACGCTCATCATGCCGCAGGGGCCCTACATCATTCAGTATGTATTTGACCGCGATGTAGCCACCGCCAATGCCGACAGCACTGCCGCCAGTTTCAACTATGACGCAAAAGTAGACCGCGTCATCATCTCGATGAACCTGAACCACTGCCCCGCAACCACCGAGGAGGCCATCGTCAAGAAGATTGAAAACCGCCTGGGCACCAAGGGATTTGTGTTGGCTCGCGACGGCATCTTCTGCAGCGATTACTTGACGGCACTGACCATGGGTTACGACCAGGGTATCATGAGCCTGATCTACTACATGCACTTCAACGAGTCGGTGCCCCAGGACAGGAAGAAGAGGAGTTGAGAGTTAAGAGTTAAGAGATAGGAGGAACTAATAATAAAACTGAAAGCAATGTATTATGTAAAGAAGACATTAGAGATATCGTCGGCCCACATGCTGTATCTGGACCACAACAGCAAGTGTGAGAACCTGCACGGCCACAACTGGATTGTGAATGTGTACTGCAAGGCCAAGGAACTAGACGATAACGGCATGGTCACCGACTTCACCATCATCAAAGAGATGGTGCATGGCAAACTGGACCACCGCAACCTGAACGAGGTGCTGGGCTTCAACCCCACCGCCGAGAACATTGCCCACTGGATTGTGGACACCGTGCCCAACTGCTACCGTGCCGATGTGCGCGAAAGTGCCAACAACCTGGCCATCTATGTCAAGGACGAAGACAATGATGTGGAAGTTAACGGTTAAGAGTTAACAGTTAACAGTTAACAGTTGGCATCCGCCTCCTTTACATCTAGCAAATAAGGACTAGGGACTAAAAACCGTAATGTGGAAAGTCAATGAAATCTTCCACTCGCTGCAGGGCGAGGGCTTCAACACGGGCACTGCCAGCGTGTTTATCAGGCTGAGCGGCTGCAACCTGCATTGCGCCTTCTGTGACACGCAGCACGAGGAGGGCACGATGATGTCGTTGCCCGACATCGTCGAACAGGTCATGCGCTACCCCAAGGCACCGCTCATCGTGCTCACGGGCGGCGAGCCGTCGCTGTGGATCAACGAGGATTTCGTGAGAGGGCTCAAGCAGATGACAGGTAAGCGCATCGCCATCGAGACCAACGGCACCCGTCCCCTGCCCGACAGCATCGATTGGGTGACCTTGTCGCCCAAGACGGGTCTCGGCAACAGTGGCGATGTCCCCGTTGTTCTCAAGCGTTGCGACGAGTTAAAGGTGGTGTATTTGGGTCAAGACTTGGCCCAATACGATGGCATCATGGCCACCCACCGCTACCTGCAGCCCTGTTGGGTAGCTGACCCCGACCAACGCCGACGCAACATGCACGCCACAGTCCAGGCCGTGCTCGACCATCCCGAGTGGCGCCTCTCGCTACAGACCCACCGCATCCTCAACATCAAGTAATAGAACAGACTTACTGATACCAACAAATCGGGGGCTTGAAGCAAAAACTTCAAGCCCCCGATTCATGATTGGTATTACTGACGACCAGAGAGGGTCACATCGCGGGATGTCTTGGCGATGAGGCCTTGCAGCACCTTGCCCGGGCCCAGTTCCTCGGCCTCGGTCATGCCGTCGGCTACCATGTTGGCAACGATATGGCTCCAACGCACAGGAGCGGTCAACTGCTGCAGCAGGTTGGCCTTGATTTCGGCGGGATCGGTGTGGGGCTTGGCATCCACATCCTGGTAGATGGGGCAAACTGGAGCCGAGAAGTCGGCAGCCTCGATAGCTTCGGCCAGTTCGGCACGGGCAGGCTCCATCAGGGGCGAGTGGAAAGCGCCACCCACCTTGAGGGGCAGAGCACGGCGTGCGCCGGCCTCCTTGAATTTCTCGCAAGCAGCCTCGATGGCAGCAATCTCACCCGAGATAACCACCTGACCGGGACAGTTGTAATTGGCGGGGACACAGATGCCGTCGATGGTGGCGCAGATTTCCTCCACCTTCTCGTCGGGCAAGCCGATGATGGCTGCCATCGTCGAGGGAGCGGCCTCACAAGCCTTCTGCATGGCCAGGGCACGAGCCTCTACCAGTTTCAGACCCTGCTCAAAGGGCAGTGCGCCAGCGGCTACCAGAGCCGAGAACTCGCCCAGCGAGTGGCCAGCAACCATATCGGGTTTGAACTCGTCGCCCATGGTGAGTGCGAGGATTACAGAGTGCAGGAATACGGCGGGCTGGGTGACCTTGGTCTGCTTCAGGTCATCCTCGGTGCCTTCAAACATGAGGTCGGTGATGCGGAAGCCCAGCACCTCGTTAGCCTTCTCAAACAATTCTTTGGCCTGGGGATTGTTGTCATACAGGTCCTTGCCCATACCGACGAACTGTGCGCCCTGACCGGGGAATACGAATGCTTTCATTGTTTAATTGTCTTTTTATGATTGATAATAATATTAATTACGGAATTTTTTCTGCAAATCGGCTGCAAAGGTAGTACTTTTTTCAGATATGAGATAAAAGATAAGAGATAAAAGACACTTTTTTCATCGCAATTGAATGAAAAAGAATCAACTATCCCTTATTTATCAGCTATGACCTATACAAGATATTCGGTGGGGTCGTCGATGCCTGCCTCGCGCAGGGCCTGGCGGCGTTCGGTGCAGGTGCCGCAGGTGCCGCAGTGCTTCTCGCCGCCCTTGTAGCACGAGTAGGTCTCGCTGTAGTCGAGGCCCAGCGCTGCACCGCGGCGGGCAATCTCGGCCTTGCTCAAGTCGGTATAGGGGGCATAGACCTTGACACCCTCGTAGGTGCCGGTCATCATTGCGGTGCTCATGGCTTCGATAAAGGGGGAACGGCAGTCGGGGTAGATGCTGTGGTCACCGGCATGGTTGGCTATCATCACGCGCTTGAGGCCGTTGCTCTCGGCGATGCCGCAAGCGATGGCCAGCATGATGCCGTTGCGGAAAGGCACCACCGTGGATTTCATGTTCTCGTCGTTGTAGTTGCCGTCGGGGATGGCGTCGGCACTCTCGAGCAGGGCGCTCTTGAAGTACTGGTGCATGAAGTCCAGGGGGATGATCAGGTGCTTGATGCCCAGGCGCTGGCAGTGCATGATGGCACAGCGGCGCTCACGGCCGTTCTGGGTACTGCCGTAGTCAAAGGTGATGGCCATGGCAATCTCGTCCTTGTACTCATAGAGCATGGTCGTCGAGTCCATGCCGCCCGATGTGATAATTACCGCGTCTTTCATGTCAATCGTTATGGAAATTGCTGATGAGGCGGGCGCGCACCATGTCCTGGTGGTCGCTGTCGCCATAGTTGGCAAAGGGCTTGATGCTGATGCCGCCACGGGGGTTGAACAGGCCGATGACCTCGAGATACTTGGGGTCCATCAGCCTGACCAGGTCCTTCATGATGATGTTCACGCAGTCCTCATGGAAGTCGCCGTGGTTGCGGAAACTGAAGAGGTACAACTTCAAGCTCTTGCTCTCGACCATGCGCACACGGGGGATGTAGTTGATGATGATGTGGCCAAAATCGGGCTGGCCGGTCTTGGGGCACAACGAGGTGAACTCGGGGCAGTCGAGCGTCACCACATATTCATTCTCGGGGTGCTTGTTCTCGAAGGTCTCGAGCACATCGGGGCGGTAGTCAAACTCATACTGAGTGCCCTGGTTGCCCAGCAGCGTCACGCCTTCTAATTCTTGTTCTGTTCTTGACATAGCATCAATTGTATTTTTTACTAAATAGTGTTCAATTTATTCTGGCTAGATGGTCTAGAGATTCTAGATAGTCTAGATCATCAAGAGATTCTAGAGATTCTAGACCAGATGGCAGTTGCCCTAGCCCAGCAGGTCGAGGGCATAACGGGCGGCGGCTACACCCAGCGGTTGCGGGCCGTCGAGGCTGAGCAGCCCAGCCTGACGCACCGCCTCGTCCAGGTCATCGCTGCAGTTGGTCAACAGGTGGCGACTGTAGGCCATGGTGAACTCGGGATGCCCCTGGAAGGTAATGACCTGACGGCCTATCCTAAAGGACTCGTTCCGGCAGAAGTCGCTGGTGGCACACAGCACGGCATCGGGCGGCAACACCGTCACTTGGTCATGGTGGCTGTAGAGCAGCCGCATCTCCCCGTCGGGGAAATATCGGCCCATGTGCTCATCAAGCACCCTTGAGGCACGCACGCCGGCACCGAAGCCGCCCTCATAGGCCCTGACCTCGCCTCCGAGGGCCCGTGCGATGACCTGATGACCGAAGCACACGCCCATCATCTTGGTCCCTAGCACATGGGCTCTCTCAATCCAGCGCAGCAGAGCCAGTATCCAAGGCTTATCGTCGTAGGCCGAGTCAAGGCTGCCAGGAATCAGATAGAGTTCATCGGCATTGACGCTCGGCGGCAGTTCGCCCTGCCAGGTCTGGTAGATGCGATAGTCCACCTCGGCTCCGACCTCGGCAAAGAGGTCGAAGAACAACGACTCGTAATTGGGAATAAACGCCGGCAGACGCCCAGGGAAGGTGTCACACAACAAGATGTTGATGTGGCGTATCATAACTCGTCGATTTCCTCACCCGAGCGCTCCATGATGCTGGCAGCGAGGCCGTCGGCGGTCTGGATGATGGTCACCAGCGGATAGAGTTTGCGGGAAGCGTCATAGTTGCGCATATCCTCATAGCTGTTCTGGTTCACGCCCCATGCGCCCATGTGCCAACGGATAGCGAGCATCTCGTCGTCGCTGAGGGGCAAACCGCTGAGCAGTACCAGCGTGAGCGATTTCTCGCCGTGCCCCATCGGGAAGTTCTTGTAGGTAATCTTATAGCCCTCGGCGTCTTCCCAAATGCCCAGGGCATTCTTGCGCTTTCTCATCGAACGCTTGTAGATGTCGCACTTGCACACATCATGCAGCAGGCTGGTGATGATGATGCTGTCACGCTTCACCTCATGCTCGAGGCTGGGCTCCAGCGCCTTCATGGCTTCCCACACGGCAAGTGCCGCCTGACAGGTATTGAGCGAGTGGCGGGCAAGTCCGCCCTCGACATTGAGGTGGTGTCCTGCCGAAGCCGGGGCGGTGAAAAAGCCCCAGGATTCCAGGTCTTGTATCATGTCCTCGATGCCCTCACGCTCGGTTGAGCGCAACAGAGCGAGGATTTCTTCTTTGCAGTTTTTATCGATTTCTTTCATTATCGGGTCTTTATATTGCTCGTTACACTCGCAGTTTAGAGTTTAGAGAAGCATCCGCCAACCGTCACCGCAAGCAAAGATACCTGTTAACTGTTAACTCTTATCTTCTCGACGGTTTGTAGCCATGTTCGCGGCGATACTTGCGCACATCGCGGAACAGGTCGGTGGCATAGACGAAGTTATTCAGGTCCTCGTTGTCCACATCGTAAATCTCGTCCTTGTTACCAATCCACCCCACATGGCCCTTGTTGATGAACACGATGTTCTCGCCGATGCCCATCACCGAGTTCATGTCGTGGGTGTTGATGATGGTGGTGATGCCGAACTCATGTGTGATGTCGCTCAGCAGCTCGTCGATGACAATCGATGTCTTGGGGTCCAAGCCCGAGTTGGGCTCGTCACAAAACAGGTACTTGGGGTTCAAGGCGATGGCACGGGCGATGGCGCAGCGCTTCTGCATACCGCCCGACAGTTCGCTGGGATACTTGTTCTCGCTGCCGGTGAGATTCACACGGTCGATACAGAACTGGGCGCGGTCGCGCATCTCGCTGCCACTCATGCCGCTGAACATCACCAGCGGGAAGATGACATTGCCCATCACGGTCTCGCTGTCGAACAGTGCCGAACCCTGGAACAGCATACCGATTTCCTTGCGCAACCCCTTGCGCTGCTTGCGGTCCATCTTGGTGATGTCGCGGCCGTCGTACAGGATTTCGCCCTCGTCGGGGTCAAACAGGCCGACGATGTTCTTAATCAACACCGTCTTGCCCGAACCCGACTGGCCGATAATCAGGTTGGTCTTGCCATCATAGAGTTTGCAACTCACATCAAACAACACCTGGCGCGTGCCGCCATCCTCCTTAAATGACTTGGATATGTGCTTGACTTCAATCATTTCTGTTTAGTTTTTTAGTCCCTAGTTCTTGGTTTCGGGTTACAGCAACAAGAGGGTCAGGATAACATCGGCCACCAGAATCATGATGTTGCTCACCACAACGGTGTCGGTACTGGCCTTGCCCACCTCGACCGAACCGCCCTGCACCGTGTAGCCGTAGTAGCAGGCGATGGTCGACATCAGGAAGGCAAACACCAGTGACTTAATCAGTGCAAACCACACATACCACTCGATAAACAATGACTGGATACCGAACAGGTAGGTATCGGGTTCGACGATGCCCGTGACGATACAGATAAGCCAGCCGCCGAACAGGCTGGTCGCCATGCAGATGATGACCAGGAACGGCAGAATGGTAATCAGGGCAAGTATCTTGGGCAGGGCCAGGAAGTTGGCGCTGTTGATACCCATGATGTCGAGAGCGTCAATCTGCTCGGTGGCACGCATGGTACCGATTTCACTAGCGATGTTCGACCCGATTTTGCCCGACAGAATCAGGCACAGGATGGTCGAGGAGAACTCCAGCAGAATAATCTCGCGCGTTGTCAGTCCCACCGTGTAACGCGGCAGCAACGGGTTGGATATATTGAGCTTGATCAGGATTGTACATAGCGAACCGATGAACAGCGACACGATGATAATCAGTGGTATCGAGTCAATGCCCAACTTGGCGATTTCGTCGGTGTATCGCTTGAAGAAGACTTTCCACTTGTCGGGAATGGCAGTGACCCGCCACATGAACATGCAGTAGTCTCCAAACTTATCCAGCATTCTTGTCAATAGCATATCTCTCTACTTATATTATTAGCCTGCAAAGATAGGTATTTTTTGGGTTATGTCCCCTTATTGTCGGGTAAAAACGAGCGTTTTACAACAATGCGCTCTCGTCGATGAGGTTGTTCAGCATCGCATACACCGTCAAGCCGGCAACACTCTTGATGCCGGTCTTGCCAGTAATATTCTTGCGGTGGCTGATAACTGTGTGAACACTCACATTGAGTGCATCGGCAATCTCCTTGTTGGTCTTGCCCCTGGCCAGTTCGACCAGGACGGCGGTCTCACGCTTGGTGAGATCGTAGCTGCTCTTGGCATTATTGGTCTCACCAGGCATTGCCTGGGCCAGTGTCTCGATAACCGCAGCACGGCTGTCACGGATATCCACCACAGCATCATATCCCTTGAGCGCATCACGATGCACATACTGGTAGACCAGTGCGACCACAGCCATCGGCTCATGAAGACGAAGGGTGGCGGGATCGGCAACCATGGTGGGATTAATGAGAAGAATTTCAGGCCGTGACGAGAGCAAGCGCTCCGTCAGGGCGCCGGTGTCGGCTATCGGCTCCAGCACCTTGAAGCGAATCTGTCCCTCCAGGATTGATTTCAATCCCTCGACAATCACCTCTGAGGGCTCCACAATCAACACACGCTGTTTCATTTCTTAGTGGCGTTTTCGAGATGTTTTACCAACGGCACCATGATTTTCTCCTCGATGAAGGTGTGCTTCTTGAGGTCCTCCCTGAGGCGAAGGATATCATACACTACATCAAGAACATTATCGTCATCGACCTGCGGCGGCAAGTACTTGAAGACGATGTTCAGCAGGTCATCGAGCTTGCCCTCGATGTCACTGTGGTTGCGCAGGAACTCACTGATGCTGTAGGTCGTGTCACGCTCACCCGCCATCAGTGCACTGATGTGCGGAAACACTTGCTGTTCCTCATGAGCGAAATGAGCCTCGACCTCTTGCTTGTAATCTTTAAAAAAGCTGATAAACACCTGTCCGATGCGTCCGCCCAGCTCCTGGGCTATGGCATCAAGATGTCGCTCGATGTGTGACAAGCGCTTGTCGACATAGTACCTGTGAGATTTCTCCAGGTAAGGCACAAGCCCAGTCATATCGGTACCTAGGATGGTAGGCGACGCGGGGACATAATTCTTAAATGTGTGGACATTGCAGATGAGCAGGAAGAAGCCTGTATCAACGCCGCTGCTCTCGCACACATCGCCTATTGAGCGGTTGCCAAAGCCCAGCGAGATGCCCAACCGTGTGAGCAAGGCCAACAATGAGGGATGGGCGGTTATCAAGTCGCTCAGGCGAGCCTCACTCGAGAATAATCGTGATTTCATCATCATGTGGGATTAATGTTTAGTGTTTTATTTTGGCGCAGCCACTTTAGAAACCTGCCCAGCAGGATTGAATCTCAAAGCCCTGTCAAAGATGAGCAGACGGCTGATGTCCCAAGCCTGTCGCTGCCCTGGCGTGAGCGATGTGCTGTCGCCGATGACCGTCATGTTGCGCGGCTGGAAAGCGCCCGACACCGGATAACGCAGTATGCTGTAGCCCAGTCCCTTCCAGGGATAGGCATTGGCACCCATCACATCGAGCAGTGTGGGATAGACATCTACCTGTCCGATGACATCCTCATATCGCAATGTGGTGTCAACGCCGGCTATAATCATCGGGATACCCCAATCATCAGGGACAAACTCATAATCGGAACGCCCGACGATGCGGTTGTAATAAATCTGGGTGTGGTCGCTCACGATGGCGACGACCGTGTTGCGGTCCAGCCCCAAGCGCTGCAGGTCGCCAATGAAGGCCCCGATGCAGCTGTCGGTCACATTCACGCAGTTGAGGTAGTTGCGGGCCTCGGCAGTGAGCGTGTCGCTGCGGGTAATCCACGAGGGGCGCAACTTGCCGTCATTATAGGGGGCATGCATCGTCATCGTCACCATTTCCATGAAAAAAGGCTGACGCATCTGTGGCAGCAATCCGGCGGCAAAATCGGTGAGTGCAGCGTCGTCGACATTGTCATGACTGCTTAAAGCCCCGGTCAGGGCGTCCCTGGTATAAAGCGTGTCAAAACCATAGGTGCGGGCTGTCACCGTCTGGTTCCAGTTCACACCAGGCGTGCAGATGATTTCGCGGCAGTCATAACCGTCGAGCGCAGCAGCCAGCGAGGGATACGGGCCATCACCATGGTGAACAGCCACTACACCGTCGCGCAGCGGCAACAGGCCGGTATTGTACATGAAATGGGCATCGCTGGAATGGCCATGGCTGGTCTGGAACAGAACATGAGGAGCATAGATGACGCTATCGCCAGCAACCAGGCCGTTGAGCACCGGTGTCACCTCACGCCCGTCGATTTCCATACCGATGGGCCATGTGTGAAGCGATTCCACAATGATAAGCACCAGGTTGCGTCCCTTGACTCCGTAAGGATTATCGCTATAGTTGCGGCACTTATCGGCAAGGAAGCGATCAATCATCGCCCGGTCTTCGTCGGTCACCTCTTGACGGTTGAAAGTCGCATCATAGAAGGAGAACGCGGCATAAGGCAACAGGCCGTTTTGGGCAAAATACTCACGGTTGCTGAAGTTGTGCAGGAAGCGCTTGGCATAGTTCTGGCCTGGAACGACATAGCCAGCCACAGCAGCGACTGCAGCGACAGCCAGGGTCAGCAGCAGCGGCTTGAGGCGGGCATCATGGCCATCGCGGCCAGTACGGCCCAACACGCAGACGAGCACGAGCAGCAGGGGCGGCACAACAATCAGCAAATCCTGCCAGCGCAACAGGGCTATCGAGCTACCCATCAGCGTGCGGTTGACATTCTCGGTAAGCGTAAGACTCTGCCACGGCATCAAGTCATCGTAGGCACGGCAATAACACACCTGTATCAGGCACCACAGGGTCAATAACGCCAGTGGTATCCACACCAGCCAACGCCAGCGCCGACGCAACAGCCAGTAAGGCGAGAGCAGCAACAGGGCATTGGCAAGCGACACCGCCACGGCACGCCACTGGTGGAACATCTGCCCCACTCCACCCAGATGGGTATCAAGGGCGACGACAAAGCACTGCCATGCCACCACAGCCACACACAGCACAAAGAATAATGTGCCATAACGCCGTCCGGTATGTCTTGATGTCCTTTCCACGCTTTCAGATTACTGCAAACCGTTATACTCTCTTGATGATGTGGGAAACAACACCCCACACCTGAAAGTTACTGTCCTCACTGACACGAATTTCGGGGAATGAGGCATTGGCAGGAGTGAGAAAGATACCGTCATCACGCACCGCCAAACGCTTGACCGTGAAGTCGCCGTCCACAAAGCAGACTGCTATATTGCCGTCCTGCGGAGTGAGTGAACGGTCGATGATGAGCAGGTCTCCCTCATTGATGCCGGCATCGACCATCGAATTGCCTATCACGCGGGCACAAAAGGTCGCAGCCGGGTTGGTGACAAGCGCACGGTTCAAGTCAATGCTATCGGCATACTCACCCTGGGCCGGACTTGGAAAACCTGCCTGAATGCGTCCTTCAAAGAACTGCAGCCCTGACGATTTTTCGTCGGTTTTCACTTCAGATATCTTGACTTCTTCCATATGTCAGTTACACTTTAACGATTTGACCGTCATGGGCGAGTTCTACACCCTGGGGCAACAATTTGTGAGAATCGGCATGCAGCCCCATGCGGTCGCTCATGTGAATCAGATAGGCGTGACCCGGGGCGATGCGGTCAACAACCTGCAATGTCTCCTCGAGGCACATGTGTGAGATGTGCTGTCCCTGTCTCAACGAGTTGATGACCAGCAAGGGCACCCCCTTGAGACGCTCAATGACCGCGTCGTCGATGGTTTTGGCATCGGTGATATAAGCCAGTGGGCCAATGCGGTAACCATAAATGGGCAACTTGTAGTGCATGACGGGAATGGGCTCCACGCGGACGCCCTCGACCAGGAACGGTTGATCATCGACGATGTGCTCCTCGAAATGAGGCACACCGGGATAAGGATTCTCGGCAAAGCAGTACGGAATGCGCTGATGCAGGTCACGCATCACATCGGCACGGGCATACAGCGGCATGGGACGCTCAAAGCAATAGGCGCGCAGGTCGTCGAGCCCCGCCACATGGTCAAAGTGGATGTGGGTCAACAGCACCGCATCGATGTTATCATCACTAGCCCGCAACATCTGTGTGCGGAAATCGGGACCGCAATCAATCAGGATTCTCACGCCCTGATAGCGCACAATGGCCGAGGTGCGCAACCGCTTGTCGCGCGGGTCGGCACTCATGCACACGGGACAATGGCAGCGCAGCATGGGCACACCTGTCGAGGTTCCCGTTCCCAAAAATTCTATTTCCAGCGATGTGGGTTCCATTATCTTCTGAATTGGCTAAGCAGGCCATCAACAAAATACAGATAAGACCCGCCATCATAATACCAGTATTCTCGCATGCCGCCCTGGTCAGGATTCTGGTTGATGCGCTTGGGAACCCCCAGCGCCAACTGGCATTCCACCTTGGTCATCCCTTCCACTACCTGACCGCGGGTGATGCGTTCCCAATTCTCATCGGTGACCGTGGGATAAGCCAGATGGGGGTCACTGGCGACAAACAACGCGTCAAAGTCGCGTCCGTGCATCGTCGAGGAGTTATCACTCATCCACACCATCGCCTTTTCCCCGGCATCGCATGTGGTGAACAACACGCGCAACGGCAATACCGCATTGCCAGGCAAGACGCTGTCGATGTGCACCTTGATATAATGGCGTCCGTCAACCATTTGTTCAGTTTGGCGGTTATACCAGATAGGCGTGCTGATATAGAACTCCTGCCCCACAATCTGTCGCGCCACATGGTCCACCATGTCCAGATCAATCAGCATCGGAAAAGAGAAACCCTGGCGCCTAGCCTCGACCTCTTTTCCGGCATTGTAGGCATACTTTTCACCAGACTCGCTATCTTCCAGAAAGAGCGTCAACCGGCGGTTATTATAATCACCAATAAGTATGCCATCCGCTCCATGACTCTGGTACAAGAGAATATGCCCCGCGAGATGCAGAGTGTCCTTGTCATAGCTGGTACTAGTACGCAACATCTGATTAATCTGGTCATCAGCAACCCAGAAGCGTTTGCCGGGTTTCCATGCATGCAGGGAGTCCACATAGGGGTCGAGGGTTACCGTCGTCTGCCGGCTGTCGACCTGTTCTATCACACGGCGCACATCCTTGTCGGTGACCCGGTCGGTCACTTCAATGCCCGTGCCGCATGCCATCAGCAGGACACACAAGCCAACAGCCATCACGATGTGACGGCTACTGCATCCGGCCCGATCAATCCATTGTGACATGACTGATGTCACTTGGCGGTTGCGCTGTCAGCTTTTTCCTTTTTTATAGCAGCATCAATAGAGCCGGTAACTGCATTGATGTCACCGCCACCGTTCAAGGCATTATCGATTAACGGCTGAACGGCTTCGTCCTTGGTAGCGCCATTCTCCATCATCGAGATAGTGATGATGGGGGCACTCATATTGCGGGCCTGGGTCAATGCCTCACGGAATGCTTGGACATCCTCATTGCTAGCTGATGAGACAATCTCATTCTCAATGGCATTGATGCTGTCGTTGAGTGCTATCACTGCAGCCGTGTCATTCTTCTGACACAGTTCCTCCAGCTGCTTTGCCAATTGCTCGCCTTGGGCCTTGTAGTCTGTTTTATTTTGACAACCTGTCAATGATAACGACAATGCAATTGCCACAATGAACATTAACTTCTTCATAATGTTAGAAAGATTATAATAAATGATGAAAATATTAAAATTTATGATTCCGTCACATAGCAGCCAGCGCCTCACGCAATGCTCTCGCAAACTGGTCGGGACACGATGTGTTCTTGTAGCCACAACGGATGTTCTGCAACTTGTCGGCCACCTCGCTGGCCTTCATGCCGCGCACGAGCGCCGCGATGCCCTGCAGGTTGCCGTGGCATCCGCCATAAAACTGCACATCGCGGATAATGCCCTCATCATCGATTTCAAAATCGACCTGAGATGAACAGGTACCTGTATTGGTATGTGTAAACTTCATTTCTTGCTTAAAAGGTTCAGTAGTTGATAATTGTCAATAATGCGCAGCGTGTTGCTTTCAAACTCGATTATGCCCTCGTCGGCCAACCTGCCGAGTGTAGCCATGAGCGTCGTGCGCTGTGTTCCCAAGAGTGTGCACAGGTCCTTTTGCTTGAACTTCATCACCATGTCGGTAGCGCCTGTTATCATTAATGCGTCAATCAGCATGGCGAGCCGCTCGGCAAGGGAGCCGTCCTTGACTGTCAAAGCCGAGGATATGCTGCACTGACTGCCCGATGACAGATAATTCAGGATATTGAACAGGAAGACCTTGTCGCTGGAAACCATCTTGACATAGTCACTCTTGCGCAACTGCAGGATGCCACAGGAGCCTTGTGCTACAGCCGTGTAGGGATAGGTGGTTTCTCGGCCGAAAAGGTATTCAGCAGCCATCACATGTGGTGTTGACAGCGTCTGGAAGAATGACACGCGCAACCATGAACATGGCATTTCCAGTCTCGCCTGTCCCGACACAATAAACTTGATGTGGGTGCATGTGTCGCCAGCGGCAAAAATCTGCTCACCGTTGCGGAACTTGAGAAAATGGAAAGGCAGTTTCTCGACCAGCGTAGTGATTTTTTCGGTGCTCACTCCCTGGAAGAGGGGTAACTGCATCATTTGTTGATACATGCTGTTCATGATACGCTCGGCTGGTTTACTTGTGCAACAGTGCTATCACCTGGTCGACGGTCAGCGTCTGCTGCTCGCCAGTAGACATTTTCTTCAGAGCAATGGTGCCATTCTGTACCTCATCGGCTCCAACGATGGCCACATACGGTATCTGCCGGTCGTTGGCATAGTTCATCTGCTTCTTCATCTTGGAGCTGTCGGGATACAACTCGGCACTGATGCCGGCACGGCGCATTTCCATAATGTGGCGCAACGACATGGCGGCCTCCTGCTCGCCAAAGTTGACAAACATCACCTGGGCAGTTGCCATGGTGTCGGCAGGATACAAGTCGAGTGCATTCAACACATCATAGATGCGATCGGCACCGAAGCTGATGCCCACACCCGACAGCCCCGGCATGCCGAATACGCCGGTCAGGTTATCATAACGCCCGCCACCCGTAATGCTGCCGATGGCAACATCGAGTGCCTTAACCTCAAGGATTGTGCCCGTATAATAGTTCAGACCGCGTGCCAACGAAACATCAAGTTCAACACGGGCGCGTGTTCCCAATCGCGCGACATGGTCGAGCACATAGCGCATCTCCTCAATACCCTTCATGCCCGTCTCGCTGCCGGCAAGCATTGCCGACAAGCTGGCAAGGCGCTGCTCGTTGCTGCCATCCAAGGCAAGCAAGGGCTGCAGCGTGGCTATCGCCTCGTCGCTGAGGCCTTTTTCCTTGAGCTCGGCATTGACATTGTCGATGCCTATCTTGTCCAGCTTATCGATGGCTACGGTGATATCAACAATTTTGTCGGCGGCACCGATAATCTCGGCGATACCGCTCAGGATCTTGCGGTTGTTCAATTTGATGGCCACATTGATGTTGAAGCGGTTGAACACCTCGTCAATCATCGTCACCAGTTCCACCTCGTTCCACAACGAGTCGCTTCCCACGATATCGGCATCACACTGGTAGAACTCACGGTAACGCCCCTTCTGGGGACGGTCGGCACGCCACACGGGCTGCACCTGATAGCGCTTGAAGGGCATCTGCAAGTCGTTGCGGTGCTGTACCACAAAACGGGCGAAGGGCACTGTCAGGTCATAACGCAGGCCCTTCTCGCTGATTTTGGTAGTCAGGTGCAGTGAGTCATGGGCCGCCAACAGGTCGTCGGGGGCATCCTTGAGGTAGTCGCCGCTGTTCAGAATCTTGAACAGCAGTTTGTCGCCTTCCTCACCATACTTTCCCATCAGTGTAGACAGGTTCTCGACTGCAGGAGTCTCAATCTGCTGGAAACCGTAGAGTTGAAACACCTCCTTGATAGTATTGAATATGTAGTTGCGGCGCGCCATCTCGATGGGCGAGAAGTCGCGTGTTCCTTTAGGAATGGATGGTTTTTGTGCCATTATTATCTGTTTCTCTTAAAATGGATCTGGTATTACAATATGATTAATTCGTTTCTTTATCGACGCCTGAGGAATACGGCGGCATAGTACAATAATGTAGCAAGTGAGCCCACGGCTGCCACCACATAGGTATAGGCAGCGGCATGCAGGGCATCCTTGGCTTGAGCCAACTGCTCACCGCTGGCGATTCCCGACCCCTCGAGCCACTTGATGGCACGGCGGCTGGCATCTACCTCGACAGGCAATGTCACGAAGCTGAAGAGTACCGTCACAGCGAACATTGCCAGGGCGACATACAGAGGTATGGGCGTTACCTGAACGATCAAGATACCCGCGAGCAGGAGCCACTGCACCGTGTTGGAAGCAAACTGGACGATGGGGACCATCTTGGTGCGCAGTTGCAGCATGCTGTAGCCCACCTTGTGCTGGATGGCATGGCCACACTCATGGGCAGCCACTGCCGCGGCAGCAATGCTGTTGGTGCCATAGACCGGCTCACTCAGGTTTACCGTTCTGTTAGCCGGGTTGAAGTGGTCGGTCAACTGACCTTTCACGCTGGTCACCTGCACATCGCCGCAACCATTCTGCTGCAACATCGTGGCAGCGACATCACGACCGGCCATAGCCACGCCCAGGGGCACTTTACTATACTTGTCGAATTTTGATTTGAGGGAGTTCTGAACCACCATGCTCAGGATGAAGATACCTCCCATAATAATGTAAATCCACATAATCTTATTTTTTTAGTCGTTTATCTTCAATTATTTAGCGTTTGGCACGGAATTTGTATTAAGACAAGCCGGACACCAATCTTGACCGCAAAGTTAAAGTTTTTTGTCCGCAAAACTGGCCTTTAGGCCAACAAAAGTGCTAAAAAATAAAAATTTCTCCAGGCCGAACCCTAAAAGTACCTGTTTTTCAGCACAATTACCGAACCTTTAGGCCTTTAAGCGGTAATTTTTTACGGAACACTTCCGTTTTTGGGCGTGATATAATTGTCGAAAAATTGTCGGAAACAGCGATTTTGTTTCCTAAAAATTGTCGAAAATTATGTTTCACTCAACATTATAAAAAGTCAAACATTATGCCTACACTATCATTGACGGTACTCCCCGCCAAAGCACTCAAAGGGGGGAAAAACAAGGTGCGCATCGCAGTCGCACACAACTCACAGACAAGATACATCGTCACCGATGTGGTTATCGACTCGCCCAGGGAATGGAAAAACGGGCAGATCGTCAAGCGCGATGATGCTGCCTACCTCAACACGAAGCTCAGGACGAAGCTCAACGAGGTGCAGCACGCCATCGATGAGGTGCCCTACCCCGAGTGCCTGTCATGCGCTGAACTCATAGAGGCATCCGCCAGGGCGCACGCAGCCGTGTCGCACACGCTGCGCTCGGCATTCGAGGAAATGATGTCGGTGAGCACCGCAAAGCAGTCCTCCATCGACTTGTACCGCTCCAACTTCCGCTCCATATCTCGCTTCCTGTCGCCCGACATGCCCGTGTCGCAGTTCACGCCGCTGGTCGCACGAAAGTATATCAAGCAGCGCAACGACCTCGCCCATGCGACGATCCAGGAACATGTCACGCTGCTGTCACGCATCATGAAGCACTGTCAACAGAACGGATACACCGACTTCCGATTCAATCCAGTAACCGGGTGCCTCAAGTACTCCCCATCGGTGCGGCAGTCATGGCTCACCCCCGACCAGGTGAGGACGGTAAGGGACTTCCCCTTCCGCTACAAGAGATCCCTGAAGTTCCGTGACCTGTTCATGCTATCCTACTACCTCGGCGGCATGAACATCGTGGACATGATTAAGATTGATTTCCGTGGCTCGCACCTCAAGTACAAGCGCACCAAGACGGAACGGGCGCAGAAGGTCAACCCGTTCGTCGAGTTCGATATTCCTGATGAGGCCCGCCCAATCATCGAAAAGTACATCCAGCCCGACGGCAAGCTGAAGATATTCGGCAAAGTCGGCTACAAGAGCTGGTTCATGAGCGCGATGGGCATGGTCGCACGCGACGAGGTGGGACTGCCGCAGATGACATACTACTCTGCCCGCAAATCGTTCGCCCAGCACGCCTTCCAACTGGGCATCAGCGAGAGCGTCATCGACTACATCCTGGGGCACTCGCTCAACTCGGGCAGGGCATCGACAATCTACGCCTACATCAAGGTGACCCCAGCAATGGCCACAGCAGCAATACGGAAAGTTGCCGACTTTATAGCGACAAATGAGAATTTTGATTAACTTTGCGGTGCATTTTTTCCGTGTAGGATTAAATGTTTGACTTTTGTGGCGGTCGGCTCGTGAGAGTATGCCGCCACTATTCTTAACATATAACCGAACTTTTGGACAAGTTTTCTGTATTATATAATGTAACGCTTATAGTGCTGTTGGAAATGCGTTGCAGAAGAAAGGTGGCTGGTCTCACGACTGGCCACCTTTGGAACTTAAAACTAAACCCCTCCTTTCAATTAGAGAATAGTTAATATGAAACAACTGTTTAACACTAAAAAATCTTCAACTTTAATTTCGCTCCCGCAAAAGGCTCGAAGTTGTTGGTCACCTCGTTCTTCTTGACACCTCCTTCTATGCCCAGCTGCAGACGCTTGTCGTTATTGATCGTCAGCTCGCCACTGGCATAGGGCATCCAGAACTGGGATGTGGTTCCGTAATCAACACCGGCATTGACAGACAACGACCATTTATTGGGAGGCTTCATTCTCGTTATCGTCTCGGTAATCAGCTGCGTTTCATTATAGACGAAGATGCTGTCCAGGGAAGGCTCGAACCCGCTGACATACGCATCATAGTTCTTCCCGCCGTAGTGCTTGCTCGTGATGGGCACCTGCACCGCTACGCGTGCATAATTTCGACGAAATTCTGCGCATAATTTTCGGAATAAACTGTGTCATGCACCGCCCTGGGAAGCCATCGCGTCACCCACTTGATGCGTGCGCTGTCCTTCGGGGCGGGATGATAGTCGGGAACCGTGTCGTGAAGCGTTACGGTGTCGCGTGAGACACTTTCGTCCAGGGGACGGTCGTACATACCCTTGCCGACGAAAAAGCCGCACAGGAGGCACAGCAGAGCCACAGCGGCCAAGATAATGAGATGCTTCTTGCTTACCATATCAATGACAATAATAAAACAACAAAGGCGAGCATGGCAAACCCGCAACCGACGCGGACAACCAGCTCACCAAACGAACTTCTGTCAAACTCGCTCATACATCAGGTCAGTTCTTGACCTCCGTTGCAGGTCAGTTTACCATATGTAACGGCGTTGAGCCTGCGCAACCACCCTTTCAGGAACACTGAGTTCTTGCCGGTGGCGATGCCCTGCAGGAAATTCTTGCGCTGCTTCCACAGGGCAGAGAACAATGCCTGTTGGTCCAATCCGTTGAGCTTAGCCAAGGTCTTTGGACCGACAATGCCGTCATCCTTCAGACCGTACAGGCGCTGCACACGCTTGATGTATGCCGGGCCGCTCACCCACACGCAGTCGGCGAGCAGATAGGCCACCCACTGGCTCCTGTACTCGTCACACTTGATGCGATCCCAGGTGTGCCACCTCAGCACGGAGTTCCACTCCTTGGCGGTGATGTTGCGCAGATCGCTGAGCGTGGGTTTAGCAAGACCTTTGGCGGCGCGGTACTTGCAGAAGGTCGTGTAGGTCACGCCCTTCATCGTGGCGCCTCCGCTGTCATTGGGATGGTTAGACCATCCGCCCTCATAGGAACGGCAGAAAATGCCGTACTTCTCAATTCTCTCCATCGTCTATAGGTTTATCGGTGATGTCGTCTATTACTTCGTCTTCGACGCGGTGCGGTCGGTGATGGTGCCGCTCATACTCACTGAAACGCTCGTCCACCTCATGCTTGGCAGCACTCCTGGCATAGTTGGCTATACCCAACGCACCGCCGGCATAGATGAAGCATTGTCCGAGCACCCACAGCACCGAGTCATGGATTTCGCCAACCGGTTCAATGAAGAATGCGATGCTGGTCAGCACTACACCGAAAACGAGCATTGCCACGGCGCTGTACACCGTGATGTTCTCTTTCCTGTCCCGTGTCATGGCCTTATCCCTTCCCGAAATGCAGCAGGATGATGAACACGGCGACAACTGCCACGCCAACGGCTGAGGCTGCGAAATCGTGCCAGTCCCAGTTGTTGCCAGGCGTATTGTCGTCGCACATCTCCTTGATACCCGCAGCGAGCAGACCGCTTGTGATGGCGGGCCACAGGCCACTGAACAAGTTCGTGCTCTCGAGATAGGCGGGAAGGCCAACGATGATGGCCACCATGGCGCCAGCGCAGAAATGTTTGATATAATCCTTCTTCATAATCGTAATGGTGTTGGTTTCACAATTCACAAAGTTATGAACGATGTATACCGTGCCGACGAAAGCGGAAAATCTTGGAAGCCATAAAATGAACAATAACCGTCTTAACGGTTGTAGGATAGCAGAATAACGAATTGTTAAAAACGACTCTCGTTGAACTTCGTTATCTTTGTCGAAAAATGGCTTACATCAACGAAATCGCGGTCACATACCGCTTACACCTCGCACGATTACCGAAACGGAGCACCCGAACCGACTACTCCAAACGCCTCTCCATGCTTGAGCAGTGGTGCTCCATGCACGGCATCACCCGTGTGGAGGAAATTGATTTCCTTCAGTTCCTGGACTGGGTATTCTATGACAGGGGCGTTTCGCCGAGGACTCGGAACAATTACCGCACCTGGTGCCGCTCGTTCTGCTCGTGGCTGAGGCTCTCACCAAACCCGATGGACGACATCAAACCGATGAAGGAACCGGCAAAGATTAGGCAGCCGTTATCAGCCACCATGCTCAGGAGCATTAAAGAGTACCTGGTGCTCCATGACAAACACTTCCTTCTGGCCGTGATGATGGAATACTACTGCTTCATCCGCCCTGAGGAACTGAGACATCTGCAGGTGGGTGACATCGATGTGAAGCGACATGCCATCCATGTGCGTGCCTCGATCAGCAAGAACGGCAAGGCCGAGATGGTCGGACTTAACAATGGGATTGTGTCGCTGATGAGAGAACTTGGCATACTCAGGGCTCCCAAGGACTGGTATTTGTTTTCCAATCGGTTGCACCCTGGGAAGGTCAGGCTCGACAGCCGAGCCTTCCGTGACCGCTGGGCGCGGTTGCGAAAGCGATTGGGCATTCCCAGTGAATACCAGTTCTACAGCCTCAAGGACTCAGGCATCCGTGACCTGGCCAATAGTGCCGGAATCGTGATAGCGAGAGACCAGGCCCGCCACAGCAGCATAGCAGTAACCAACAAATACCTGCAAGGCCGTGACCGTCCAGTGCACACTGAAACGGTTCGATTCAAGGGCGCGTTATAGCGTGGAGAGGGCGACGCTCTCTCCGCAGAAATGGGCAAGCAGCTGGGCGACTCTGCCAAGGTGGGTATGTACTTCGGTGCTCCCAGCGGGGAAACACCCGATACGCCCGCAGAACCCGCAGATGTAGACCTTACCTTTGATGATGGTGATATCGTTAGTGGCGTGCGAATTGTATCTTCTTGGGGTGGTGTTTCACAGGTCTCAACAAATACACAAAGAGCCACAGTGAACAAGGTCTACTATTGCGGTGAGGGAGATGCGCCGAGCGGCACAGAAAAATTCGACCTATCGAGGCTCAAGTCATTCACTTCACCAAGTGGATTCAACGCCTCACCGACATTCGCGGCATCATTAGAGCAAAATGCTGCTGCAGTATACCCTACTGGATGGCAAAGTGGAACATACACATTTACCGATGCGAACCGCACCGCAGCCGAGGGAAAACCTTACATGGTTTGGAACTTTACCAAAGGAAGCGGTAGTGATACCATTGGTAGCAGCGACATTGCGGCACTCGTAGCAGGTTTCAAAATCACTCTTGAGGGGGAAGAGGTTGAACCCGTGCAACCTGCATTTGTCCAGCACAAGGCTGTGTCGGTGGTTGACGAGAACGGCGACGAGGTGCTCGCCATGAGTTCCCCTGCCGCAACCGAGGGCGGTGAGACCGAGGTCTACAGCAAGGATGCCGTCGATGCCTTGCTTGGCTCATTCGCGCCCGAAAGCGAGGACATCAACTACCGTCTGCCTAAGGCCGGCGTAGAGGCTGACGATGTGGAGGAGTTGATGCTTTCTTCGTCAGAAATCGTCAGTGGTGTGCGTGTCCCCGCTAATGGCGGCATCGGTAATATTTCGAGCAACACCCAAAGGGCGACCGTTAGCAAGATTTTCTACATCGGCTCTGGTGAAACGCCAGCCAATATGCGTCGGTTCGACATCTCCAACTGGAAAAAAATCTCTTTCCCTGCCGGATACTACGGCGGTTGCACTGTTGCCAAAACTCTTTCGCAGACTTACAACACATCTGACTACAATGTGTTCATCAACTGGACCACTGGAGATGTCGATATCACATCGACGATTCTTGCCGCCATCGATGGCTACGACTACATGGTAGTCAACTTCGCAAAAGGTAGCAGCCAGAACCAAACCATCGACAGCACCGATATCGCGACCATCGCAGCTGGCTTCAAGATGCGTAGTGAGATTGCCGCTTCCGATCCTGCCGATGCTGCCATAAACATTGTGGATGAAGAGGGCGAACCTGTCAAGCGGATTTACAATGGCGGCGACCGCGACACTGTTGAAATCTACTCAAAGGCTGCTGTCGACGGGCTTCTTTCCAATGTAACTCCCAATCCGTTCGATTCAAGCAAGGCGAGAAGAAATCTTCGTGTGGCGCATTGGAATGTTGGGCATTTCTATCTTGGTCGTAATATGGCCGATGGCAATTTTATTTTCCGCACCGATGGGGAGAATTTGCAAAAGGCGTTCACCAACAAGGTGCGGCAGATTGGCGCAGATGTGTTCATGATGTGCGAGTGGTACACTTGCACACAGTCTGAGGCCATATTCGGCGATTTCCCGTATAGTGACACATCCGTCGATTCGGGCGACAATAGGGAATACGCCTTTAAGTCCAATTTCAAACTAAATTCGGTCGAAATAGTCAACTTCGGGCTGCAGAGCCCTCACGACGATGAAACCTTCAAGGTTGCCGAGATTTCAATGGGCAATAGGACGATTGCCTTGATAGAATGTCACCTGTACTATGGCGGCAATTATAGTGCAGACAAAACATATAGGGCTGCTGAAATTCAGGCAATTCTCGACTATGTGTCCACACAAGGGTATGACAGGGTCATCATTGCGGGCGATTTCAACAACGGGAAACCCAATGACACGCTCGACGAAGGCCCGCATGAGTTAGACGCGTTCAAGAATGCTGGCTACCAAATGTTCAATTTCGACCTTTACGAAAGGGTCAACACATATCCTGCAACCGGATTGACCGACTCTAACTACACAAGCGGCAAGCCTTCGATCGCCATTGACAACATCCTGTGCAAGGGTTGCAGTATCGTTGCTGCAAATGTTGTGGACGACGGAAGACTGACCGACCACTGCTGCGTAGTGTGTGACATTGTGTTGGACTAAGTCTCTCTCACAAACGGGAAAGTGATAGTGTCTCTAACCCTGCCGTTAGCCGTGTTCTGTGCGCCAATGCGGTCAATAGTAATCTCCCGATTGGCGAAGTCCAATGTCACTTCGTTGATACGGTAGGTGTAGGTGTTCGACGGCCTCGGCCAAGGACTGTCAGCGCCGCCAAGGTCGTCCTGTGTGGAGTATGCGGCAGACGAACTCGCTGCTGTGATATCGAGCATCAGCTGTCCGCTCCAGTCCTCGCCATTCTCTACATCTTCTGAATTGCTCTCGTCAGGCAGATAGTAATGAACATCCGTATGAAGATGTCCACACAGGTAGCACAAGAAAGTCGCAGGCCGCTTAGTCGAGAAGTCCTCGTCAATCGCCACATCGGCAGTGCCAGCATAGCCGTTGGAGTTGTAGTTGTTGTATTCATACTCCATGTGTTCTTGGTGCTGCCATGCCCTAACGATGCGAGGAATCAGCGACAACTGCGGTTCGTCTGCTACCGTAGAGTCAACATCGAAGCGGTTGCACATCCACGATATGTGTTGGCTGACGAACAGTTTTTCAGGTTCAGGTGTTGAACTTGGACGCATGGCGACGATTTCGTCATCCGCTTTCGTGCGGCTCTGCACAGGCGGCTCGTGCATCATGATGATGACGAAGTCGTTGCTGGATAACTCTTTCAACCTTGCGCATAGCCAGTCTATCTGAGACTGTGAGTACATCGTGCGGTAGTTGCCGTCGTAGCGAACCTTTGAAATCTCATACTGGTCAAGGCTGATGATGCGCAGTTTGCTGCGGCGGCTCAAGACGATGTCCTTGTAGAAGTATGCCGATGAGCCTACGGTGTCACCCCACACGATGCTTTCATCAGTGACATAGGTCTTAATAAAACTGAGGATGGATGCTTGACCGCCGTAGTCGTAGGTGTCGTGGTTTCCAGGGCAGATGAGCAGTTTATCGCCGTAACCTGCAAGGTAGTTCTTGAACTCGTTGCTTACGCCTTGGCGAACCATGTCTCCCGTGAGGGCAACGAACTCGATATCCTCATCCTCATTGAGCATCGTGTCCACTTGAGCCAGCGCATCGGTGTAGTTGTGCGGGTCGCTGATGTGCAGGAACTTCACGACCGCATCGAGGTCTTCATCCTCCATGCCATCGAGACCGTCAAGCACGGCTGCACACCATTCGCTGCAGCTCTGCGTTTCGTCGAGCAGGTCATCGCCGAAAACATCGTTGAGCGTGGCACTCGCCGAGCCGCCCGACTCGTTGGATAACTCCTCCGAGCCGAGAGCCTCGTTGATGTAATCGACAACATCCTCGCCGTAATATGTGTTATCGAGGTCTGCCATATCAGCTTGCCGTTATCGTAACAACCAAATCACCAGTCACTGATGCGATTTCAATCCTCTTGTTGGTTTTCCATTCAGCCTGTGAAATGTCCACGCCGTCCATCGTCACGGTTACCGACTGCAATGTCTTGCCCGAATCGACGCTGAAACCGCAATAGAAATTATCACCGTCGAACACTTTCGGCTTGGCACTCTCTTGCGAGAATGTGACACCTGTAAGGTTGTATGTGATGTTGTGAGCAGGCAAGGTGTCTAAGATGCTGATGTTGTTCACATCGAACAGGGCAGTGCCGCCTGCGGTAATGCCGCACCCGCTTTCAAGAGAACTTGAACTTGCTAACTTAAACCCTGCTCTTGCATAAGCGGGGAGATTGCCCGAACCAATATGACCAATAAGAGTGCTGCGGGCGGACGAGTTCAATGTGCGGCTCGTTCCGTTACTCGGACCATAGTATAATGCCATGTTCTTATCAGTATTCCACCCGAATATCAGTTGCTTGTTCTTGTTATAGAACAAGATGACATTAGTCGAGCCGTTAGATATGATTGGGTCGCCGAATTTATGCGTCCAAACTATATCAGCATCAAGATTTCCCAACCTGATGAGTTCGGAACAACATACATCATTTTGCGAGACGGGAGAACCAGCCAAGTTGAGGCTGTATCCGCTGTAAAACTTCATCACCTTCGTCGCCTTCGCCGTGATGACAAGCACACTCGGCATATTAGCCACGGTGATGGTGTTCCCGCTCGTCGTGTAGGTCACATCGTTGTCGCTGCCGTCTTTAACACTCTCTATGGTGAAGCCGTCGAAGTAATCGTCTTCGATGGCAATAGTGCCGACGAATGTTCCGCCCACAGCAGCAGCCGCGCCCGTCATCGACAAAGCATCAGCATCGTTGGAGCAGACGAACGACGGGGTAACCAGCGCAGCAGCAGTGCCAGTAATAGTCAACGACATCGTTGTGTCAACCTTGACACTGACGGTGAATGTGCCGTTGCCGTTGTCTACCACCGTTGCACCCGTAGCCGCAGCCGTAGCAATGCCGTAGCCTGTCTCGCCCTCGACGAGCAGGTTTACGGTAGTGCCTTGGTCAACCTGTATCGAACCACTCACCACATTGCCGTTGTACTTGACCACACCATGCGTGATGCTGTTCGTGACGGTGAGAACCACCTTGGGGATACTCCAGTCAATCGGCGTGGGTTCTGCATCCTCTTGGTCTTGCGCAGTCCAAAATGCGATGTTGCCCAACTTGGCATAAAGCCTCTCCAAACTCGCCTGCACCACATCGATGTTTGCTTTCAGTTTCATTCCCATTGCTGCGCTGAGAGCGTCGCCCTCTCCACCGTCAATGAGGTTGTTGACGATTTCAAAGGTGTCGCCGTCAACGACGGAGTTGCCCTTCGGGCCCTGAGCCTTCACGCCAGTGTCGGTCTCACCGACATACCAGTTGCCGTTCTGCCCTACCGTGATGTTTGACAACAGCGTTTGCAAGGCAGTATAGATACCGCCCGACTTCACGGGATTGTTACTTCCAGAGGTCGGGGCATTGTCGAATGTCAGCGTGCTCTGCTTGCCAGCAATCTTTTCGTCAAGCACCTTGCCCTGCTTAGCCGACAGGGCCTTCGTGCCGTCAGTCGAGTTGAGGTTGTCGACCACATCGACCGATGACCCGCCCTGGATCTCGAGATTGACAACTCCATTGGTGGGAGTCTGCGTCTCGCCGTTGTTGACCTTGATGCCGGAGACCTTGGCGGCAAGGGCAGCGACGAGGCCGCTGATGTCGCTCTGGCCAATGGTGATGTTCTGCGACAAGGCCTTGCCGTTGACGGTACGGGTGATGGGCACATAGTTCGAGGCGTCGAAATTGACAGGCACGGAAACGACCTCGTCACCCTGCTCGGTATCGAAAGTGAACACAAGGTAGCCGTTCTCGTACTTCACATCCTTGACGATGGAGCCGCCACCGCCACCTCCGGGATTGACAATCAGCCGCCATGCGGTCTGCGACCCTGTCCACTCATACATCTTGCCCGTGCGCTTGTTCACATACAGCACACCCTGCGAGACAACATAATGGTCCCAACCTGTCGCCTTCTTCTCATGAAGCTGATAGCCAGTTGAGTCAAGGCCGTCATATACGATGTCACCAGTCTGCGGCGTGTAGTCGTCATCGCCGTCATAGTACTCGCCCATAGAGGACAGCAGCACGATGGGTGACTGCCGCCAATACAGCTTGTCCAGCTCTGTACCGGGCAGGTTGGCTGCGTTACCCTTCAGGGACGCCATCAGGTTGATGATGTTGGTCATGGCGTTATTGAAAGTCGCCGTCTTCAGGTACCCGTAGAGAAGTGTCGCATATGACACCTTACGGCCTCCGTCAAGCTCAAGGTAATCGCTGTCAGACATCTGGGCGACCGCCGTGAGCTGCTCAATGGTCTTGCTGTTCGTTGCGAGCGCTTGAAGCACCGCAGCGACAATTTCTTGAAGTTCCTCGTTCGTCATATTTAATCGATTTTGCGGTTGATATGTTCATTATTGTCGACATAGTCCCTGTAATATGTGCTGCCGAGCCGGCGCAGCGCAAGCTGGTTCAGCGCAGCGATTTCTGGATCGAGAACCGTGGCCGGGCGCAAGGTCTGCGTGAACACGAAACTGTCAAGCCCGTCAACAAGGATGGCCAGCGACGGGGTCTCGCTGTCGCTGCGCACATAACGGTGTCCATCGATGTACACATAGGAACAGGTCAGCAGACGATTCAGGTGCTCACCGTACCATACAGGCACACCCTCGGGACCTCCCATCGTGAAGGCTTTCGTCACATAGTCCATGGCGAACAGCTCCACCACATCTTCATGCTGCGTGACGAACTGCTCGTTGCTCACGCCGAACTGCCAGCCGCTGTCCTTGAAGCCGCCAGGAACGCGCCAGTCGAAGAAGTAAGGCATGAAGTCGATAACCGACACCACATCGTCACGCTGGCGGTTGTCCTTGAAGCGGTACTGGATGAGCGTGGTGCGGGCAAGCAGCTGCGCGTCATCGGTGATGATGAACTCATCGCTGTCGATGCCGCCGACATTAAGGATGTAATGACCGGGTGACAGGCCCTGCAGCGTAAGGAAGAAGCATTTCTTCCCAGAATTCATGTCCCACTCGTTCCAGGCTATCGGGCAGATGACAGTGCCGTTGTGCGGATTCTTGAGTTCCGCATCCTCAAGCGTGTCGCTGGCATCAGCGAACACTTGGACCATGATATGGTCGGAGGATGCGAACATCTGCACATAACGGCTCGGCAGACCGTCACTGACGATGCCGTCATCGAAATGCAATGGAACAAACGGACTAATCTTTATCATAGTGCTATTATTTCTTTTACGATGAGTGTGTAATCGAACCCGTTCTCTCGACCGAAGCGAGCCTTTACCTCGCCGATGAAGCCCGTGTAGCGGTAACCCTGGTAGTCCAGCTGCACCAGTCCGTCGAGGACGGCGGGCTCATTCATGTCGTCGGTGGTGAACTCCAGTTCACCGGCACTGAACAATGCCGTGCCAGCGGCGATGTCGATGTCCTCCAGCCCGTTGTTGCCGTCACTCGATGTCATGCTGAGCGTCACGGCCTTGCCGTTGCCCATGGCGGCGATGAGTCCCGCATTGTTGGCGATGCACACCGCAGGGGCATAAGCATCGTTCTTGGACGCTTCATACTTGATCGTGCCGCTGTCCATCTCGGCGCACAGGAAGAAAACATCCTCATCACTCTTGTCGTCCTTCGTCTCGTTCTCCTTCTCGCCCTTGCGGATGGTGAACTCGATGCCGTAGGAGTCGGCACGATACCTGCTGATGAGCGACAATTTCCTGTCGGTGGCACTGTATCCCGTGGAGTAGTAGTTGGTAAAGTTCGTCTCCAGGCGTCCGTTGATCTCGCCGTACTCCTTCTTGGAATATCCGGCGCTGACCTCGGAATAGATGATGCCGTCATTGACGCTATACTTCACATCGCGGAAACGCTCTATCTCCTTGACGGACGATGTGTCGAACACATCGGAGCGGTGCACGAACTGCACCTCGTTTCCTACAATGCGGTAGGTATAACCGAACACAGCCTCCATCCATTCGGCGAACTGCTGGAATGTGGTGAACACCTTCGGCGCGGGAATGTTGCGCAACACCTCGGCTGGCGAGATATATGTCTTTGCCAGCAGCCCGGCATCGTCATCAGCGATGGTCGCTGTTGAACCAGGAGAGATGCTGTCCACGATGCGTTGCAGCAGCTCTGTTGGATTGATGCAACCCAAAATGAGCGTCGACTCGGCAGGGTCGGTCCATGTCATCGTCAGCGTGCCGCTTGTTATCAGCATGGAGTTGTCGAGCTGCAGCATCGGGTACTCGTTGGTGCCGAGGGCGTTCATCGTGGAATACGCCGACACAAGGATGTACTTGTTGTAGTTTGCCGGTGCGCCCTTCGACACCCATGTCGTGCCGTTGTACTCGTAGACGGTGTTGCCCGTCCAGTACGACGCATTGGGATAGGCATTGCTGCCAACGATGCCGAAGTAGCCTGGGTACAGGCCGATGATGTCGGTGCGAGCGGCGGCAGCAGCCTTCAGCGCATCCAGCGTCGCATAGTTGGCATGGGTACTCTTGCCAATCCACTTGTTGCGGACACTGCCATAGCGAAACTCCTTCGTGATGTCATTGTCGCACAGGTTCGACCACAGCTGGTAATGAGGGTTGGAGTCGTCAACCCAATAGCCCAGCTGAAGCGTCGCCACGGCGTTGTTCCTGACCGCTGCAAGGTTGTAGTTCACATAACCCTCAAAGGCTATGCGGATGAGCGGTGACGGAGCGGTCTTAATCGAGGCAAAGAAGCGGTTGATGCTCGTGCCGTCATAGCCGGTGCTCTCGTTGGCGGGCTCAATATATGCGGTAGAGATGACGATTGAGTTTGCGTCATCCATTCGGACATCGACATCTCCCGCAGAATTGGATGCCTTCGGCAGCTTGTACTTCTGCGAGTTGGCGAAGGCCATGCGGCCCATCTCCACATTGGTGAGGCTGAACTCACTCACGGGGAACTGGTACTTCTGGCTCTTCTTTGACTTGAGCAGCGCAGCCAGCGTGTTGTCGATGGCGTTGATGGTCAGTTTGCCCTGCTCGTTCTCAAGGCTTGAGAAGTCCAGGGGAGCCTCGAACTGCTTCTCCCACTCATGGGTGTTGGTGATGGTGTGCACAGCGACACTCGCAGTTGCGTTGAAGCCGTTGGCGAGATAGTGCTCCCACAGCAGGTCGCGGATGATGCCCACAAAGACGAACTGCGTGGAGTACGAACGCATCACACCCGAGTAGTCCGTGCGCTTCAACGAGAACGAAATCTCGTCCCAGTTCGCAAGGCACTCATCTGGAACGGCGTATACGGATGAGCCTATCGTTATGGTGTACTTCGTGAGCATATATCGGCAAAGTTACCCACGAAAAAAGCCGATTCCCCAAAAGCCCGAATTCTTGAGCCTTAGGAAATCAGCTATAAATCGGTTAACTCGCTATCTATTAGCGGTTAAAAGCATCATTTCACCATGTCACTCGCACAGAGCAGCGCATTGCCCGCAATGTAGTCCTCAGGGAAGATGGCACCCAGGGCTTTCGCCATGACGGTAGCCTTCACATTCTTGGGCAGACAACCCTTGCCTTCCTCGTTCACCACCATGATCGTGTTCTCAGTGAGGGTGACAATCTCAATCTTGCCTTCAACCAGTCCCTGGAGTTCATCAAGGGAGTAATTGTTGAGGTTGGCCGGGGCCACCCCGATGGCAGCCCCAGTCACGGTCAGTAAGATACCTGCTTTCATACGGCGATGGCGATGAAGTTCTCAACTCGGAAGGAACGGAAGGCCTGCTTCTTGGTGTCCCAATAGCACATGGTGCCGTAGCTCGGAGCCTTGGCAGAGCGGCGGGCGGTTACACCGGCAGGGATGTCGCACAGGGTGCCGTAGGCGACGCGGGCAGAGCCGTCAACTTTCTCATAGAAGAACTTCACGACTCCCTTGCGCATCATCTTGGCAAGGCGGTAGAGCGTCCAGGCTTTCTTGAGAGCGGTGCTCCAGTTGACGGTTGTGGACTCAAAGATGTGGTGAGCATAGCTCATAACTCGGGTGCGGAAACTTGTCTTGTTCATAGTTGTAAGAATTAAATGTTTGACTTATAAGTAATTAACTCGTTTCTTATAGTATTGCAAATATAATACCAATAAACGGATGACAGGCAACAAAATGCGCCCTTTTTTATCCCACCAACTCTTTTTAACTCAAGGCTTTATGAATCATCGCACGGGCATCGTGGATGCGCCTCTTCACCGTTCCCAATGGTATGCCACGGCGCTCGGCAATCTCGGCCAGCGAGTAGCCCTGGGCGAACTCCAGCAGGGTGTCCACCGCAACCGATGCTGTGCACATACGCTGCACAGCAGACAGCACCTCGCCGTTCTCGGTAACCACATCTGGTGATGCCCCTCCCTCGCAGTCCTCATCGCCCATGCGCACTGTGTTCAGGTTCTCCAGCCTGCACCCAGCATTGATCCAAAGGTTCCTCATGATGGCCCGACACCATGAGAGCAACGGACGGCTGGGGTCGTAGCATTCCCGGTGCTCCAACGCCCTCGTCACGGCTTCAGCGGCGAGGTCGTGGGCTCCATCATCGTGGCAGTAGTACTTCGCAAGCCTCTTGAGCTCGAAGTATACCGACACGATGTCCCGCTCAAAGCACACGGCTCGCTTCCAACATGTCACGGGCAGCAGTCTTCATGTCGGCAATCAGTTGGTCCAGTCGTTCATACCTCATCGCCCGCACTTCATCCTGGAGGGAGCGGACTTCTTTCCTCAGTTTTCGTATTTCTTTGGTCGTATTCATAGTTCTTGTGTTTTATAATGGTCTGTGCTGTTGGGATGGTGCAAAATTAGGGAAGACAAGTGCCAAAAATCGGCACAACAAACCCAATATACTTTAATTTTCACGGAATTTTCGCGGAAATCCTCGTTATTTGCCACTTTATTTGCCCTTAAAAAGTGGTTGAAAATGAGTGATTTAAGGCTTGTTTTGTCGTAATTTTCACGGAGTTTTGCCGTTTTTCTGCCACTTTACGAGAACTAAGGCAACATTTGTGGGGAAAATATTCCCAAAAACGGCAACAAAGGGGTGCAGAATATTCCACACCCCTCTGTACGCAATATACTATGGCAAATTACATGAACAATCCGGCCATGGGCGGCATCTTGGCCATCGCCTTGTTACGCTCGACAGCCTGATGCACCAGGTTGGCATAGACGCAGGCATTGATGTGCATCTCGACGGGAACCTTGAGGCTGCTCATCACGCTGGCGATTTCGGCATACCAGGAATGGCGCACATCGTCAACGCCGTTCTGCTTGGCGGCACGCTTGGCATTGTATTCCGCCATGCGCTGACGCTCATATTCCACCTCGCCGATGACAGACTGGCAACGGGCAAGGATGGCATCCTCAGTTTTCAGGTGCTCCTCTCCGATTCCCATCGCGACGAGGATTTCCCGTGCATCGTCTGCCTTCCCGGACTGGCACAACGCCATGGCGATGCGGGCACAACGCTCCTTGATCGTCAGCTTCGTGGACTTTTCCTTGTCAGAAAGGTCCATCCTTGCCTGAACTGGGGACGCGATGGACTTGTACTCTGCGAGGATGTGCGAGGCAGCCTTCATCGACTCCTCCATGGTGGGGTTCTCTCCTTGCTCGATGAGCACAGAAGTGTCGCCGCAAGACAATTCGATGAGCTCCTTCAGCATCAGCTGGTCAAGACGCTGTTTCACAACCTGCGGGAGAGATAAGCGTTGAACGACTGGTTCTTCAGCTCACGCGTCACGCTGCGCTCAAGCCTCGTCAACAGCTTGCCCATCGCCTTGGTGTTCGCAGCGACGCGGCCCTCAAGAGCCGTGTAGTCGTTGATGATGACGGGCTGGCCGCTGGACTTGTCGCGGGTGATAGCCATCGGCAGTGAGGCTCCCAGGCGCTCAATATCCTCGGGAGTGGCTGACGGGAACACCTCTGCGCCCTTGGGAAGGTTGACAAGCGTCGGCGTGTCGGGTGTGAGCCACACATTGTGGCCGGATATCACCAACTCTGCCTGGCCGCCGTCACCGACTACTGCGAGACCGCCAGGGTGAGGCTTGCCCTTGGTACCTTCCTTGTACGCCTTGATGGGCTGCGCCAGTGCTGTCGCAGTCTGCAAGGCTCCCATGGCGGCAACGAACGCTGCACCGGGGATGCCTGCAGGCCAGCCAAGCTGGGCAAAGGTTGTCATGATACCCAGTGCGGTGGATATGGCAATCTGCGCCACCTTGTTCGCCTTGTCCATCACGGCCTGCTTGTACTGGAGCTGGGCCTTCTTCTTCTCCAGTTCCTCGGTGCGCTTGGCGGTAGCGGCTTCGGCTTCACGCTTACGGAGCTCAGCCTCTTCCTTAGTAATGACACCGTGCTCCTCAAGTTCGTCAATCTGCGCCATCTGAGCGTCATGATGCTCTTGCTCGGCATCCATCTGTTCCTCGATTTTCTCGATCTGGCTGTCGTACATGGCGGTGAACAGGTCAGACACATTGCCGATGGTCTCGGCGGCTTTCTGGGCCCACTTCTGCATGGTCTCGATGCGCTTGTCGCGGCCTTCCTGTTCGTCCTGCAATGTGCGGTCGAGCTGTTTCTCCTCGGCATCGCCGACGGCTTCCGCAAGGTCCATCTTCGCCTGAGCAAGTTCCTTGGCGATGCGCTCACGCTCCTCGTCGGTAAGGTCTTCAATGGCAAGAGCCTTCTCAAGACCATTGACGGTAGCGTTCGCCACATCGATGGCGTTCTGCTCGGTGAGTTCAGCAGACTCCTTAGCATAACGCTTGCGGATTTCCTGGATCTTCTTCTCGTTGCCCTCTGCCTGGCGCAGTTCCTCAAGGTAGAGCTCACGCAGGATATTCGCTTTCTCGGCATTGGAGGCTACGATGGAGGCTATCTCCATCTCGTTCTGCTCTTCCACGAGGGCAAGCAGGTCTGATCGCATGGCGGCAATGGTGGCGTTCATCTCTTCGGTGTTCTTCAGCTGCTGCTGCTGATATTCGTTCGCCATTGCGGTGAGGGCAGTGTATTTCGCCTGCTCAAGTTCGGTGGTGTCCTTCTTGTACTTCTTCGCCTCGGCAATGGCTTTGTCGTACTTCTCCTGCTCGGCGGCAATGGCCTTGTCGCGCTCGTACTCTATCTGCCCATCTAACGATTCGTAGAGTTTACGCACATCCTCGACCTGCTGCGTGAAGGCTTCCATCGAAGTGGTGGTTACGATGGTGGAGATTGCGATGGCACGCTGCGTAGCGGACTTCTCCCACTCTTCAAGCATCTCGCTGGCCTCGCTGATGAGTTTCTTCATCTGCTCCTCGGCATTCTCGGCACCGTTGTCGTTCTTCGTGGTAGACCCTCTGCCGGTGCGGCGGGTGGGCCTGCTGCCCGATGATGGATTGGTGGTAGAGCCTCCGTTGAACTTTATCAATTTGTCGAGGACCCCACGCTGTTTAATAATAAGTTCCCTGAGCCTCTCGTATCTGTTCAAATATTCCTCAGCGATCTTGAATTGTCCGTCAACCTGCGCCTCGGCATAGTGTTGGAGCAGCACCTGGGCCTCGGCTTCCCACTTTATTACATCAATATAGAATCCGCTGATGTCCGTCAACGCCTTTTTCCATTGGGCCAGGCTTTGATAATAACCCAACGACTCGCCATATTTGGAGTTCAGCTCATCGACAAGCTGCTTCTCTTCCTTGAGCGAACCGTTGAAGTTCTCGACCACCCGACGATAGTATTCCATCTCACCGGCAGTCTCATAGGCGGACTTGCCGCTGCTCGCGATGTCGTCAGTCAACAACTCAAGACGCTCTACTGTCTCCTCGGCTTCCTTGTTGAACTGCTTGATACCCTCATACAGGGCGACAATCAGGGCAATCACTGCGCCGATTCCCAGTGCGGCAAGGGCGACTTCCAAAGCAGATGCCGCTGTGGTGGCGCCAGTAAGTGCCACCGTCTCCACACCCAACGCGGCAGTGTGCGCTCCTGATGCCACGGTGGCACCTTCGGTGCCTGTTGCCACGGCTCCCTCTGCAACGGCGGTCTCCGTAGCGGCTACGGTCTCAGCCTGCAAGGCGGTAGCCTCTGCTGTCGTCGCGGTAGTCACAGCGGCTTTCTCAATGCCCAGCAGCTTTAGGATGGCATGGTAGGCACGATAAGCACCTGTGCCGTTGGTGGTCAGCTCGGTTGAAATCTTCTGGATGCCGTTCATCAGCGACATGATGCCCATCAGCTTCTGGGTGACCCTGGCGGCATCCTCGCTCTCCATGCCGAAGGCACTCATCGCACCCTCCAACGCCTGCCAGCCGCCGACTGCGGTCTGAATGACACTGACGCTCTGCGTGAGCATCTGCGTATCGTTGGCATAGTCATTGATGGTGTTCTTGGCATCATTCATGGCATCCTTGAGGACACCGGCACGCTCTGCGACCTGCAGGAACGCCTCGCTCGTCGGGTCTACGCCGTTGGCAAGCATCTGCGCCATCTGCATGGTGAGTTCCTTCAGCTCTGAACGCAGCGACTTCCCTGCGATGGCATAGTTGCCCACATTGCGCTGGAACTCGCCCATGTCGGCGGCCATGTCCTTGAGGTGGGCATCAAGCTTCTGAATCTCTTTCTCAAGCAGCTTGCCTTCGGCTCCTCGCTTCTGCTCATCATTGAGCTGTTTCTGTGCCATCTTCAGACGCTCCAGCTGCAGCGACATCTGCTGATAGGAACCCTGCGCGGACTGCATCATCTTGGTCTCGTTGTTGAGGATCTTCTGCAGCTCCGCCTTGGCGGTCTTGAGCTCCAGTTCCCTGCGGGTGTATTCCTCGGCGGAAACGGCAGAGTTCTTGTAAGCATCCTTCAGGTTCTTCAGTTCCTTGTTGTACTTCGCCAACATAGCAACATTCTGCTCATGGGAGCCAAGCTGGTTCTTGGCGATTTCAAGGGCCTGCTGGTCCATCTGGTACGCCTCACGCTGCGCCTTGTTCAGCTTCTCCTGCTCAGCGAGCTGGCGGGAGATGGTGTTGGTGGTGTTGGCGATAACCTGCTGCTGTTGCTGCTGGATGCTCGTCAGCTGCTGTGTGGTCTGCGCAGCGTTCTTCATCTGCGTGTTGTACACCTGGGTTATCTTGTCGAGGTCACCCTGCACCTCCACTGGGATTTTCAGGCCCTTGGCGAGCTCCTTCCCCACTTCGGTGTACTTGTCCAGCGTGTCCTGCATCGCCTGGTCGAGGGCGGCCAGCTGGTCAAGCGCTTCTTGGGCGACAAGGTCGGTAATCAGTGTTTCGTTTGCCATATCAGTATTGCGTTATGATTTCGTAAAATTCGCCGTTATACTCGTTCCCCTCGCTGACGAAGCCGAAACGGCCGTCATCAGTGCGGTAGATAACCTGCGGGCAGTCCAGCAAGACCGCCGCCTTCTTGGCAAGGTCACGCTGCTTGGCGTAGTCCCTCTGCCATTTCTCCTGTTGACACCGGCAGCTCATATAGTCTCCAACCAGTTGCGCAGCCAGGGCCACAGGAAATTCTCGTTGAAATGCGCTACGGCGGGGTCGCTCAATCCGAAAATCTGCGAGCCGTACTTGCGCTCCACGGCGGGGCCTTCGTCCCATCCGAAAGTGAATATCTCCACGCCCCGTGATGTCCCCCTGGCGCTGATGGAGCCGTGGAATGTGCCCACGATGAACAGGTTCGGGGTGTCGATGCCTCGCGGCGGCAGGTTCAGCCTCGCACTCGGCTCGGGTGGCGTGATGCGGTCCTTCCATGCGATGTACCGCTCGGGGTGCATGAAACACGGCACCCAATGGTCGTACTCCTCATCATAGAAGCCCGCGCGCTTCTCGAGGAACCACGGGTCACTGCTGTAACTCGGCTCCAACGGTGCTCCTCGCCCGTCAATACCGCTGTACAGCTGCTCACGGACGGAAACCGCCATCTCACCGGCGTTCTCGTCCATGCAACGCAGCACCTCGTCCTGAATCCCGTCCTTGACGCGCTGCACCCTGTCTCTCATCTCGGCGATTGTCATATCATGGAAAATAAAAGGGGCACCCCACATGTTGCGGAAATGCCCCGATTGATTACTTCTTGCTCTTCTTGGCGGGCTTTGCTTCGGGTTTGCCGAACATCCGCTCATAGACATCCGCAAGCATCTTTTCGCGGGTCTGTTCGTCGCGGTCCTGCCAGAAGACTCCCTTGTGGTGCTCAATGAACTCCTCCTTGGTCATCTTCGAGCAGGCCTCCTCGACGAAGGCTACACCTTCGTAGAACATGGCTGTCAGGCTTTGTAGGGCTCGATGCCATAGATGCCGTTGGTGCAGAGCACGGATGCCTTCTTCAACGCGGGAGTAGCGTTCTGCGTTACAGTCAGCTGCAGCACATTCTCGGTGGCATCATAGGTGGCGGCAGTGATGCCGTCCAGCACGCTCGTAGCGGAAGTTCCGCCCAGCAGAGCGCCGTACTTGGAAGTGGCGTCGCCCTTGCCGTAGAACTCGACGACCTTGTAGTTGCTGCCGGTGGTGCCCTGCTTCTCCAAGGTCACGGGCATCAGACCGTAAACGGCGGTCAGGGCCTCGTAGTCCAAAGGCACAACATCCAGGCGCATCATGTAGTCCTCGACATCCTGGTAAACGACATTCACAGCGAGCGAAGCCTTGTCGCTTGCACCCTCATGGTCGTTGCCGCTGGGGTAAATGGTCACAGGGATACCGCAGAGCACATCGCCGCCCTCAGGGTCGGTGAGACCGTAGAGGTTGTTGCGGGCGTCAATGAGGTACATATCAAACACCTTGTTGGCGTTCTTCAGGATCTGCGCACGCAGATAGTGACGGTACGCGTCGAGGGTGAAGGTATCGGTGCGGGCACTCATGCCGTTGTAGGCATTGGGGCCGTAACCCACCTGGCTGATCTGTGCCTCGCCGCCGCTGGGCTCCCAGTTCACGATGGCGGGGAAGCCGTACGCACGCTCGGGAAGGTCGGCATGGCACATGGCACGCAGGTCGGAAAGCGAGTCGTAAGACAGCTTGGTGCCGTGCTCAACGAGGATCATCGCTTTGACCTTGTTGTAGTCGATTTCGCAAACGGACTGACCGCTGAAGAACGAATCAGTCTTACAAGTTCTAAGTCTTGACATATTCTCTTACGCAGTTTTGATTGTTAACCTTAATTTCGAGGCTTCGCAGGTCGATAGCGTCTATCGGCTCGCTAACCTCCTGGCCGCTCGGGGTGATGGCCCCGTAACGCCCATAATCGAAGTTCTTGGACATCGTATGCGGGACATATTCAAGCCCCCCGTAGCCCCAGTCGAAGCGGCGGTCGTGCAGCAGCACTTCTATCAGCTTCTCGTAGATGGGCAACAGGACGCGCTTGAACGATGTCTCCATACGCTTCTCATTTGACCACTCCTTCTTCGACGAACAGGCGATGATGAGGTTGATTTTCGTGCGGTACTGGTAGTCGCCCGAATCCACGGTCTGCACATTCGGGGTCTGCAACGCTATCAAGGGGAACTTGAGCGGCATATTGCTGCCCACGCCCTTGCTGCGAACATCGAGCATGTCCTTGATGTACTGTGCAGAGCCGAAAATGTAGTTGATGGGCACACCAACAACAGTCTCGGTAGTGCCGTCCGACTTGGTTTTGATGATGCTAACGGAACGGCCTACAGCCTCCACCACACTTGCGAAAATATCCTCAATCTGGTCCATCGTCAAATGTTGAACTGGTTAATGGGAGTTACCATGCTGACATGATAGAACACCTCATAATCGCTCGTCTCGGCCCACTTGACGAACTTCCTGTTCAGCTCCACCATGTGGTTCCATACCGAAACCATACGCTGGCGCGGAGGCTGGTTGTCGTTGGCCGACTTGATCCGCATCAGGCCGGTGACGGTCATCGTCTGATTGCAGTCACCCACCATCTTGAAGTAGATGTAATGGGCAAACGGCTTGCGGAGCCTCTCGCACAGATCCTCAGCGTCATCGTCTGCGTAGGGTTCCACCACATCGCCGTCATCCGCATTCGCCAAAGCCAGTTCGTAGGCCTCGACGGCGGCAAGGTGGTACTCCACCTGAGCGGCGACGGCTTCACCCACCATCTTGTCCAGGAACTCTTCCTGGTAGTGCTCGATGTAGCCGTTGATGGCCTCCTGGACAGCATAAGCGTTGTTGTCGAGGTCATCGGTGGCCTTCGCATTCTCGATGGCGAGAGGACCAGTGTAGAAATATGAGCAATCAATGAGGTTCATTCTGTCACTTCTTCTTGGTTTTCGACTTCTTCTTGTCGGCGGGAACCACCTTCTTCGTGTCGGTCGGCTTCATATCCTTGGTGTCCGCTACTGGAGCGGCCTCGGTGTCTTCCTTCTCCTCCACTTCCTTGGTGTCGTCCACGGAATCCTCGGGAACCTCCTCATCGAGGGGGTACACCTTGAGCGTACCCCTCTTGATGCGGATTTGGTTCTCACGAAGCACATTGTCCAGGTCCTCGCCTTCGATAACATACTTCATAGCCTACTCGGGTTAGTTGGTAACGGTGAGGTTGCAAACATCCTTGTAGGTCACACCTCCAACGGTGATGGATGCGCTGATGACACATGATCCTGCGGCTACACCGGAGACCACGCCCTTGCTGGAAACAGTGGCCTTGGTCGTGTCGCTCGAAGCCCAGGTCACCACGCTGTCTTCGGGGAGGACGGCGGCTTTCAAGGTGACGGTCTTGGACGCTTTCACGGAGGCCTCAGGCGTTTCGATGACCACCATGGCGCTCACTCCACGCATCTCAACGATGGAGACATCTCCGAGGGCTTTCCTAATGTGATTCTCCTGAAGGAGCTTTCCCATTGACCGCCCAGAGATGGCGTAGATCTTATTAGCCTCAGGGTCCATAGTCAGTCAGCGGTGATGGCGGTCTTCACACTGGCAAGGCTGCCATATGCGAAGGCCCAAGGCATGTAAACGGGGAAGATAACCTCTTCCTGAGCGATGACGGCGACATAGTTCTTCAACTTCGTGTCGACATCCTCGGCGAACTCGATGCTCAGCGAGGTGTAGTCAATCAGGTTGGCGGCGTTGATGAAGTCACCAACGAGGTACTTGCCAACGGGAATGCTGTTCAGCTCGATGACGGGAACACCGCCGATGTACTTCACGCCGTTGTTGCCAACGACGAGACCCAGGTTGCGGCCAGTGGTGTCCTTCTCTGCCATGATGGCGTTCACGGTGATGGGGTTCAGCACGATGGCGTTGGGGCTGTACTGGGCATAGTTCATCACAGCGAAGATGGTGTTCACCACATCAGCGCTGTTGGGATAAGCGATGCTCTTGTAGGCACCGTGGTTGACGGTTGCAGTGGTGTTGGCCACGCTCAGGCTGCTGCTGTAGGCACAACCCTTCAGCAGGAACTGACGGTCGTTCATCTTGATGACATCGAAGGTGGTGTTGGCGGCACTCACACCGGTGTTGGCCAGGGTGATCTTCATGCCTTCCATGATGTCGGGCTGGGCAGCCTTGAACTCGATGATGGTGTCGGCGCCACTGTTGTAGGAAGTGAACGACTCAACGGTACCAGCGGCGAGAGAAACAACGGCAGTGCCGATGATGGTCTCAACGGGGGTGCAGCCAGTCATGTTGGTCACACCAAGCAGGTTCTCACCGTTGCCGTCACCGAACAGCATGCCCCAGTCCTCAGCGAGGTAGATGCGGTCAGGCAGGGTGGCAAGCAGCCAAGAGCGCAGGAAGATGCGGCTCTTCAGCATGCGGCGGGACACCTTGAGGTGCGTACCGATGCGGGCGGTGTTGGCGGTAACCTCCTTCAGCGAGAATGCGCTCTCGGGGAGTTCGCCGTTCTCGGTGACATAACGGATGTTGCGGTCAACACTGGCAACCTGGCCGAAGGTGTAGGTGGGGTACTGGGGGTCACCCTGCAGCACATTCACCACATCACGCATGTGCAGCTTGGCGGGGTTCCACTTGCTGAAGTAGCGGTGGTCCTGCTGCGAAATCAGGTTGTCGCCGGTGTAGTTGGCGGTGTCAAGGCCGTTAGCGGTGATGCTCACGATGTCCTTCAAAGAGAAGCCGTCGAAAGCGCCCGACTTACGGGTGCGGCCGTCGATGAAGTCCTGGAACTTCTCGCTGTCGAACATGGAGTTCAACTGCTCGTCGAACTTGCTGAGAACCTCCATGCCGTTGGGGCTCTTGTGGGCTTTCTCAATCACATCCATGCTCTTCTTGAGCATCTCACGCAACTGCTCGTTGTCCTTCACCAGCTGGTCGAACTTGTCAGCGTCGTAGCCCTTGAGCTGGCCGTTGATCTCGTCGAACTTGGTGTCAACATCTTTCTGGGTCAGCATACCTTCGGTGGCCTTGTTGACGATGTCAGCCATCGCACCGAGAATGCTCTCCATGAACTTCTTCTGCTCGGGGTCCTGGATAGCGTCCAGGTTGTACCCGAAGTCTTCTTTCTTTACCTTCATGAGAATAAAAAAGATTAAATGGTTAGTGTTTCTCGATTACAGCATTGAGGCTACCGAAGAAAGTGCTGCCAGCGGCTTTCTCTCCCTTTTCGCCTTCGTCCTCGGCACGAGTGTCGCCTGACGGCTCGTCCTCGGACTTCTCGGTGGCGGGAGCGGTTTGCTCTTGCATGATTGTCGATTTGTATACTCGGGAATAGCAGTGCGGACAGAAGGCGAACTCGGCGAGGTCGGTGATGGATTTCTGCACCATATCCTCGTCAATCTTGCCGTCGCACTTGCTGAGAATGGGTTGGAGAATGGCAAGAACCTCAGCACGCACTTCGGGCTCAAGTTTCGCAATCTCCTCTGCGACGATGTCTTCACGCAACCACCCGAGGTACATATTGGCACAATCCAATACCTGCTGGGTGAAGGTGCGCTTCTCGGCATCATCCCACACAAACTCCTGCCCGCAATGGGGACAGGTAACGATTACCGCGCCCTCAAGCGCCTTGTTAAGCATGTCAAGTCTCATCTCGTATTCCTTTAAGCGAGCATCCGAGTACCTCATCTTGAGGGCCTCACGGATAAACTCGATGTTTCTGTGAACATCACCCTCGTTGTCATTCTTGATGCCGATAAGGAATGTCTGCGGGTTGGAGCCCCAGTTGGTCAATGTGGAATACTCCCACATCTTCCACTCAAGCACCTTGCGCCTGTCCTTCTCATCACGCTTGATGGCCTGCACACCGATGGAATGCTCAAGAGTGCGCCCTGCAGAGGCGAACAGCTTGTAGTCCTCCAAGGTGTCGCGCCCTATCTGCTTGGCGAGGTTCAGCTGGCCGGTCATCACGAGGTTACCGTCCTTCTCCTCGCCCTCCAGGGGCACACCAAGCAGCTGCGTCACATCGTGGTTGAGGAACCACTTCATGCGAGCGATGTTCTCGCCCAGCGTCTTCGTGAACGAGCCCGGCATTGAGATGTCATTCTGGGAGTCAACAATCCCGATGCCGTTAACGGCAACCGTCACGATGCCTTTGGCCTCGTCCAAATCATTCGCCTTCGTCTTGTACAGAAGGCGCTGAAAATTCTCCTTCATCTTGTTTGGGTGTTTGGTTAGTGAAATTCTTTACTCTCTTTATCTCGTCGGGGGTCATCTCGCTGATGAGCTTGTCATACAGCGGGTCTTCCACCCGTTCGTAGCCCTGTTGAGCCCGCCAGTCGTTGAGGGTAATCAACGCACTCTCGAACTCAATCTTGCAGCGGTCGGTGATGGAGCGGTGAACATCCTGCTCCTCCTTCTTGCCCGCCTGCAGGCAGTCCACATCGCTGAAGTCGGCATCCAGGTACAACCCGTCCTTGTCGAGGCCAAGGAAACGCGAGAACTCCTGGCAGAAACGCTGCACCATCGGGATGACTACCGACGAATACACAGCCTTCTCTGCAGCCGCCTGGTTCGCATAGGTGGACTGGTCCTTTCGCGGAATGAGCACACTCGGGATGCCGTAAAGACCGGCGATAATGATGGCGTCAGCCAGCGTCTCCTCGAAGGGCTCCAGCTCGGTGATGCTCAGGTTCGTGCGGATGAACTGCAGCTTCACATCACTGATTCCGTATGGGTATTGGCCTTCACCGACACCGTACATCTTGTCGGTCTCTTCCAGGATCTGCTTCTTCTCGTCCCTGGTCAGCGCCTTGCTGCCCATCTCGTCCTTCTGGTCGGAAACGAGCCAGCCGAGCGCACCACGCTTGACATAGATGACATTCCTCGCCTCGTATACGGCGATGAGGTTGCTGATGGCCTTGAGCGCGGCATAGAGCCTGCTCTTCGCCTTCAGCGGGTCACCGGTAATCCAACCAATCACATCATCCTTGTCATGGAAGACGCAATGCGGATCGATGGGCTTGCTGCGGTAGTAGCCGTCGATGTCGTGGCGGTAGCACTTCACGACATCCTCGATGTCGGCGATGCCGTAGATGTCGTTGATGAAACGCTGATACTCGATTTGCACCAACGGCGCCTCAAGCGTCACATAGCGGTCACACCACTGATACAGCACCTCGGCTCCGGCAAAGGCGTCGCTCATCGCGGCCTTGATGTACGAATTGCCCGTGAGCAACTTGTAGGCAAAGTGCTTGAAGATGGTGCGGTACCAGGTCTCAAAGGCATTAGGCTGGACGAGGATGCGGTTCATCGCCTCGTTGTCCCACACCACGGTGTCGTCCTCAAAACGCTTCAGCAGGTACTTCGCACCGGCGCAGCGGGTGGCGATGTAGTTGATCGGCCACTGCACCTCGGGGACGGAGTTGTAGAGCGCAATGAAGTTCGCGTTCGCCACATACGGCGTCGCGGTAATCTTCCGTGCCATCACTTCAAGCCTGCGCTCAAGCTCGATGGCGGTCACCTGACTGGAGACGGTGGTAGCCTCCTCCACAGGAGTTGCGCTCTTCTTTCGTAGTCCTATGCTTTCGAGAAATCCCATGTGCTTGCGATTGATACAAGCACAAAAGTATTTACAAAAAAAGCACGATTCCCAAAACCCCGAAATCTTGGAAACCCGCAAACGGCCCTGTGAACGAAAAATCACCGCTAACTCACTGATAGTTAACGGTGTTTCATTTTGTTGTGAAAAATGCTCTCGTTATGCGTTATTCAGCACCTTGCGGTTCTGCTCGGTGTTGGGGAATACCATGGCGTATGTTCTCGGGAACTTGAAGCGCTGAGAGCCTATGGGCTTGCAGATGTAACCCCCGCTCAGCGTGTCCTTGTAGAGGAACTCAACCTCCTCGTACTGGTAACGGCGCTTCTTGATGGCGGCGATTACGGTGTCACCGCTCTTGACAACAGTGCCGCTACTGAATGTCACCTCACGCTCCTTGAACTGCTCGAAGAAAGCATCGCAGTCGAAGAGTTTGCTCACATCGTCATCTCCATCATACATGGTCACCTCGTCGATGTCGGTGAGTTCACCAATCTCCATGTGCCACCCGTGTTCGGTTCCGAAAGCATGGTCAAAGGAGTCGTCAATGAGGTTGAGCTCATAGGTGGCCTTGAGGCAGATGTAGAAGCCCTGGAAGTCCTCGACCTCGATGTAGGTGGAGCACCGGGTCTCTTCGCAGTCCTCATAATCTGGGTCAAAATCGTAATCGCGGATAATCTCGTTGTACAGGTTCTTGTAGAACTCGGGTGATAAACTTGTAGGTTTCATAACTTGTAGGATTTTAAATGTTTGACTTCACTTATAGAATTGCAAAAATTGTACCAGCAGACCCTATTTTGAGGGTATTTTTTCGCCTTAACCTGATTTAACTTGTAAGGTTAGCTTGTAAGGTTACATCCCATTGCGGATGATGGCACGGGCAGCTCCCGACAATGCGGCACTGGCCACCGCAACCTCGGCGGGCGACTCATCGTTGTAGTCCAGCATGTCGTTGACGAAACGCCCGTACTCATGCTCGTTCATCCGCTCGGGGTCGATATGGATGTGGGCACGCACCCAGTCGCTCGTCGCGGCTATCCTCGTCCGGTGGTCGCTGCCCATCTTCACCACGGCGACATCGCCCAGGGCGGCTCGGAGCTCCCGCACCATGGGGAAGTATGCCTTCTGGCATTCCACCACATAGCGGTCGGCGGGCATCACTTTCACGGCGGACACTATCTCGTCGTTGCCCTTGACGGTGCGGCAGCACACATCTGTGAGGTGCCAGCGGTCGCCCACCTTGCCGATACGCACCAGGGAGAACACACCGCCGAAGTTCGGCAGCACATAGACCATCGTGGTGTCGTACTCGTACTCGGTAGAGGGATTGAAGAACTTGAACTCGCTCTCGTTGTAGAGGCTGCGCTTGCGTCCCATGGAGAACTCGGTGAACTGGGAACGCAGCAGGTCAACAACGGCATAGCGGAGACAGTCGGAGCAGTGGCCATGCGCCTCATACGACAGCTTGCTCACGGGATCCTTGACCTTCTGCTTCGCCATTGCCCCGTTCTCGTCCTTCTGCACGGCCTGGTAATCGTCAATGCTCGTGGCACAGGAATTATCAATCTTGATAACTACACCAGGGACACGGCCGTCCCACACCGCATTGATGAACTCGCCCGACGCGGACACGCTCGGGTTCTTCTTGCCGATGCAGTCCACCACCTCAAAGCCTTCCTTCTCCAGCTCGTCAATGACCAGATCGAAGAACGAGCGGTTGTGCTCATCGATGGTGTTCGCAGCCTTGCCCGAGGCATCACCATGCAGATACACCCTGTCGGTGTAGCCGATAGTCCTCAAGTATCCGGCAATCACCCTCGCTGCTTTCCTGGCACTGTTGTTCGGGGACTCAATCGGCAGCTCTGCGAACTGCGTAACTTGCTGAACATCGTCGGGCTTATACACTTTTTGGAACATCGTCGCCGTGACATACGGCAGCACATTGGAGTCCATGCAGACATGGATGGGCAACTCGGGGTTGTATGGGTGGTCACCGCATACCGTCCCACGGTTGAACGAGGCGAAGAACTCGGCGCCGGTGCGGATGTGTCCCCACTCGCCAAGGGCATACACCTGGTAATAGTCGGGGTCGTTGATGCGGTCTCGCTCGAAGTTGGCGATAGCCTGGTAATCGTAGTAGCCGTACTTCCCATCAGGGCTGCCCACTACCCAGAAGTTGTTGAGGTAGGTGGACTGGATGACGATGGTGTCGGGCGCATGTTCCTCAAACTCCCCCGTCTTGGGGTTGAGGATTTGCTTTGCGCTGTTCATCCGCACCGACTTCACGGCACTCAGTTCTGTCGGCAAGGTTTCGCCACCGATGGTGACTTCCATCGGGATGTCGTGCCATTCCTCAAGGTCAAACCAGCGTTTCTTTATCCAGTGCTCCTCGCTGATGGGGTTGAAAGCCGCAATGATCTGCTGCCCTTCCATACCACGCAGACGGAGGCGTATCTGCTTGAAGTCATTCTCATCGTACTCGCTCAACTCGTCCAGGAACACCCATCGGTAGTTGGAGATGCCCTTGATTTTCTCGGGATCGTCCAGACCGCTGAAGTCAATCCTCGCGCCGTTGTCGAACACGATGCTGTTCTGCTTGAAGCGGCAGCAGCTTGCCAAGCCTTCTATCTCGTTGATTGCCGACTTGAAGTCAGCATAGATGGTTTTCTCTATTGATGCGCCGACTTTGCGCATGACGAGGGTGTTCACCCTCAGCGCATGGGTTCTGATGGCGAGCACTTGAGCTGCGCTGTAAGACTTACTGCTTGATGAGCCACCATACAGCACGATGTAGCGCACCCGCTTGTCTCGGGTGTACTGCACAAGCCACCAGCCGTTAGGCGACAACAGTTCCTCATCCCACTTCATCCTTCTTGCGCCTGTAAACGGTGTCTTCCTCGTCTTGTGGGAGTTCGTGCCTTATTGTCTCGACATACTCACCGAGGAACTCGGCAAGCAGCTTGATTGAGTTCGGGTCTGCTTTCCCGATGCAACGGTTAAGGAAGCCGATGGCGATCATCAGCCGTGGTGTCACCTTCTCCGCCATCTCGGGAGGGTAGCCAAGGTTGATGACTCGCTGCTTCACCTTATCGGGGTTGAGCTCCACATCAATGACCTGGGCGATGGTGCCGATGAGCGTCTTGTTCTCGGCTTGCACCTGGTTGGATGCCTCGGCGCCTTTTCGTGCAATCTCTCGTTGCGTTTCCGTTGTGTTGCGGGCAAACCGTCCCATGTTGTCACGGAACTGCTTGCTCTGCTTTGGGTTCTTGTTCGCCATGTCGTTGAAAAATAAAGCCGCTGGCTCCGCGATGCGACGCAGACACCAGCGGCAAGTCAAACATTCACTCTCACTTCGCGAAAGTCGAGGCAAGACCTTGCCTGATGTCGCGATAGTGCAAAGGTACGGAATAAATCCCCTCGTCCACCGATTGGGCGAAATTGTCGAGGGGTCGCAACCCGTCCGTATAGCTCAGGTTGAGGTCTCGGTACTTGGCGACCTCGTCGCAGAACTCACGCACAGTGTTGCTTTGGGGGTTGCGCACATTCACCAGTTGGCGGTTGCAGCCGTAGGCATAGAGCAGGGCCTCTGCTGCATCCCCGATGTAGGTGAAGTGGCGCACATTACGCCCGCCGTTGTAGATGGTGCACGGACCGTGGAGCAGGTTGTAAAGCAGAGTTCCTTGTCGTGGCTCCCGGCCATACACATTGTGCAGGCGCACCCCGGTCGCAGACGGGCAGTAGGCTTTCGCGAACTGCTCGTCGAAACGCTTGCTCATCCCGTACATCGAGGTGGTGTTGCACGCGTTGGCGGTGCTGCTGGACGCATAGACCAGCTTCACGCCGTGCCTGTGGCAGGCAGTGGCCACCGCCATGAACGCGTGGATGTTCTCACGCTCGATGTCGTCGAGGCGGTCGTTGAACACGCTCGTCTCGGCGGCGAGATGAAACACCGCATCAATGTCGCCCTGGGCCAGCAGCGGCTCTATGCGGACGGCATCGCCTCCAGTCTTCGTGTCGATGCGGATGACATCGAAGAGGCCGTTAAGTCGGGTGCAGAGGAACTTCCCGATGAAGCCCTCGCTCCCAGTGATGATCGCTTTCAATATTCATGATGTGCTGCCGGTCTAAGGGTTCAACTTTCCGCCAGGTCATCAAAAAGGCCCGGCACTCTCGGAACGAGGGATGCGTGCTCTTCCTGGAAGAATTGCTCCTTCGTCTTTCCCATCTTCTTCCCCTTGCGGGTATGCACATCGTAGGTGTACGGCGGCACATCAATCGGGTCACGGCGGGCATCGTCGAGTGCCTGCAGCACCATCGCGTCGTCGGGGGCGACCTTATCGACCACGAGGTTGTTCAGGTGGTCGGCGTCCCTTGACTTGTAGCACTCGCAGAGCAGGATGATCGCCTTGCCGATGAAGATGCGCCCCTTCGGCTCCTTGGCACCGGTGTTCACCAGGTCATAGCCCGTGTGCAGCGCGTCAATCTCGTGGGTGATGAGCCCCCAGCAGTCCTCGGCGCTGATGGTGTACAGCCGCTTCCAAAGGTAGTTCCCGTAGCCGCTTGCCCACAGCTCGACACCGAAGTAGGCGGCTACCCTCACATCATTGCGGCGGATGGACTTCTGCAAGGCGCTGGCCACCTCGAAGAAATCGTATCCGTTCTTAGTAAACAGTTTGAAGTTTCCCATGTCTCTCTTTTTTCGTTTGACGATTAAAGTTAGTCAATTTTGTCGAGAAAAACACTGTTTTTCAACACCTTAACCTTTGATTAACCTTTGTCAAGACTTTCCAATTCTTGTCAGAATGGAAAACTCGCACTGATATTGTACTGCACCATCGACTTCGTCTTGTCTCGGCCGTTGTTGCCCTGGCCCTTCAAGCGGATGGTCTCGCCGAAATATTTCCTCATCAGGAGGATGCTGCGGCGTTCCTCGTCCACATTGCGGATGGCCGACAGGCCTCCGGCGTTCACGAAGGTGTCCTTCTGTTCGAAGTTGTAGCGCAGGTCGGTGAGGACTTTCCGCTCGGTGTACTTCATGTAGCACGAGATCCAGAAGTCCTCCTTCAGGCGCAGTTCCTCGTTCCACCAGGTGTTCTTGTTGTAGCGCACACCGTAGGAGCAGCCCGTCACCATCTTGTCGAGGCTGAGGTACTCGGTCTCGGGATACATGACAGGACTCACTCGGGAGGTGAAGCCGAACAGGTGGACATCAAGCAGGCACGCCAGCTCGTACAGCTCGTTGATGATGCGGGTTATCTCGCCCTTGTCGTTGATGCGTGCCGTCTCTCCCTTCTCGGTGTAGAGCCGCTTGCACGCGTCCACATCGTCATCGAGCATGAACAGGTTGCGGAAATGCTTCGCCATCCAGTTCCGCTTCGGGATGAGGCCCACGATGTCATCCGGGTGGGTCACTATCTCGCAGTCGGGGTTGAACTCCCGATAGATGTCGCCCTGGGACTTCGCCACGCAGATGATGGGATCGTTCACCAGGTACTTGGCAAACACCCTGTCGTGGCGCTTGTGCGAGGGTATCACGATGCGCAGCCCGCTCATGATGCCGCACCTCCTTTCACCAGCGCATCGATGGCCTTGCGGACATCCTGGATGCTGATGACATTGCTCTTGCCCACCTTGCCGGTCTTGTAGGACCGCATGTGCTGCATGTCGAGCACCTCCCGCAGCCAGTTGCTGTCAACAAGGTTAGAGGATTGGATGATGAACAATTCGTGCTTCTCGTCGTACTTCGGTAACAAGGGGTACACGGCGGAGTCGTTGTTCATCGCCTCAAACCTCTCACGGAACTCGTCCTTCTTCTTCGGCTGCTCGAACTCCATGCCCCAGTCGGCGAGTTCGGACTGGAAGTCCTTCCACTCGTTGGCGATGGCGTCCTTGTCGTCCTCACCGTAGTGGAGATTGTCCTTCATCGCGTACTCACGCAACTTCTTCACCGGCGTGTCGGCAGGGAGCACCTTGCAACTGATTTTCTTCCAGCCGAGTTCCTTGCAGGCGCGGACCTTCTGGTTTCCGCACACGACCACATAACGCTGCGGCATGTACTCTACCAGGATGATCTCACGCAGTTCCAACATCTCGGGCGTCTCCTCAATGCTCTTCTTGGTGAGCTCGTATCTTTCCTTGCGGATGATACGCGGGTTCTTCGGTAAGCCCGGGATCTGGCCCTTGTTCAGTTCGATAAGGGCCACATCAATCTCTTCAATCTTCATTGTTCTCGTAAATCAAAAATTAAACTTATGGGTTTATCAAAATTTTCACGGAACAACATTCAATCCTGGTGCGTCAACCTCCAAGCGATGCGGTCCTTGATGACCTGCTCGACGTTTTTGCACCCTTGCTGCCTCAAGGCGAGGCAGGCGTTAATGATGATGTCGGCTGCCAGTTCCTCACGCTCGCTGAACTCGTGCTCGTAGGTGGGACAGGCATCGTCGCGGTGCTGTTCCTCCACGAAGTCGCGGGTCAGGTGCAGCGGTGGCCGGGAATGGTGGCAGGCGTCAAACCGCCTCCATGCCCTGCTGACCTGTATCGACATCGCCCTGGGCGACGTGGTCGGTGTCACCTCGTCGCGGGCCATCATCTCATTGAGCAGTTCTTTGGTCAACTTGTTGAGTGTAATCATTGTGGCGGATTTAATGTTGTTGAATGCGGATTGTGCCCGTTAGGGCGGTTGATGGTTGTCATAATGGTGGTAGTGTTAAGTGACGAGGCTCTGCAGCGCCTCGGTTATCTCGGGCACGAGCTCCACGGGGATGGCGACGCGGTGGCGTTTCCCCTTGTTGCTGTGCCGGGTCAGCATGACATAGTCGGGGTCTCCCCCGTGCAGATCGAGCGAGAAGTTCCTCACCCAGACCTGGTTCTTTACGGTCGGGTCGTTCATAGTGTGCTGTTGGATTTGTTGGCGGTTTACTCTTCGGGAAGAGGCGCGGGCGATATGGTCACGTTGTCAAGGGAGGTGAACACGTCAATGATTTTGGTCTCCTTGAGCGTGTCAATCTGCCAGTCGAATGTGGCGTTCCGCTGATAGGCCACGGCTTTCGCTTTAGCGTCATCGAAGTCCTCGGCATTGATGAGGATGGTCTCAAGGTGCTTCTTCGACATCGTGCCGTTGGTCTCGTTGAATTGCATGAACGTGTACTTAACCGAGTAGTACAGGTCATGTTGTCCACGGATGAAGTTGGTGTAAGGCGCGATCTTCTCGGCGGTCACCTCGAAAGAGCCTTTGATTTGCGGGCGCATCATATCGGTGATTTTAGCCTCTGCCTCGGTGAACGAAAGCGCATCCAGGGCGTAGGTTTCGGTAACGGCCTTGAGAGCGCCGTTATCCTGCATCTTGTCATACTTGACTTTTACTTCAAAAAATCTCATTGTGATTGTGAATGTTTAAGCGATAAATCCATTGTTTTGAGCAGACGCTCGATGGCGTCCACGTTATCTGAGCCGAGGAAGCGGATGTCCAGCAGGTCGGCACGGCTGCGTGAGGTCAAGTCCCGCAGGGTGGTGATGCCCTGCCCCTTCAAGATGCGAAGCACATTAGGGGCAAGGCCAAGTTCGGAGAGCCTGGCACGGAGCAGTTGTTCCATGTGCAGCTCGTTAGCGTTCAGCAGTTCGATGATGGGGAGCATAGCGGTTTCAACTTGATGATGAATACCTTCTTACCGGGAGGCGCACCCCATTCAGGCTTGCCGTAACCAATTCTCATGCTTTCTATCTCACGCAGCATGGTGCGATTGGTGTAGCCGTAGTGGAAACGGACATGGGTAAAGGGCCTGAAATTGTAATGCGGGCCTCCATAGTTATTGATACCAACCTTCTGGCCAAGCCTTACCACCCAGTAGTCCTTAAACTCACGATATTCTTCGGTCTTGATACCGCTTTCTATCATTTCGTACCACTTTCTCTTGAGTGGCAAGTCAAGGATCATCATCGCTCGTCCTCCTCTCTTACGGGTTCAGGCATGAGCATCCAGTGAAGCGGGTAGGCTGGGACACTGCCGCCAGAGGGCAGGTACCTGTACCAATGTCCTTTGCCGCCGTACCACCCAGTGCAGACGGTCTTCTTGGGTTTGTTCCTGTCCTGGACTTCAAGCAATACGGTCTCGCCGACTTTCGGCTGCGTCTCGTTGGGGTCTTCCCACTGCTTGTTCTCTCCTCGCAGGATGGCCTTCGCAATAACGGTCTGCATGTTCATCCTGCCCTCGTCAAATTCGGTGATGAGGTAATCAATGAATGGTCTGTCGTCTCTATCCATTTCGGTTTTAAGTTATGATACCTCGCCGCGAGGGAACCCGTGGCATCCCTCACGGGCGAAGTCGGTCTCTAAATTCTCTATGCCCGCAAAGCAAGGCCAGTTGGGACACTTTTCGCACAACCGCTCTGCCTTGACAGGCTCTTTCGTAGGTACAGGACTTTCGGTGAAGTCCTGTTTTGTGAACTTGCAGCCCTTCGGCGGGCCACTTTTACGCTTCTCCTCGCCACCGCGTCGCCTCCTGTTGGAGTCCCTGCTGAACTCTCGCACCTTTTCCCTGTTCGCTGCCCGGTACTTTCGCTGATACTCGAGCATGTACGCCTTGCGGTGCGCCTTCTTCTCCTCGGGAGAGAGTTTCGGGCGCTTCGGCTTCGGCTCTGGGCGAAGGCAGGAGTGGCCAAGGGCGTAACACTCACGGCAGGACTTGTAGCGCACATGTCCGTACTTGAGCGGGAACGCCTCAATCGGCAGATCCCTGTGGCAATAGCAGCACTTCATGTCAGTTCAAGTGGATTGGGTTAGGGTTATCTTCATCGTAAACCATCATCGCCATACGGATGATGTCACGCAGCTCGGAGTTCTTCTCCATCGCGGTGCTGATGATGTTGGCAAGGAGGATGGCAGAGCCACCGTCGGGCATGACGGAAGTCCCGCCGATGCGGAAGTTGGTGTTCTCGCCATCCTGCTCGGTCTCGCCGATGATGATTAGCGCGTACTGGTCTTCGTAGAGGACTTCTATGGTTTGGCACAGCTGCTCCCGCAGACCTTCCATTTCCTCATCCATCGGCTACAGCTTGTCAAATTCAAAGATTTCCTTGCCGTAGATCTTCGCAGCCCGGTATTCCAGGTTGCACCCCTTCGACTGGAGCCAGCCGTGGTCGAGCATGATGGCGTCGCAGGTCATCACCAATGCGATGCAGTCGCCCATGGCTTTGTGTTCGGCAGGCATGCTGCCGTTGGGGTGGATGTCGAACGTGCTCGTGAACTCGTAGCCATCGAAGGCTGGTTCATCGCTGAGCACCTGCTTGAGGGTTTCGATGCGGTGCCTTGCCTTTGCAACTTTACCATCAAAGCCACAGTTGCTCTTCAGGCCGTTAATCGGCGTCGCTATGTACATCCGTTTTGTTCTCATTTTTTCTACTCTTCAAGTGGAATCCATTTTAATTCAGTCTCTTTTCCGAAAGCAAAGTCATCACCTTCGGCATCATCCCAGCACTGGTAGTATTCATTCCAGCACAGGACTTCATAGAACCCGTCACGAAAAACAAGACATGCCAGTGATTCGTCCTTCGGGCACTTCGGCATTTGCGCTGGTGTGTGCCTCCATAAACCTTCAAGTTCTTTATTTGGTTTCATTGTTCACCTCCTTTCTTTACGCCTTACTTCCTCGATGACATAGTTTGACCACCAAATGGCAGCACAAACTCCAAATACCCATCCAAAGGAATAAGAGGCATCAAACCAATGCGATACGCCCCAAGCGATAATCCTGCCGACAATATACATCCCGACATAGATTAGAATAAGTAATTTTGTTGTTGGTTTGCGTTCCTTTTTCATTGCTATCTCTTTTTACGTCTTTTACCTTTGTATCTCAATCCCATGCCATACTCTTTTGGAGTGATTACGGGAATTAGGACCGGTGTTTCAATCACAGGAACAGGACAGTGCAAGTGGAACAAGTGAACATTTTCTATTTGCTGATAGTAGCGTTCAATAGTGAACCATTCCACAAACCGTTTATCAAGGCCGAGGCGTTCCCTCACTTCATTGAGCTCATTAAGGCCATAGACAATTAAGTTGTTTATCTCGCCTGTTACCTCCTTGATGACCACTTTCCAATCGCTCATGTGGCACCTCCTTCCTCGGCTATGTCCTGGTTGTTGACCTCGATGATGGTCTTTCGCACTCTTTTCAGCAAGTTCCTGGTGGTGTAATACTGGTGGTGCTTGAAACCGATAGCCCAAGTGTGCTTGTCAAGCAGCCCCTCAATGAGAAGCAGCTCGCTAATGTCGGTGATTACTAACGATGGCTTCCCCATTCCTCACCTCCTTTCGCGTTGGAGCAAGCCCTCTCTGGCTCGAACTTGAGCATCACCTCGGTTATCTTGGTGAAGTCGGTGTTGGTTTCGACATAGATTTCCTGGTGCACGACCTCACTGATGCGGTGCAGGTCGGTGTTAAAGCCTTCATCGTCGCACTCAAGCTCATCGGGGAGGATGAACACTTCTGCGTTCTTTGGAAATCGGCTGAGCCTCTTTCGTAATTCATCTACTGTCATTCCTCACCTCCTTCCTCCTCAATAAGCAGGTCACTGTTGGTCTTCACGAAATCCCGGCTGTCAGTCCTTCCTTTGAGGGTGTACTGGTGAGCCTTCTCAAGTTGGCCTAAATCCACCAGGGCAACAATAGGGTGGCTACCTTTGGCGTTCCAGCTCACAATTCTTGCAGGACGGCCATCACGGGTGACGATGCGAGCACGCATTATGCCAAGCTCAATCAGTTTTGCATCGTGGCTGTTGAATTCCTTCATAATCATAGTCTCGTAGTGTTAGGGTTTGACAACCTTGGCGAAGGTGCTGCCGCCGCCACCGTAAACCTGTATCCTGTAACCGGGATTGTACACCATCACGCAGTTGGTCTCGGCATCCATGTCCATCAAGAGACGGTCAGTGCCATGTTCCCAGTTGAGGATGTCGCCCGTGGTGATGACGTTCCTGGGGACGTTGCACCCGTTCTCGCACACACAGCCGATGAAGGCCATGACGCGGAAAGGCGTGTCCTTAAACACTTGCTCGGTTGGCACGATGAGCACCGAGGCCCACTTTTTAAGTTCACTGGATTGGTTTGCCCTGGGCAGGGCAAGCAGTTCTTTGGTTGTCATTTCCGTAAAAAATTAAATGTTTGACTTATAAATTAACTACCGTAAAGTTAGTCATTTTCGGCGGATAACGGGCAACGAAACCCGCCGAAAATGTACCCCACCAACGCTTTTTAACTCATATTGGCGGAGGTGGGGTGAGTTCCTTCTCATGCACCCATGTACCGTCCACCCGGTACACTGGCCACTTGTTGATGTTGATGCCCCGTTTCTCGATCGTCACGGTTCGGCCATTGAACAGGACCGGCTGGCCGACTTCGTAGCGATGGCTATTCGTCGGCTTCATGCGCCACAAGTTTTATGCAGGCGGGGTAAGCGGTGTCGAAGCCGTCGAACTGCTCAGGCACATACCCCACCTCGAAGTCATACAATACCCCGTTGCCACCCATAATGAGCACGTCGGGGTCATTCTCCATCTCGTTCTGCTCACGAAGCGAGCAAGCGAGCCGTACCAGTTCTGATAGCCTCATGCACTTGTGATCTTATTCTGCTGAAACTTGTCAATAGACTCTCATGTTTCGGGTCAACCATGTACAGGATGAAATACTGCTTATACCCGTCATCGGTTGGCGACATCTCCTCGATGCGCTCAATGGTCACTTCATTGATGTGGGCAAAACTCTCCATGAAACGAGGTCTCTCACCCCACCGCTTCTCGCAATATTTTTCCAGGGCTTTCTCACCCTTGATGACCGCATAGATGTAACCTGCCATGACTATGCTATCAACCACATCACAAGTTCATACGCTCCGTAGCACAGTCCCATGGTCAGGACGCATACCAGGATGGCACACAAGACCACAAGAAAGAAGAACACCACGGCACGGGCTTCCCTCTCGATGTCGGGCGTCGGGTCGCCCTCACTCAGCATTCTCAGTTCGTCCTTCGTCATCGTCACTCTTGAATTGATGGGTTTGTAGTTCTTTGATAATCGCATCGGAAAGGCAACGGGCCTTCGAGGCTATCTGCTTGTCGGTTGCCTTGAGTTTGCCGAGCACAACGCTGCGACGCTCCTGGAGCGCAATCTTCCATGCCAGTTCAAAGCGTCGCTGCTCCCAGTCCGGGGCTGTGCTCGTGGGGGTGAAACGTACTGGAACGGGGGTTGTGATGGGCTCCAGTTTCTTGGGCTTCTCTGCCTCGGGCTCTGGCCTCAACGGGACTGCGGAGCCCTGGAACAATGCGCCCGTGCCGCCATAGTACGGCGAGGCGTAATTCTTTCGTCTGAAAAAGTCTAATAAACTCATGTCGGTTCTATTTTGTTCGTTTGATAAGTTTTCCTTCGGGCTCAAGGCCCCACTTGATGCGGATGCGGTCACGGCGGATGCTCGCACGGCGGCCGTCATGCACCTTCCTCATGATTTCTTCTCTCTTCTCGGGAGAGAGCGCGGCCCTTGTCTCCCTGGCATGGTCGGCACGGCTGACCAAGTACAGGTTGTCGAGGGCGCAGTTCTGCCGGTTGCCGTCACGGAACTTCACGCAGTGGTCGGGCGGAATGGGCCCGTGGGCCTGTTCCCACACCCAGCGGTGCTTCTGCCTGCGCCCGTGCTCGGTGATGATCCACACATAGCCGTCGGCATAGACCTTCTCGTGGCCTATAGGTCGGTATGTCGGGCTGGTGGTGCGTTTCTCGCCAGGCTTGAACTGGCCCTTGGCCATGCGCTGCTGCGCTTCATCAGAAGCCCAGAACCTGCGCTCACGTCCCTTGTTGAACGGAGCCTGGCCTTTGCGGAACCAGCCCTTCCTGAACTGCTGGGCTGCGAACTCGGGAGTTTTGGTGACTCCCAGTTTCAGCGCACGGAGTTGGACGGCCCGTGGCGAGCGGTGCAGCCACTGGGCGAGGTCGGCATTGGAGCGCTCGGGATATTCCTTGCGCAGGTAGTCATCCTCCCATGCGGTCCATCGCTTGTATATGGTAGATTTCCTCTTTCCCATGTCACAGATACCATGCTTTCTTGCGGTTCTCCCTATAGGCTTTCAACTCCTTGCGGAGCTGCTTCTCTCTCGCGCTCTCGGCCTCGGCGATCTGCGAGGCGGTGGGAATGTCCACTTGCTCCATTACACAGGCTCGTTTTCGTCAGCCTCGGGCTGAGGTTGTTCCTTCTTGTTGAGGTGGGCACCAGTCCTGTCCTCTACGACACCCGCATCACGGATGATGTGGGTTATCAGGCTGCGGGAGCATCCAAGGCTCTCGCTTATCGCCTTCGGACCTTCACCGGCTTTGTAGCGGCGGATGATGTCGGCCTTCTGCTCATCGGTGAAGATTGACGGGCGTTTTCGCAATGATTTCGGCTTTTCGGAAATTTTGGAACGATTTTCGTTAATTTCGGAACGATTTTCGTTAATTTCGGAACGATTTTTGGAAATTTTGGAACAATTTCCAGGCGTAGTGGCACGACTGAGAAAGTCGGCGATGATGGCCTTGACCTCGTCGCCAGTCTCGACCATCATATTGGCGGCGGTGATGTGCACCTTGCCGTCCCGGTGGCGCAGAGTGATGAACTGACCGTCGGCCATGTCATACCGCGCCACCATTTCACTTATCGTAGGTGTCATAGTGCTGTTGAGTGTTAGAACTTGATTTGTCGTTGTCGTTGTAGGGCCCGTATAATGGCCTGTGTTGCGTCAACCCTGCCTTGTAGGGATACTATGCACTCGTCAATCTCGGTGGCCGTGGTGGCCACGAAATAACCTTGTGCATTGGAGACAAGACCGGGGATGATGTCGCTTGTGCGGATGTGGTTGATGATCTTTCGGAGCCGAGGCCCGTCCAGCTTGTAGCCACATTCCCGCATCTTCCTCACAATCTCTGAACCCGAGATGACGCTCGCTGCGCCGACCTTCGTCCGCAGACCACGAATGATGAGGGGGAGCAGCGTCCCCCTCTCATACTCATTCAGTGGTGCGGTTTGCTTGAAACCCTGTATCATCAGAAGTCGAGTTTCTTGCCCTCGGCATTGTAGCCCAGAGCGGTGAGTTTTGACTCTACATCTTGGATACGTTTCTCGAACTTGTGCATCGCTTTGGCTTTCGCCTCAACCGCTTTGTCATAGTCCCATTGCTCGGCGACCTTTTCAACAGTAACCCTGCCGACACCTTCATAGTCGTTGTGCCCCATGAGGTAGCTCTGGATGAAAAGGCGCAGGGTCTTGAACAGGTATCCGTCACCGTCTTTCCTTAATCCGTCAAGCGCAAGTTTGGCCGACTTCTTCGCATCGTCAGCGCCAAGCTCATGACGTGTGGGGAACGGAAGGTTCATCAGTATCTTGGTGCAGAGAGCAACCCTCTCGGACTCGTACAGGTCCTCGAAGTCACACTCGGTGCCCTTCTCGATGACTTCTTCACGAAGGGCCTTGAGAACGGCTTCGCTGCGCTGGGTGATGAGCTGGACTCTCTTTGCTACCAGTTTCCTCGCCTCCACAGCGGTTGGGTCAACCTCTTCGGGTTCGCCCTTGAAGTCAAGCCATGCGATGCGTACTTCAAGGTTACCCCTGTAATTTGAGGACACTATCACGCAGCGGTACATCTTGTCCTTGTTCTCGTTGATTTCCTCGGCGTCGTCCTCTTCGTCATATTCGCCCCAGTCGAACACATCGGAACGGTTAACTACCTTGAAGCCTTCATCCCTGAACGGCTTGAGAATTTTCTCGCACAGTTCCTTGTCGCCGTAAGCACACGAAGACACAATGCAGGTTCCGTCCTTCACAAAGTCCTCATCAGCTCTGAGCAGCACATCTCGCTCGTTGTTGATGAAGTCATAGTAGAACTGGTTGAGCTTGACCCTGAACTGCTCGGCATCGGTGCACCTGCCGTCACCTGACATGTCATAGAACAGGCAGCCTGCATTGTTGCTGTTGAATGGGCAGTCCCCGCATTTGCGGTTGCAACCACCGGCATAGTCTTCGTCCCAGGGGGCATTCCTCAAGTAACGGAAAAGGCCGTCAGTGAACTGCTTTGCCTGCATCTTGTTGTATTCACCTCGGTACTCGTAGGCTTCAATGAAGCGCTTCTGGTCGTCCTCATTGAGTTTGCAGATGATCTGCGCACAACCGATGTCCATTTTCCCATCGGTTACGAGTTTCTTCGCCTCGGGGATGAGGGCTGCGAGTTTGACGCGCGACTGAACGAAGCGCAGAGGCTTGCCGAAACGCTGGGCAATCTCATCACAGGACTTCCCGGCCTTGACAAGTTCATTGAAGGCAAACGCCTCTTCCATCGGGTCGATGTCCTTGCGTTGCAAGTTCTCCGTAATCATCACCTCATAGGCGGTCTCGTCGTCGAGGTCTCTCACGATGCAGGGGATGGTCTCGTCACCGTTCATCTTGACGGCTCGGAACCTGCGTTCACCGCATACAACCTCATACTTGCAGAGGTTGCCTTCCTGGTCGGCCAGGTCAATGATCGGCCGGACGGTGATAGGCTGCAACAACCCTTGTTGCTTGATGTTGTCGGCGAGTTCCTGGAGGCTTACCTCGTCAAAGGTCTTGCGAGGGTTGCGAGGACTCGGCAGAATGGCGCTGATGGGCACATTCTTGATTTCATTCTTCCTTTCCATGTTCGTAGGTTTTAATGTTTGACTTGTTTTCGGCTCTTGGGCCGGTGTTTCACTCAGTTGGTCGCACAAAGCGACGCGGACGCCCGCACGGACAAGTTTGGGCAAGTACGAGTCGAGCGCATGATTGGGAAAACCGCACATATAGGCAGGCTCCTTATAGTGGAATGTGGAGTCCACCCTGGTGAGCGTCAACCCCAACACATCAGACACCGTCTTCGCGTCTTCCATGTAGCACTCGTAGAAGTCACCGACACGGAAGAGCAGAACAGCGTCAGGATGCTTTGCTTTCAGCTCGTCGAATTGTTTCTTGGTTGTCTCGTTCATAAGAATTAAATGTTTGACTTTTATATTGGTTGCACTGTAAAGTTAATACCGATGTAACCTTGGGCGGTTCTGATTTTCGCAATTTTTGCGTCGCACCAACTCTTTTTAACGCGGTTTGGCGTAAGTGCTTGGCGCATTAACCAAAGTCCACATGATGTTGATGCCCCACACAAAGCCCTCGATGTAGTTGATGATCCGGTCACGCAGCCGCACCATCTCGATGGCACTGTGGCATTCTGGTAGACCTTGGCTCCTGCAGAACTCCTCTGGACTGACCTTTGTATCGGCCCATGTAGCCTGTTCCGCACGGGCCTGAGCCTTTTCTGCCTGCTCTATCACCCGCTTGCGCTCGTCAACGAACGAGTCCAGGGCCTGGGTTATCATCATCGGGTCAACTACCCCGTAGAACCTGCCGTACTTGCCACACTTGAACTGGTAGAAGAACAGCAGCAGCTCGGAAGCCTTGAGGTAGTAGTACTCGTTGACGATGGCGTTGGCGAGGAACTCGGCCTGGTAGTCGTTCAGCGTCCCCTTGGAGTTTGAGTAAACAACAAGTTCCAGGATCTGCTGCATGAGCCACATCACGGGAAAGTTGTCGCCGTATGCCTTCTTCATCACGACAAGCGACGGGGCCTTCTCGCTCAAGATGGCGTGCTCGGGGTCGCGCCCGGCCGTCAGTTGCAGCATCGGGTCGAAAACCTTCATGAAGTTCTCACGGTTTCCGTATGTTTGCAGCACGAGCATCGTCCTCTGCTGCAAGGCGGGCGATAGCTGCTGCATATCCTTCGGCGAGTTGCTGACGCTCCTGTCGCCTCGGGTCACCAGTTGGTTGATTGATTGCGGTTCCATTTTTCGTTGTATTGTAATTGCCGTCTAAAACTTTCGGGAAATTGTTCGGGCGCATCAGCCACTCAAAGTCGGCGACAAAGCCCCTTGAGCCTCCGCCATTCAAGAATGACGATGCCGCCGCTTTGGTGATTACCTCATAGACCGCGTCGATGCCATACTCACGCACACGGGCAATGAGCATCTCTTTTCTGCGGCCATTGATTGCGGAGCGGATTTTCGGAATGGAAGCACTGGCCATTGTACGGTTGAAAAAGTCCTTTACGGCATCAACATCGACATCACAAGCCTGACTTTCGCTCGTATCTCCGTTAGGAGATATAATATTATCTATTATTCTACCTTTCTTATATTCTATTGTTGTTGTTATTTGATTGTTATTTGATTGTTGTTTGTTTGTTGTTTGTTTGTTAATTGCCTGTTGCTTGTCTGCTGGCGATTGTTGGTATTTATCATATTTACAGACAGTTATAATGGTAAATTTGTTTGTTGTTTGTTTGTTAATCTCGCCAGTCTTGTTCAACTTGTCGAGGCACGACCTCACTTGTTGGTAAGATAGCCCTGTCTCTGTACTGAGATTAGCCAGGGAAGTGACCAACTGACCTCTCTTGATGATGATGCCGTGCCATTCCTTGTCCCTGTAATTGGCTTTCAATAACAAGTGCATGAATAGGCGGAACATGTAGAGATCATCGTACCACTCCCATTCAAGTAATCGGTACGGAAAAATCTTTATCCACCAATCTTCCATAGTGCTGTCGTTTTCATGTCTCAAGAATTCGGATGTTATGCACATGGAGCATCAGCTTACGGCGCAGCACATAGTCGGCCTCCTTCCTGGTAATCTCACTTTTGCAGTCCTCAACGATGAGGTGTCCATCCTTCCGGTACACGAAGTCGGCAGTATAGACGGCGTTCTTCTCTATGACCTTGTCCTTGAAGATTGGCTCGGTAAACCAGATGAGCTGGATTGAGGCATACTGAAGCCCGTGGTTCTTGCAGTACACCTGGGCATCCCTTTGCCTCGGGAAATGCTCATTCTCGACCATCCAGTCCTTGACAACCTTATCCCTCACATAGATGCGTTCAATCTGTGCGGGGATGAGCTCGTAAACCACCTGACGGCGAAGGTCAGCAATCTTCCCGTCTCGCTGGTCTTGCTGAAGCGCAAGCCAACGCTCATACTCTTTGGTGGAGTCGTATTTCTCCACCGTATCGAAGTCTATGCCACGCTGCTGGCAGTAGAACTTGGCATCGTGCTCGGTGCGGAAGCGGTGATTGCTGCCAGGCACGATGTAAACCTTCTTTGCGAAAAATTTGTTCTGTCTCATTTGCGCATTATTATGTTGGTTAGTTGTTTCTTCTCCTTGGTGCCGGTGATGATCCATTTGTTGGCACCTTCCTGGTCCACCTCCAAGTCTGCCACCTCGCCGAACTTGGAAACAGTCCCGCAGAGGTCAATCACCCAGCCCACCTTACCAGGATAGGGACGGATGGCACGACCGACCATCTGGTAGTAGAGAGCAAGGCTCATCGTGGGCCTCGCAAGAATGATAGTGTCGAGTGCCGGATAGTCGAAGCCTGTAGTCAACACACCGACATTGGCCACAACCTTAGTCTCGCCACTCTTGAAGCGTTCAAGGATAGCCTCACGCTCCTTCATGGGCGTCTGCCCTGACACCATCTCGCACACGCCGTCGAGGTCCCAGGTCAACCGCTCGGCATCCTCGACGAACTTGGTGAACACCAGTATGCCGTTTCTCGGCTTGCCGTCCTTCGGGTGAAGGATACGGTTGATAATCGTCAGCGTGTACTCGTAGAAGTCGGAACGCTCATACTCGGCCTTCAGCGATCTCTCGTCATAGTCGGCACCGGTGGTGTTGAGCTTCACATTATCCATCTTCAGCCGCTCACCCTCTATCTTGACCATATCAAAGTAGCGCATCTGTGCGAGATAGCCGTGGTCGAGCAGCTCACGCACCTGGCAGAAGTACAACACCCTGTCGAAGATGCGGGGCCGTGTGCGGGTGATGAACTTGAGGATGCTGCCGTACTGGGGCACCTTCCAGTTGATGGTCTTGGGGTCTATCGTCTGGCCGAGCCTGAAAGGTGTTGCGGTAAGTCCTACCACCTTGCGGCCTTCGACGGCTTCGATGAACTCCTTGTACTGTCCCTCGCCGGGGTTGACAAGGTGGCACTCGTCGATGATGATCTTGTGGAACGCATCGAAGTCGTGCAGGTGGTTCATCACGCTGCCGATGGTGGCGAATGTGATGCGGTTGATTTCCTTTCGGTTGAGGCTTGCCGAGTAGATGGAGCAGTCGAACACATCATAGGAGAGCAGCTTCTTGTAGTTCTGTTCCAGGATTTCCTTGTTCGGCTGCAGCACTATCAGCGGCTCGTCAATCTTGGAGGCGATGTCGGCAATCACCAGTGATTTGCCAGCACCAGTCGGCAGGATCAGCAGTCCGTTGCCTTTGGTCTTGCCCGTGAAGTAGTTCACCGCAGCATCGCTTGCCCGTTGTTGATAATCTCGTAAAGTATATTTCATTAAATGTTTGTTTGACTTTAGAAAAGTCCCGTGGCCGAGGTTACTGGCAGCGCACGGGACCCGAAACACGGAAAGAAATGTGTTCTTTTGAGGGGAAGACGGGAATTGAACCCGCTGCTCAGTCTTATGGGTGTCTGACCACACCCTCGCCACATTGCCCATTGCGTGGCTCTTCATCCCCAGTTCGGGGGCCGAAGCCCCCTTCATTTTTCTACAATATTTACTAACTCACTTACATCCCGCCGTTGCGTAGGCAGGCCCCATCCTTTAATGGGGACGAAAAAAATGGAAAATAGGGTGTTATATGCCAAGCACTCGTTCGATGAGCACTGTCACATCGTTAATATCCACCATGCCGTCACCGTTGATGTCGGCTGCTGCACGCTGGAACTCGTCCAGCTCAACCTCGTTGCCGAGGGTCAGGTCAATCAACAGGGTCACATCGCCGATGTCAATCTTTTCGTTACCACTGACATCACCGCGTTTGTATCCAACCCAAAAATAGGTTGAGCGGACGAAGTGAACACCTTGCAGCACTGGGCCTCGCTGGTCGGGGCCGCTGTTAAGGATGCCGTCGAACACCACCTTCCCCCTGCGGAACTTTGGCGAGACATAGAAAGTCAAGTTGAACATGGAATGGTCACCGGGTAGCCACTTGACGCTGCCGTAACATTCATACATAAGGCTCGCCTCCTGTTCTTCCTCGTCGTAATACGGTTGCCAATAACCCTGCACATAGATGTGGCTGCTGATGTTGGCGTAAGCCGCCGACACATTGAGTGTCGCGTCATACTTGCTGTCGTGGCCGTATCGGTCGACATAGTTGATTGTCATGCCCTCCAGCGGGGTGATGCCTGCCACGAGTTTGACGGTCATCCCATCGGGATAAGCGGCGTTGAGTTGCCAGTCGTCGACCATTCCGTCGATTTGCATGCCCGCGTCTACATTGAAGTAGCCGTCGAGGTAGCGGGGATTGATTCTAACCGTGTCGCCCAAGCTGATGTAGTTGGCGGCGTTCATTGACACGATGTTAAGCAGCATTGCTGCGAAAATGAAAAACTTCTTCATGCTGTTGGAATTTTATAGTTAATAAAAAAAGATATTCAGAAAAAGCAGCAGGGTCGTTACCACCGGCCCTGCTGATTGGTCGCAGGAAAAGCCGCCACAATTCCTGCAGATGCGTGCCGTGGTGTGATTCATCATCTAAGCGCATAACACTAATAAATGGCACGCTATGTTTCATCACCACCAGTGGCGGACAACCCGATAGGTCGGGTCGGTGGCGATGTGATGTTTACCCAGTTCCATCCTCACGGACACCTGGGCTCGTTTAATTAATTAACCTCTAAAACCATTAACTTTAAACAAAACTTGTCCATTCCAGGACCGGGTGTTGTCGCAGGGCACGAACTCCGCTTAGAATGAACTGATGAAACGGACTGGAGAACGCGCCCCGATTGTTTGCGGATGTGCGGAGCCTAAGGGCGTCATCCGCAAGGTTCCTGCAAGTACCCGAACAGGACGGGTGATGATTTCCCGCTCGCCTTCACAGGATTGCGGGATCGATAATAAGCATCAATTATGAAAAGAAGTTACTCGTTGCCCTACCCGGGCCAGGTGATGAGCCCATGCCGTGCCTTCACAGGTGAGCATGGCAGTGTAGAAACTAATCAATTCTTATTAACTTTAAATCGTGAATATGAAAAAATTGCGCACTTCCCGTGCAGGGTGATGAGGCCGCCGCATCTCACGACGCAGCGGATGAAGCATTTTTCCTTGTGGATAAAACATCAGCCAGTATCTTTGGTGCCGGTCCCCCTCAAGGGTTAGGGCGTGTTTCCCGCCGACTTGGCTTTAGCTTATGAAAAAACATTACTTCTTCTGAATGCTTTGAGAGGCTCGTGGAGTTGAACCACACCTGACCGCCGCTTTTCTCGAACTAAACTAATAACTAACGCAGCCAAGCACCCGTAGCCCCATGTTAAAAACCCGCCGTGTCTCACGACATTGGCGGGGGAATGAAAGTCAGTGAATTAAAAAAGTCAGTTATGAGTATTCCAGTTGGAAGTCCTTGTACTTGTCGTCATCAGGCAGCGGGACGGTAGCCCCGTGCTCGGTGGCCATGTAGGACTGTATCTTGTTCATGAAGTCGGTCATTTGCTTCTTGGTGAGCTTCGATGTCTCCACCCACTTGTCGATGACCTGACCGTTAGGCAGCACGAACGGCCGCTTGAACATCTCGCAGAACAGGTCGTGGACATTGTTCTTGTTCCACGAGTCATCGCCATAGGTCGCATTGAAGAATGCGGCTATGTGATGGCACCACACATAGAACAGGGCGTTCTGGCTGAGTGTGCGGGGTTGCCGCTTCTCCCATTGCGCCCTGGTCTCTATGGTTGCCACA
>ONYP01000005.1 GCA_900322135.1 uncultured Prevotellaceae bacterium
CTGGGCCTCGGGAGAACCAGTGTCAGTATTGCTTTTGCCGTAAGTGCCAAAGATCTCTTTCTTTTTCTCTGAATCTAAGTACATTACAATTAGTTTTTATAAAAAATATTTCGAAAAGCGGTGCAAAGATACTGCAATTTCCTGAACTGGCAAGCGGTAAGCTGCATTTTTTTCAGAAAAATCACCACTCGATGGGCGACAAACCATGCTGAACCAGGTAGTCGTTGGCACGGGAGAAATGGTGCGTCCCGAAGAAACCTCCCCGATTGGCCGATAGGGGAGAGGGATGTGCCGCCGTCAGCACCAGATGGCGTGAGCGGTCGATAAACGCGCCCTTGCGCTTCGCATAGGCTCCCCACAGCATGAACACCAAGTGCTCGCGCTCCTGTGCCAGATGAGCGATGACATGGTCGGTAAACTCTTCCCATCCTTTCCCCTGGTGCGATAGCGGCTGATGGGCCTGCACTGTCAGTGTTGCGTTCAGCAGCAGCACACCCTGGCGCGCCCACCGCGACAAGTCACCGCTGGCAGGAATCGGAGCACCCACATCATCATGTACCTCCTTGAAAATATTCATTAGCGAGGGAGGGAAAGGCACCCCCTCGTTCACACTGAAGCACAGTCCATTGGCCTGTCCGATGCCATGATAGGGGTCCTGTCCCAGGATAACGACCTTGACAGCGTCAAACGGCGCAGCGTCAAATGCCGCAAATATTTGTCGGCCAGGAGGAAAGACTTGGTGAGAACAGTATTCCTGGCGCACAAACTCAGTCAGCTGCTTGAAGTAGTCCGACTCCCACTCATCAGCCAGCACGCGCTTCCACGATGGTTCAATACGCACATTCATAATGATGATTTTTAGTCTAAGCTGTTGCAAAGTTACAGAAATTACTATAATTTTGTGCCCACATTTCCGGTAAATGTGAAATGGACCCGTAGTTCAATGGATAGAATAAAGGATTCCGGTTCCTTCGATTGGGGTTCGACTCCCCACGGGTTCACTATTATTGTTTAATATTTTCAATTATTCGATTGGGGTTCGACTCCCCACGGGTTCACTATTATTGTTTAATATTTTCAATTAACACACTGAAAATCAATAATATATAAAAAGTATTAAGGAGCAGATTCTTAATTTTTGGCGACTTTTTGGCGACTTATTTAGCGTAAAGCAACATTTCGTCATACCTGGAATTGGTCGTTAGCGGCATAGATGACCGATTAAAAATGATATCAATAGGTTCTAAACAACATTCAAAATTAACATGGATAAGAACGAGTTTTCCAACGGCGAACATTATTTTTTAGCCCCAGGAGAGCGTATTGAAGTGACTGCTGAGGAGCTAGCGTCTCAGCGCAGGACACCGCAATTAGTTAAAGAGTTGATTGAGAGCTTATACCGGGATAAGGTTGATTTGAAGCACTTTATCCAGGCATACCAACTCATTCTGGATAATCACATTACTGTAAAAGGGGCGCGCCGTGTACCGTCAGATACCGGACGTCAACTTATCGTCAAGTTATACGATACTATTGAGCCATATCGTTCGCTGTTACTCGAGACGAATGACCATGGCCCTTACCCAGCACGAGAAGTATATGACCTCAGGTGCGCAATGGTTGCTATCATAAGGATGTACGACGAGTATTGTTCAGGTATTCGCGATCTGATAGTACCTCCCATGCCTCAACAGGCACCGCCGACGCTGGCACCTGCTGCATCATCTACCGCCGTCCTCACAGGAGAAGTTTCCGATGATGCCGCTGAGAGCGTTGTGACCGCTGTGCAAGAAAAGCCTAAAGGACGTAAGAAAGTTGAACCACATGTCGACCGCGATGAACTGGCCACTTATTTCAACGCCTTGTTCAAAGGACTCCGCGGGAACCCTGACTATTTTTCAGATTTAGTTAAAGAAGTGGAAAGCCTCACGTCATCAACAGATCTTGGCAGGGTAGCATACCTGATTTACAACAGTACCGAGTATGTCGTAAAAAGGCACGCAACGTTCTCTGAATGGATGCGCGTGTTCTTTAAGATCGTTGATGTGCGATGTCCTAAAGATGTTCGTGAAAATAAGTACAAGCCGAATGCCACGTTTAAGAATCGCTTTTACTTTCTGCCCTATAACGACCAAGCTCATGACGACCAAACTCAAGGGTAGTGATTGGCTACTTTTTTGGGGTTTTGGCGTCAATAATAGGTAATCCCCTTTTTCTCCCCTCATCTCACCTCAATAATTTTATTTAAGGCACTGTTTTTCAGTGCCTTATTTTTTTATCATTATCCCCGAATTGGAGTAAGATCGCCGTTTTTAGAACTTTGCATCCGTCAACCGCCGCGTGGACCTGCTTGGACTGGATGCAGAGGTGTATACCGAGAGCCGAGCAGCCGAGCCATAAGCGGAAGACCGGCAAGGTGGGTCCTGAACCGAAGGCTAGCCCGACCTATTACTACAATGAAGGACTATAGTTCTTTATTACAGCTTGCTAAGGAGTGCCCGGGCCTGCAAGTGTCGATTACACTGGGCGAACTGGTTGAGGCGAACAGGCAACTGATCGCTGAAGTGAAACAGGAATTAGAACAACAGATAGCTGATTCCAAGGCCGAGACCTATATCAGCCGCGAGAAGGTGATGGAAATCACCGGCAAGAGCTCGACGACGATCTGGCGCTGGCAGAAGATCAACTACCTGGTTCCTGTTTCATCCGTGGGCGGCACCTATAGATATAGGATGAGCGACGTCCGCAGAATCATGGAGGGTGGTGACACCCAGGAAGGAGATGCCGTATGAGTAGGCCTAAGAAGTGGACTTATCCATTCGAAAGTACGAAGAAGGCGTTCACTCCCCCGAAGGAGGCGTTGGGCGAATATCCCTTCCCCGTCAAGAGGGACGACCTCGTTGACGGCCATGATTCAACGAAACAGTTGGGTGAAGTTGCGGCAACAGCCGATAACCTCACCGATGGCAATGATTTCTCGCTGATCGACAATCCGGTGGAGAGTCCTGACGTGAAGCAAATCTCGGTCGAGGAAGCTGGTCCCGTTGGTGCCCAGGACTCATCCAGGCAGGTGAGCACTGGTTCTAACGAGGCTAGCGCCTCTGGTCCCGACTTCTCGCTGATCGACAATCCGGAGAAGGACCCTAACGTGGGGTTGTTCACGGTCAAGACTGCGAATCAGGCCATCAAGGACGCTAAGAGCAGGCCGGTGCCCCGATACCTGTTCGGACAGCTTTGGTACGAGGGCGAGAGGTGTATTTTGTTCTCTGATACCAACCGAGGCAAGACCATTCTTGCTATGCAGATTGCTGATGCCATTAGCAGTGGTCGCCGTTCCACGATGGGCTTGGCGATGGATGCCCCAGCACAGAAGGTCGCCTACTGTGATTTCGAACTTTCAGAGATGCAGTTCAGAAAACGCTACAGCGATGCCAACGGTAATGATTATCTGTTCTCAGATAATCTGTTGCGCATTGAGATTGATCCCGACGCTGTCTGCCCAAGTGGATACAGCTTTGAGGATTATATCAAGATGTCGTTGGAACAGCTTGTCGTTCAGCATGGAGTAAAGGTCCTTATTATCGACAACATCACCTACCTGAACAAAGCATTGGAGAAGGCCAGTGACGCCGCGCCTCTGATGGATTGGTTGAAGCGCCTTGGCAGTCGTTTTGGACTTTCAATCCTCGTTTTGGCTCACACGCCTAAGCGCCCTCTGTCAAATCCATTCACGGAGAATGATCTGGCTGGGAGCAAGATGTTGAGCAATTTCGCTGATAGCATCTTCGCCATCGGTGCCAGCGCTAAGGACTCCAGCTTGCGCTATATCAAGGAACTGAAACAGCGCAATGAGCCTTACAGGTACGATGCAGACAACGTGATCGTGTGCGAAATCGAGAAGCCTAGTAACTTCTTGCAGTTTACCTTCCGCGGATATGGGTGTGAGCGCGATCATCTTACCGCAACCCAGAAGGACGAAGAGGTCAGGCGTGCCAAGGAATTACAAGCCCAAGGTAAGACCCAGCGCGAGATTGCTGCACAGATGGGTGTTTCCCTCGGCAAGGTCAACAAACTGCTGAAGCCGTAGTCTCACCGTTCACGGTGTTCATGGTTCGGTAATCGTGAACAAATTGAACAAATGAACACCGTGAACATTTTTAACTAACTGAATATGAATAAACAATATAAATATAGTTTAGCTAAGAAGGGCAAGTGGATCTGCCCTGAGTGCGGGCACAAGACCTTCGTGTGCTACGTCGACGAGAACGGTGACGTGCTTGACGAGAGCGTAGGTAAGTGTGACCGTGCCGACAAGTGCAATCATCACTACCCGCCGCGCGAGTATTTTCAGGACAACAACCTGCCGATGCCCCGCATGTCGCCAACGGTTCAGCCCAGCTTGCCTGCGTATGTACGGCCGAGCTACATGGATCCTGATCTGCTTAAGAGGTCGGTCTTGGGCACTGAAACCCACACCAATCACCTGGTAACGTATCTGGGTTCAAAGTTTGATGCTGAGACCGTCAAGCAGATGAAGCACGACTACTACATCGGCACCTCAAAGCATTGGCCCGGCGCTACTGTGTTCTGGCAGATTGATCAGTTCGGCCACATCCACGCAGGTAAAATCATGCTGTATAACCCTGCGACCGGCAAGCGTGTTAAGGATCCGTTCCCACACGTCACCTGGGCTCACACGGCATTGGAACTGCCCAATTTCAGCTTGAAGCAGTGTCTCTTCGGTGAGCACCTTCTCCGCAAGCACCCGGACAAGAGCGTGGCCATCGTCGAGAGTGAAAAAACCGCGATCATCCTTGGCGGCGTCTTGGGCGACTGTATAGCCGTTGCCTGTGGTGGGTGTAGTAATCTCACACCGGCCATGTGCGGACCGCTGAAGGGTCGTGACGTCATCCTGTTCCCCGACAATGGGAAATATCATGAATGGGCTCAAAAGGGCTTGTCGCTGGCTAATTTGTTCAAGGGTCTGAGGGTGTCGCATTTTATGGAGAACTTGCCTGGTTGCATGCATGCCGGTGATGATATTGCAGATTACATTGTGAGAGAGTATATGGGTTGGGCTCAACGTTATGATGGTGTTGTACCTCTTGACTTGGACCTCATCCGACTGAAATGAACTATTAACTGATGGCTGGGGTGGGTAACCCTCACCCCTGGCTTTTTAAAAATATCTGAAAATGACAAAATTAGTAATTAGAAAAGGAACCAAAAAGATTGATGCTCATCAGTACAAGGGTGATCTCGACATTAGCGAGCTCATCATTGCCGACACCGTTGAGGAAATAGGTGTTGGGGCGTTCAGCGGATGTGCTAATCTCAAGATAATCACTCAGGGAACAAGTCTCCATACCATCGGCTGGGATGCATTTACCCGATGTAATTCCTTGAAGTCGTTGTATTTGTCTGATTCGGTCAAGCGAGTCGGTAGCGAAGCCTTTTCCTGCTCAGGCTTGACTTACGTTGAGTTTGAAGATAACGACGACATAAGCATTTATAACTGTGCCTTCGCTTTTTGCAGACGACTTGCATGTGCGATCTTACCCTATGGCTTGAAACATATCTGCGGAGGGACCTTCCTTGGATGTACCAAACTCGAGGACGTTTTCATCCCTGGGACTGTAAAGAGTATTGGAATGAAGGCGTTCAGTGAGGTCGCTGCCAAGCAGATAGAACTGCCTGATTCAGTCGAAGTAATTTATTCGAATGCGTTTGAAATGTCAAAACTCACCAGCATAGTCGTCCCCAATAGTGTTTTTGAGATTCATCATTCTGCCTTCGCTCAATGCAGTGATTTAAGAAGTGTTGACGTCGGCAAGTCCGTTGTGTGCGTTGGAAAAATGGCCTTCGCGGAATGCCCTTCACTCAACGAGGTGACGTTCAGGAGCACCATTATCGGCTCCATCGGGACTTATGTCTTTAAGGGCTGTAAGGGCCTCAAGCGCATCAATGTGCCTGCCTGTGCGATGGACCAGTACAAGCGCTTATTGCCTAAGCATCTGCACAAGAAGCTGGTGGAATTCTGATAGCCCCCTCGTCTAAGCGTCATTCAGGATGCAGTGACAACATCATGGGAGCGGCGGTTAGTCGTTCCCTTTTTCGTGCCCATAGGTTGCTTCTGGGCGCGTTTAATAGACTGATTGGGTGTCGCTATCGCCTGGGGGTGGCAGAGGGAGTCCACGGCCTTCTACGCCGGTCAGAGCGATATAGCCTTCACGCAGCGGGTTGAAGTACTCATCAAGGCCATAGAAGTAGTGTCCCAGGCGGCATTCATCGAGGGCGAGTTTGAACCACTCCACATACTCAGGATCGCTACCGTGGGCGTTACGGGCGAGGCGCGGGTATTCCTGGATGAACCTCTCAGCATTCTCACGTGGGGTCATGCCGCTGTCGTCCCAAGGCAGGGTGCAGTCAGGAGTGTATAGTGCCTGGCCGTCCCCGCGCTGCTCGTTGAAGAATGCGCCACACCCCTTCCACGTGTTTTTCTTTATCGTGAGCCAGCAGCGGTAACACATGCCGTTGGAGCTGATGTACGGGCACACACGGAACAATTCATAGCCCATTTTGTGAAGTTCAGCGACCGTCTCGTAGTACCTGACGAATCGGGCGTGTATATCTGCTTCTGTCATCGTTTCTTGAACTTTAGCGCAGGTAGGTAGTTGTAGCAGTTATTCGTCATCATCGTCCAATTCTTCAGGCGTGGGGTAATTCCACAGGAACGAGTGAAGGTGGAATACGATTAAAACATTAAGATCCTCACCGCTATAGATCAGGATATTATCATCCTTCTCAATGCTTGGTGTATATTTCCAGTCCTCGCTAAGCTCTTTAAGCCTTGAATAGTCCGATCTCGCAATGTAATGCTGATAATCTACACAATTCTGCCTGATGAAATGAATGTCGAGAGCCCATCCCTTGTAGGTGTCCTCCGTCTTTTCCGAGTGAAGAAAGTCTTCAAACTGGGGCATGAGTAGACTTCCCAATTCCTGGTCGAGTATCAGCCAAGGTTGTCGGGCTAGCGGCAATAGTTGTTTTTCATTCTGAATTCTCATAGCTTATTGATGCTGCTGGTAGTAGTTGATGCAGTCTTGCTTCAGTTCCTTGCTCCAGGCGTAGCCATAGTAGTAGCATGCTAAGTAGTCATAGGCTTTGTCATAGTCGCGGCGGAAAGTTTTGGCCAACTCCTCAACTAAGACATCATCCAGCTGGTCCTTGAAATAGGATTCAGGGGCTATTTCACAAGGATCCTCGTTGAGGAACAACTTGCCCAGCTCCATTGCTTCGTCGTGATCCAATTGGACATCCATTTTCACGTCCTCGGTCGATCCGCTTGTTAATGCCTCAAAGGTATAGGTCTTTTCGATAGCGTACCTCGACACCCTCAGGAGGATTGTGCCCTTGACGCACGGGGCCTCCATGACGATGGTGTCACGGTCCCATACATAGCCTGGTGTTCTCGAGCCGGCGACCTTTACCTTCGTCTTACCGTCGTGCAGGATCTGGCTCAATTCGTCCTTGCCATATTCTTGCGGCCTGAACTTGACGTTCCTCAGTCGCTTGAAAAGACAAAAATAATTGCCGTTCAAGATGATGTCGTCGACGGCGGCCTTGGTGATACGCTCGACAGGGATGATGGGATCTCTCCTGTCATAATGGTTTCTATGGCCTAATGGTACTCCCATAATAGATGGTTTTTATGGTTGCAGTGGGGTGCGGAGCAGGATGGTGGCTGACACGCAGGGGGCCTTCATCACAATGGTTCTGTAACCCTCTTTATAGCCGGGCGTTTTTGAACCGGCGACCTTAACGCGGGTCTTGCCGTCGTGCAGGATCTGGCCGAGGTTGTTTGTGCAGCCGTCATACTCCTTGAACGTGCTTGAGCCGTCCTTTTGGTATAGGCAATCGTAGCTCTCGCCGTAGATGATTTGATCGACCTCGGCCTTGGTAATCTTCTCAACACAGACATGGTTGCTGCTCTCGCCCCATGACATTCTAGCTTTTCTTCTTCCTCCTAATGGTACACACATAATGATATGGTTTTATGATTGTTATTGGTTTTGTTGGTCTAATGCCTTAGCGTAGTCGCCGTAGGTATCGACGATGACGATCTGGTCGAATTTCCTGTTGTAGCGCTGTGCCCATGATTGGACGGCCTCGTAGGCGCTCCTGGCCCCCTCTACCGATGAGCCGTTGACTGTGGCGGTACACAGGAAACCTATTTTCTTGCACCGTTGATCGCGCAACTGCTTCAGGCACCTGAAAATGACGTCGTGGAGTCGTTCCGGCGACGGGATACTCTTGAAAACGTGCTGTACTAGGGGCGGCTTACCGTCATAGCTCTTGCACGCGTGCCCTAAGTCATCTTGGTCGGCGCCCCTCAACACCGCCAGCCCTGTGGCCCCATAGCTCTCGGTATCGAATAGGCTACCCTCGCCAAGCCTGATTTTCTTATCCTGCGTACCAGTTAATATCATTCCTCGCAATTGGAAGGCAAAGCGGCCATCGCGGCACTCGGTCCATGCATCTACGTCGGGCACATGAACGAAGAGTTGACCTGCATATCGGATTTCCCGCTTTAAGTCAGCCCTTCCAGCATCGGTCGAGGCCACAAGGAACGCGGTACGGCTGATGCCGCCTTGCTTGTAGAGGAAGCTATCCTGGTCGTATTTTTCGGATAGCCTATAGAGCCTGGCGAAGAACTGCATGGCATCGGGTTGTCCTTCATCGGTAACAAAGTAGCAGTACTCTTCGCAGGGATATTCCCAGTCGGCCTCACGATAACAACCGGTAACACCGTTAAATTTGAACCCATACTGCTGTAGGTCGGCTTTGAGCAACTGGTTACGGGCAATATTCTCATCAAGCGAATAACCGCCCCTAAAGGCTGTCAAGACCACGCATGTGTGCTGTTTAAAGGCTCGCTCTGCCCTCTCGAGGGTCAAGGCATCGTCATCGGCTGGTGCTGTTGCTGCAATCGCTATCTGGCCTGGCTTGAGGACTCCTCTTAGCAAATTACGGAGTGCCGCCATTCTCAGCCTTTGGCACCTTGCGTTCAGGTCAGCGTAAACCTGCTCTATATGCTGCTGTGATATCATTGACTCGTTCACTGCTTACTTGATAATTTAATCTTCTCCAGCCAATCTGAATTCAAGTTCATAATTTTTCACAAACTCGATTTCTTCTTCAGATAGACCATAAATCGGACCCAAGAAGTCGTCAATTCTGTCGATTATTGGCTTTGAACGAACAATTTTATATTCTTTAAATTCTGAAACATTATATCTTGAAGCACCTGATGACACTCGCACATTGGCATTTCTTTCTATATCAGCACAATATTCATTATATAAATTCTCAAGATATACAATCTGCCCGTCTGTGAATTCAGGTACAGGAAATGATTCAATTTCAAAACTCTTCCAATCAAGATTGTTCGAATATATCTGATAAAACCAGAATGATAAATTACTACTTAAAGCACAGCCAATTGCTTTGGCGTACTTTGAGCTAAGATATAATGGCTTTTCTTTCGTTGACCCGGTACTGTAGTCTGTTACCACTTTGAAATATCGTCCACCTGTAGTGCGATAATAGATGGGGCTTCCTGTTGGCTCTTTATATTCCGAAATCTCTGGAAATTTGAAAATCTTATCCAATATATCTTGCTCAATCGTCCTGCCTATTTTAGGTATACGCCCAACTTTCAGGTATTTTGAAACTTCAGCAAATTCCAAATTATTCACTAAATCTTGAAGGTTGAAGTTGCCTCCTTTGCGATACATTTTAGTAGAATAGATTCTCTCGAGGGGGGATAATGTTTTTTCAAACGACAGTATTGACGTGTTGACTGTCGCATTCTCAAACACAGGTTTTGGACGAACTGCATATGAAGATATGCGCACAACTTCACAATTATCGAATAATAGTTTATGAACGCCAGTCAATGAATCACTTGATGTAATGGATATGGGTATAATATATGTCATAAAACCGTTTCTCACTACACTATTGAATCCTTTTTCAATAAATAAGGTATAGGTGTCCAATGATCCTTTTTGAATGCCGGGTATAGTTTTCGCTGTTTTATATTTTTGCTTGAAAAACCGCTTTTCTTCATTTGTGAGAGAAGCGCCATATGGTGGATTACCTATCACCACATCAAAACCATCTTTAACACCGAGCATCCACTCTGCATCAAAGTACGGCGACGATGCATTTTGGTCAAACATGTCCCAACCAGCAAGCAGTTCAGCCTCACTATGACCGACAAAGCCGGTGTCTTCGATGGCGTTGGCGAGGGCTTGGCGGGTGGTCTTGATGGCTTCTTTCAACCGCTGCTTGTCCACATTGCGCTTGGCCAAGAAAATCTTGTGGTTCAATTCCTTGAGGCGCTCTTTATATTTGCGAACATCCTTATTACTCTCGACCAATGAACCATCATACTCAACAGGGATAAGCGTGTTGGCTGCGACAAATTTCGATTCCAAATTGGGCAAAGGACGAATACCAAAATTAGATATAGCATCAGTGGTCGGCTTCTGGTCTACGACGAGCGATATGAAGAAGCGCAGCTTGGAGATTTGAGCAGCAATGGGAAGAATGTCCACGCCGTAGATACAGTGCTCTATGAGGTAGAGCTTACGGGCATAGTCCGGGTCGTTGATGCTGCGGTTAAATGCTTCCTCGATGTCGGCGAGTCGGGCCTTGCGCTCATCCTCGGTTTCCGTAGAGAAGGCCTTGCGTGAGCGCTCAATGGCGAGGTCAATCATGAACTCCTTCCACATCTCATTGGTGGGATCGAGCTGGCGCAGCATATGCACCATCTGCTGGAGCACACCCATCGGGAAGGCACCCGAGCCACAGGCGGGGTCAAGCACACGGCAGTTGTACAGCGCCGCCATCACCGTCTTGCGCTGCTGCTCATCAAGGTTGGTCTCGTCGGTGGCATAATTGAGCAAGCGCCGGTATTCGGGCTCCAGTTCGTCGCCACAGATGCGTTTGAGGTGCGCCACCAGACTCTCGTCCACCATATACTGCACAATCTCGCGGGGCGTATAGAACGAACCCGTCTGTTTGCGTGCAGATTTTTGTGTATCTTCATCATATGATGCCAAAAGATTCTCGAACACCTTGCCCAACAACTCGGGGTCGAGCGACACTTCCTGATCTAGCGGGGTATTCTCTTCGATGGTAAATGAATAGCGTTTTAAGATATCTATAATGCCTCGAACGGAAACACTCCTTCTATTTCTATCACCATACCACTCTGAAAGGTCAACACTATGGCCAACCTCGTCACCGAAGAACAGGTAGTCGGGCAGGCTCAGCTGCTCTAGGCTCTCGCGAAGCTCTGAGAATCCATCATAATACAATCCACGCGGCTTATCATCCAGACAGTCGAACAACCCACCATTGAGGAAAGGTACGCTGCTGTTGGCCAAAGCGACAAACTTCTCGGCACCACCCTCCATGAACTCGCTCTCGTAGCGCATCAAATTGTTCACATTGTAGTCACGGTTCAGACGGTTACCCGTGACTGTAGCACGGAAGCGGCGGTTGTTGGCCACGTCCTTGCCCTCGGCCACAATGGGACAGTTGAGCATGGCGAAAAACAGGTTCTGAAGCACTAGACGATAGTAGTTGCTCTTCTCGGGGTTATAAATCAGATTCTCGCGGTCGTGAGGATTGAAATTCTCGATAAGGTTTTCGCGGATATACTCTTCATTGAAGAACTCCTCGGGAATCAATTTCTTCTGCTTAAGGAACCACACAAATATCAGGCGCGTGATCAAGCGGATGCAGGCCTCGTGATTGAATTTGGCATCGTCTTCACGGGTGTTAAGATCGTTGGGGAAGCGTGCCACTTGTACAGCCCAGGCATACCAGTCACTAAGCTCGCTGTAGAATTTCTTGGTCAACAGCTCGCTGGAGAATACCTCCATCCAATGCTTATAGAGTTCCTCAAACGTGGAATACTGCTTGTCGCCCAAGCTCACAAGGATGTCCAAGTGACCAGGATGCGTTTTAGAGCATTTGATATTACGCAGGATGCATACCTTGCCGACCTTCTGCCCTGTGGCCTGTCTCCATTGCTGGGAATACTCCATTCGCTCACAGGTGGATAGAGAGATTAGGTCGTCCTGACGTATCAACAGTATCACCGGGTTGGCACAGGCGATGTGATTAAATGCGCGAGTGAGTGCTGCTGCTGCCGTGCGGGTAAGGTTGGCATCATGCTTGGCATCACATGCAAAGATGAACATACCGTCATACTTGTCACCTCGTTGCATCATGTTTGTGATGGCTTCAAGGTTCTCATCGGTTTTGCTACCCAGCAGTGACTGGTCATTTACAATACCGATGAAGAAGGTTTCATCAATGGAGTCAAGCGCATCGATTAAATACTGAGGCATGGGGCCATCATAAAGGTCTGCAACTTGAATAGGCTGAGCGCTATCACGGTCAAACTGGATGCCCAGCTTGTCGAGCAGCGTAGCGGTGGCGTTAAATAATGCACCCTTGTCGCGGGCAGTGAATTCACTCAGTGCTCTGATGAATTCTTGGCGTTTATCTTCTTGTGACATATTCCCAAACAATTAAGTCAAAGTTCTCAGTTTTGAATTTATCTTCCAGTAGCTGCTGCTTGCGGTCGGCAGCAGGAGTGCTAATAATGCGGCGGCGCAGTTTGTCCTTGAGGTTGCTCATGGCTTGCTGGGGCACATGAGACTGCATCCACTGCTTGAGCACGGCTGAGAGGCGTGTGATGCGCTCAGTGTCGTTGTCGGTGATCCAGGCGGGAACGAAACGGTCGGCTTTCTTATTCTGTCGCAAGAACTCGAGGACTTCGGCCTTGTTAATCTCTTTAATCTGGACCTCGGAGTCGACAGGCTGGCACACGAGGTAGAGTTCAGTGTACTTGTGATCCTTTTTGCCCTCAGGCTTCTTAGGATAGCCAACAAGAGCAATAAGGCTTTCGGGCATGTCGGGGAAGGCCTCTGAACCATTTTGGAAGCCCGAGAATACTCCGTTAGGTATCTTGCGATAGAAGTCCTGCTGCCGCTCGTAATACTCGACAAGATCCTGTCTGTAGGTCTCAAACGAGAAATCCTTGAGCGACAAGGTGCGCGGCGACTCGATGTCCGAGATACTGTTCTCGGTCAGTTCCTTGAGCAGACGGTCGGCATTCTTGTCTTGAATGGTATTGTCCTGAACCATTTGCAGATATTTCTCGTTGGGGGGCAGAACCTCGGTGCCGACAAGGTTCATGATGGTCATTCGATTCTGGATGCGGGCTTCGAGCGCCAAATACTCCTCAAATGATGTAGCGGGCCAGAAGTTGACGCAAGAGATGGTCTTGTTGGGGGAGCCGATGCGGTCGATACGTCCGAAGCGTTGGATGAGGCGCACTGGGTTCCAGTGAATATCGTAGTTGATCTGCAGGTCGGCATCCTGGAAGTTCTGACCCTCGCTGAGACAGTCGGTGGCGATGAGAATGTCGATGCCGTCGTCGAGCAGCTGAGCGTAGCGGGGGCGATGCTGATGAATCAGTTCCTTCCAGAGGTCGTAAGGTACAACCCAGCGCCGTTTCTCGTCGTTGAAATAGCGCTCCCTGTCAAGATTAGCCTCGTCATAAAGGCTGCTCCAGTCCAGCTCGTTGTGCATCTTGCTGAAAGGCGCAAAGCTTTGCAGTACCTCGGTGAAATTGGACTTGGAATGGTTGCCGGTTGTATAAATGTTCTGGCCTGATACCGATGCCATGCGGTCGAAGCCACGGGCCTGAAGCTCGTCGAACAGGAACTTCGCTGTGTCGGCATAGGCCGTGAAGATGACCACCTTTTTGTTGGGCAAGGTCTTCTTCTTGTTAAGTATTTCGGTAAGCTTATCGAGCTTGAGGTCTTGCTCCTGCTGTGAGCGGTACTTCTTCTCAAAGTCCTGAAGAGCCTTGTAAATCTTGGTCAATTGATTCACGTCGTGCTGGAGACCGCGCTTGAAGCCACCCAAGTTCTTGAGGTCTGACAGCTTGATCTCGCCCTTACGCAGCGAGAAGGTGTCGTCGATGATGTCATCATCCTCATCGTTGATATCGTCCTCTGGGTTGGGAAGTGTGCCGTTGGCCTTGTTCTCCTCAAAGGCGAGCACCAGTTGCAACGTCTGCTCGTGGATATCCAGCACCTTCTTGATGGTGGTCATACACGAGTACCATGAACTCTCCAGACGCTTCAGGAACAGGATGCTCATCATTTTAACGAGGAAACGCTCACGGTTGATGTCATCGTTCCATTCAGCAGCGGCCTCCTTGCGTGCTGCCTTGGGGGTCTCATGGAGATACATACTCGGTTGGTAGGCTGTGAGGGCCAAATCCTCGAATGCTTTATATATCTGTTCAGTCGAGGTGAACGGCCCGAAGTGGTCCACGCCTTGATAGACGTTATCTGGAGCGGCCTTCTCGGGGAAGCCCAGATCCTCGCCTAGGGTCTTCTCGATGAGTTTACGGGTGCGGGCGACAATCAGCTTATCCGTCAGGTTAAAGAAGCGCTGGGGCAGCATCTTGATAAAGCTGCCGATGGTCCTATCGGGCTCGTCGCACCATTGCTTGTACTTGTACTGCGCGTCTCTGAAGGTGTTGCTCAAGGACTCCACTCCAAACTCGGCGTTGTCAAAAGCCTGGTCGTCACCGTGGCCGATAAGATTGAACTGACCCTTCACGTCTTTAAGGCCGGTATTAATGGGAGTAGCAGAGAGCATCAGCACCTTCACGTCACGGCTCTCTTGGCCTGGCTGGTTCTTGATGAGGGACTCCAGCAGGTCGATGTAACGTGAGGACTTCTCGTTACGCAGGTTATGGCTCTCGTCGATGACCACGAGAATTCGTTTGCGTGTCTGTAGGTAGTCAAGTCTGTAGCGGTTATAGGAGAGCTGCATGCGGTCATTCTGGAAGTCTGTGTGGAAGCGCACTTGATAGTCGAACTCGTCTTTCTCAAATCGGGATTGGGCACCCTTAAGGTATTGTGTCCAGTTGTGCTCTAGTTTCTTAGGGCATAGCAGGACAGTGGTGTAGTTCTGCGTCTCGAAGTACTTGATGACGGCTAGCGCCGAGAAGGTCTTACCCAAACCGACGGCATCTGCAAGAATAGCGCCGTTGTACTTGCGCAGCATCTTGATGAGCGAGATAACGCCCTTCTGCTGATAGTTGAACAGCGTGTTCCAGATGACGCTAGTCTGCAACAGGCTCATGTCCTTCTGGTGCTCAATGCCACCTTCCAGGTCAAGGTCTGCGTTAAACAGTTCAAACAGGATCTTGTAGTAGATCTCCTCGGGTGAGTATTTGCGGAAGTACTCCTTGATCTTGCGGATGAAATACTCCTTCACCGGCACCTTGGGAGAGCGCTTGTTGTCGCTATCCTCGGGGACCTCGGTGCGTGCCTTGGCCCAGATATCCTCGTACCACTTGCGCAGCTCGGTGTAGTCGGCGTTACTGTTGTTGCAGGTCTCGGCGATATTCAGCTCGACGTTGGGCACGGCCTTCAAGCCGATGCCTGCCGGGGTCAGGTTGCTGGAGCCCGTCACGTAATAGTTGGAGTGAGTCGGGTTGCCGTTCCTGAAGATATAGGCCTTGGCGTGGCAGAAGTCGGGTATCTCGGCACGCATATCAACATTATCACGCTCGAGGAACGCGATGGCCTGCCTGGCATGCTTATCGAGGTTGCCGATGTTGGATATGTCCATATCATCGCTCAGCAGGTTGACGATCACATCCTTCTTGTAGTCGTCACCCACCATCTCAGACGAAATGATGCGGTAATAGTTCTCCTCGGGCAGTTCCTCGTATAGCTTGCTGAGGGAGAAGATCGTGAAATAGCCAGTCACGATATCCATCTTGCCTGTTTCCCCGGTATCTTTACTGGAGTAGGTCTTCAAGAAATCCCACACGGTAACAATGTCTATACCATCATTCGGGTAGCGGTCAACTTTATTGTCTATCAGCATAGTATTATCGGTTATTGCTGTTCATACTTTCAAACCTGCAAAGATAATGATTTTTCTTGAAAAATCCATGTAAAATATCACCCACGGCGCTTGCCTCCGGATTTTTTCGTGCTTTTGGATCGGATAGCATAACTGCGCCTGATGGCCTTGACTTGTTTTTGGTGCTGTATCTGCTCGAGTGTTGGGTAATGGGGACGTGGACGATACGACCGTTGTGATGGGGCATGAGATTGCTGCTGCGACACGAAGACGGCATGGGGAAACTCGTGAGCCTCGTTAAAGTGAAGCTGGTAGCCGGGCCATTGCTTCTGAGTAATGGTGATAGCGTTGAGTTTATCTTGTTCCGTGAAGCGTAGGCCGAGTATGGGCTCGTCTCCAAAAGGATTGCTGAAACCAACTGCCAGCCCGACAATTCCATCGCTATTCTCGTTGCGTAGGGCGAAAATTCCACGATTCAGGCGCGTTGACTGGCATCGGGGACAGCTCTTATTGAAACACACGTTCACGCTGTCGGGGTATTGAAGTTTTTGCATCAAATTGTTACACTCCTCAGCCGAATGGACAACTATTCGCACCAGTACAATGCCGTTGTCATCATAGAACCTCATGGTGTTATCTTCCACATCATGCGTGAAAACGATCTCAATAGCCACAACCACATTAACGTTCTCGTCGAATAGCGCTACATCAGGGCGAGCCACATCCAGGTCTTTCTCCATCTGCACGGACTTAGCCTTCTTGAGAAGGTTCGCTTTAAAAATCATACCACACTCGGGGCAAGTCCATGAGACAGGCAGGTCACGATGATTTTCTATCGCTGATTGCAATATCTCGAAGACGCCTTGTTTGACGAACTTGTGGATATCCGACTCTGAGGGACCAGTACACTTGGATTTGCTTTTATGGCTGAAATGATCCTGGTGAGCACGAGGTCCATCACCTTTTTTGCGGTACGTCAGGGGTTGATGACAGGTGGGACAGAAGTACTCTTGATTTTTCTGGGCGTGCTCAATGCTGACAAAATTGCCATTTTCATCTAATGCCCAGGGATTTAGCAACATCTTTTCCATATAATTATGATTTAAATTTCTACTGATAACTATTACACGCGCGGCAAAGTTACAGCTAAACAGTGCCATTTTTAGGCGCTATAAATCCTAAAAAAGTTAATTTTTTCGTGAAATTGATGTGAAACGTGAAAAACGCGCGCCATTTCCATCCCAAGCCTTATCCTTGAATAGAGCGTAAATGCTTGATGTGTAAATTTTTAAGTCAAATAATATGTTTCAACTTTTACAGGCTATGTTCTCGTCAATGGCGGAGACATGGCATGGGCCGACGATGAATGTGCGCGCTGCCATACCTGAGGCTCAACCGGAAAAGAGTGTTAATAGCGCGCCGTCGGTGAAGGGTGATCCCTACGCTGGCGATATACACAGGCTCGAGGATGCACTTAACGAAGGTCATCCTCTTGATAATGGTCGCTGCATCGAGATTACATTGCAGGACCTGTTACAGATCATCCCGAAGAAGCGCAGACGTATTGACGCTTATCGGGGCTTAGTGAGTAGGCTCGACAAGATGGGCGTGACACTCACGATTAACTCTCAAAAAACTAAATGAGATGATTAAAAATTTAAAGAATGGCGACTTGTACAGTAACCGCAAGGACGCCAAAAACAGACTCGGCGGGCTTGGTGCTTACAACTCGTCGATGAGAAGAGGAGAGTTGCTGTTCGTCAATGACAGCAGCCTGACGATTAACCACTTAAATCAGAAGCTATCTTATGAAAAGGAAGGGAATTTACTATGGTGAGGTTTATAAGTACACCTTAAAAGCGACAGAGAAATCAACAGCCAACGGTGATGCCGGGAAATGCTATATCGGGCAGACTGGCAACACAAAGAAACGTCAAGGCGATTGGGACAGCACAGATCTCAAGTATGCCGGACCTAAAATAAACAGAGCGAGGGAGATATATCCTCCCGAGGACTGGGTGCGTGAGGTACTTTTTAGCGGATTTTACATGAAGGAATCCACGCGAAAGAAGAAAATTGATGCTATGGAGACGGCGATGATCCGGAAATATGACTCTGTGAATAACGGATTTAACACTTCCTACGGCCGTGGCATGAAGGGCCTACATCACTCAAAGGCGTCCAGACAGAAAATCTCACAGGCGCTACGTGGTATCAAGAAAACCGAAGCTCACAAGAAGGCCATGTCCGAGGGTAAGAAAAAAGCCAAGCAGAGAAGGCTGCGCCAAGAACGGAAACTTCAACGGCAACAGCAGCAGCAATCCTTGAACTCGGCTGCATAACATTAACTTATTGATTATGAAGATAGATAGTAATTTCGTATTTAGAGTTAATGTTAGCAACGACAGCTACACGACCAAGAGCGAAGCCTCGGCCTGTCTCAGTAGGGCCGGGGCTGAGGCTGTCGGCAAGGTGAAAATGGCGTTCAGGGAGACGAGCCTTACCGTTGACCAGTTTCTTCAGCAAGCCCTCACCGGCCACTCGTTCTGTAACCTGTTCGACTATGACCCCAACCAGAAGTATTGGATCGAGACGAGCGCGGGCAAGCGCTACCAGTCATATCCAGTTTACCGTCAGGGCCGCAACAAGGGCTGTATGAAGTTGAATTTCAAGAGTGACAGGTTCTTTCGTGGGAGCCAGACAGTGTTCGTGGATATCGATTACACGCGGTTCAAGACGATACCCGAGTACCTGGATTGCCTCACGCTCAAGCCTACCTGTGCATATATGTCCTATTCCGATAAGCTGGAGAAAGATGGCATCACGTCTCGCCGGTTCAGGTTGGTTTATGTGCTGGACCGTGAGTTGAACAAAATGAACATGAACATCGTGAACAGGTATCTCACGGACTGCATCATCAGGGACACAGGGGAACCTATGGCCGATGAATGTGGTACCAGGGCAAGCCAGTATTTCAATGGTGTCAGCGGTAATGGCGAGTATTATGTCACGTACAACATCTTTTCACGGCTTGATTTTCCTGATAGCCTGCCGGATGTTACTGTTCAACCACCGTCCCCAACGTCGCAACAAACATCACTGCCGACCGTTGAATTTGATGATCGCCTGTTGCATGATATGGGCACTATGGACTACCAGACGTTCATGCACTATAATTCACTGAAATACTGTTACTTTTATAGGACTGATCGCGCAGAGTGGATAGATGGGCTTTACCAGCTGACCGACGAGAGCTACCTTCAGCTATGGTGGCACCGAGAGACGATCACCGACGGCAACCATAGGCGGCGTACACTCTTTAAGCGCGCCTGCCTGAGAAGATTGATGAACTATGATGTAGACGCTAACACGCTGCTGTTCAATATGTATTTGGATTTTCATCGGTTCATCGACAACAGCGACCATATCATTACATTGGACTCTCTCACGCGAAGAACCAGGCGGGCGATGACGATGACCTATGACGAGCTGAGGGATTATTGCAAGTATGAGATCAATTACTGGAAGAACCACAGGCCAAAGTTCATCATGCATCCCAAAGCGCCGAAGTCACAGGCATTCATTAACTACGTCACCAAGCGAATCCATTATGCTGAACTTGACCTCAGCTATGACAGGACGAAATCGGTTCAGGACAATGCCGCTGCGCTTGGTATATCCCCGGCCACACTGTATCGATATTGCAGTGACAGGTACATCGAGACGAATCCAGGGAAGGGCCAGACGTATGTTCAGAAGCGTCAAGCCAAGAAACAGGACAAAGCTGACAAGAAGGCCACGTTTATGCTGTATTATGATCCGAACCTGTCAGCGGCCAAGAATCGTGAGAAAATGTTACAGTATGGCTTGAATCTATCAGTTGGGACGATACGTAACTGGGGTAAGGAATACGCCATGCCATCCACACCCACTCCGTCAACGTCCCCATCACCCGAGAGCAGCATCCTCAACTTAGGCCCGATCAATTTTACCGTGCCGTCGTTTAAAGGCGCATGGTGGAACTCATGGGAAAACGATCCTCTATATGCTGAGTATGAGGCCAAGTGGAGAGAAGCATGTAGACGTTGATTTTTCTGAATTTTTACTCATTATATTTTACCGGCAGGACACCCATCAAAAGGTGTCCTGCCGGGTTTCATTTTTCATCTCAAAAGCATGAGTAGTTATTTGATATAACTACTACTATTATAGTAGAATGAGAAAAACGCACAATTTTTGTGCATTATTATCTGGTTTTGAGGGGTATTATAATATAGTAGAATGAGAAAAACGCACAATTTTTGACAATCCCCCGATATTGTTCACGGTGTTCAAATGTTCAAGCTGTTCACGTTCAATCTTCACCCCCATGACAACCCCGAAGAAGCCTTATATATATATAACTGAGATTTAACTAACATTTTTATTAACAACTAATTACAATAACAACGACATTATGAGACGACTTTTGAAAATTATTGACAACCTGGCCCGGCTTATCGCTGTGATCGACATCGGAAAACAGATCAGCGAGCACCTGGCCTCAAAAAAGGACACCACGAAAGATGAACAAGCAAAGAAATGAAATCGGAGACTTAATCGACGTGGCGCTTGAAGTTTTTGAAACATCAGGCAACCTATTAATTCAACTTAAAAACCTAGCGACCGCACTCAGGACCATGAGGAAGTCGCGACAAAACAACCAAACCAACAATGAACAACGAACAACAAGAAATGCAGATCATCCCTACTGACGGGATCATCGCAGCATCACCTTCCGTCATCAACATTGACGCAGAAGAAATCGAAGACGCAGTGGTACTGGACGACATCGATCCGGACAACCACCCAAACTTTATCGAGAGCAACACCTCGGCGGTAACGCTTGAGGAACTCACCGAGAAATCAATTGTACCGACCTTCGCGGACAACACGCTCACCATTAGCCACCAGGCTTTTATCAAGAGCGTCATCGAGGCCGGCAAGACCATCTTCGGAGAACTTACTCCTGTAGAGATCAGGGTATCGCATCAGATTAACGGGCGCATCCCATCGGCTCTGCACAAGAAGACTAGCGAGCTTAGAGACAACGAGAAGACCATTTACTACCAACGTATGGCATTTGTTTGCCATGTTGCTGGTCTTACGCGTTTTATCAACGGCCAGCCTGTGCACCTTTGCATCGGCGGCGTGAGAGCTTACAACGAAGACAAGCTATTCGGACGCGAGAGCCCCATGAAATTCAAGATTTTTGTGGGCTGGCAAGTTCGAGTATGCAGCAACCTCTGTTTGACCTGTGACGGTTTTACAGGGAATTTTGACGCACTGACCGCATCCGACATCAAGGAACGGGCACTGCAACTTTTCAGCGGGTTCGATCCACACAAGGACGAGAACCTGCGCACCTTGGAGGCCCTGGGTAATACCAGGATCACCGAAGAGCAGTTCTGTGGCATTATCGGCCGCCTGAGACTTTATCAGGCTCTGCCCACCGCCACACGCAACGAACTCGGTCTGCCCAACGTTATTCTGGGCGACCAGGCAGTTAACGCAGCAGTAAGAGGCTACGTCGAGAACCCCAACTTCAAGAAGGAGGCCGACCTCGACAGCATCACCTTATGGCAACTACTCCAGCTATTCAATGAGGCTGTTAAGCAGACCTACATTTCACAGTGGCTGGAACGCAACCAAAACTGCACTGACTTTACCTTTGGAATCCAACAAGCGATCGACGGGTCCAATCCCGCCTATAGCTGGTTCCTTTCGTAAAACAAACCATTTTACATAGCAACGAGGCACGACACCTCAATGCTCCCGAAGAGGGGGTTATCACTTCACCGTGATGGCCTCCTCTTTCATTTTAGACAACAACCCTTTTTACTAACATTTTAAAAATCAACGCAAAATGAAAGATTTGATTCAATCGCTGATCTACATTCAGCAACACCTGATCGTGCCGAAAGACCAATTTAACAGCTTCGGCAAGTACAACTACCGCAGCTTGGAGTCTATCCTCGCTGCCATCAAACCGTTACTCCGCAGCCAGAACTGTGGAATCCGCTTTGAAGACGAGGTAATCGAACTGGGAGGACGAACCTTCCTGAAGACTACACTCTACTTCTTTAACGACAAGGGTGAGACCATCACCACGTCGGCTATCGCCGAGCATACTGCCACCAAGACCGGCATGGACGCAGCCCAGATCACTGGCGCCGCTTCCAGCTACGCACGCAAGTACGCCATGAATGCCATGTTCGCCATAGATGATACAAAGGACGTTGATAGTGACAGCTACCACCGTGAACAGACCAAGCCCCTTCCCGAGGAACCCGCTAAGAAGGCACCGGCACGAAGGACACGAGCCACATCCGCATCGGCCCAGGCTACCACGCCCGCGACCAAGGATCCCCGCTATGCTGCTATCGAAGCGGCATTGGCTAAAGTGAACGATATAGACTCACTTATAGAGCTTTACGAGCAACACCGCATGGAGGTCGAGAACAATCCCGACATCAAGGCCATGTTTTCGCGCCGTAAGCAGGAAATTCACAAATCCACCGTAATCACATTCTAACGCTATGACAATGATTCGATTAAACGATTCTGGCGTGGTTTTCAACAAGGAAGCCCACACCTATCACCTGGAGGGCAAGGAACTCTCCGGCATCACGAGCGTTATTCAGCGTCAGCTCTTTCCCAACGAGTATGACGAGGTTCCTGAAGAGATGATCCAGGCTGCCGCCCAGTACGGTAAGTCGGTTCATGAATCATGTGAGCTTTTCGATCGTATGTGGGTTAACGACGGCACCGTTGAGGTCGCCGACTACATCCAGCTGACCCATTCCAATCAACTTGTGCACGAGGCTAGCGAGTATCTTGTTACCGATACCAAGCATTATGCCTCAAGCATCGACAAGGTGTACCGCATTAACCAGGACACCTTCACACTGGCTGATATCAAGACCTACGGCACCTTCACCCCCGAGAAAATGGAGCGTGCTAAATGGCAGTTGAGCATCTATGCCTATCTGTTCACGCTCCAAAACCCCGGGGCAAAGATTGATAGGCTACTTGTGATCCATCTCCGCAGCAAGGGGAAGGACCACATCAGCGAGATTATTGAAGTTGAACGCATTCCCGCCAACATCTGCAAGGCCCTGCTCGAAGCGGACCTTAACGGCGAGACATTCAACAACCCTTACTCCATCCCTGCCGACATCAAGGCGCAGGAGATGACCATTCGTGAACTCATCCAGACGAAACAGCAAGTTGACGATGAACTCAAGCGCATTAAGGCCGACATCCTGTTACGCATGGAGGCCACCAACGCGAAAATCTGGGAGACGGACAGCATGAGGATCACCCGTAAGCTGCCGACCCAACGAGAGAGTTTTGATCTGGGACGCTACAAGGCAGACAACCCCGATCTTGACCTGAGCGATTACATGAAGGTCAGCAACGTATCTGGCAGTGTGCTGATCACTATCTAACCGACATTACTAACCACGCCAGGAGAATGAAATTGACATCAACCATCAACCGTTCTCCTGGCATTCTTATGAACAACTTGAACAAAATGAACACGAACATCAATGAGAGTCGCGAATACAAAGTGGCTAAAGAACTGGAGCGAGTACTTAATGACTACAGCTTCAATCCCGACCGATTTACCGCAGCCATCCCATCGTTCCACAAGACGCTGGAGCAGAACTTTATGAGGCTGATTATCGCCTGTATCAAGTTTATGGCCGATGATAGCAACCGTTTCATCGACCTGCGTAACAAAGGTTCCCACGAGGCAGCGGTCATTCTTGCCAAAGCTTTAGAGGAACATAAGGACGAAATATACTTACCATTCATTTAAAACCCAACCAATTATGAACATCAACATTGAATTATTTAAGCGTTACAAGCCCGACAAGAAGGTTCAGATCATCATGAATTTTACTGAGGACGAGCTTATGGCTATCACTCCCGCTACTATAACAAGAATCATCAAGGAAGTGGGAACGAGACTTTACAGATCCAGGGACAAGCGGCTGTGGATTCCCGATAGATTCCGCACAGGCAACCATTGGAACAGTACCTTCAACGCTGTGGAACTGATCAAGGGCAAACTGTATGTGAGCCTTTATGTCCAGTACTCCAACACCGATACCGACACCGACGCCACCTACAGCGACTTTTTTGCGCGGGGAGACTATCGCAGCCATATCTGCTATGAGGATCGCTATGGAAATCCACATACGGACTATTACACCTATACACCGAGCGACAAGGCCAGGGCAATAAGATCCTTGCTGCTCACCTATGTTCAACGCAAATACAAGAGCTATTATGACAAGAAAGAAGCAGAACAAGAGAACGCTGGCTGAGAAACGGCAGGAACATCACACCACTGCCGACAAACCAGCCAATCCGTCATTCCGCAACTTTACCGTAAGAAGGACGATCGAGATACACCTGACGACCATTAATCCACAGCTCACCCAACGAGATGCCGAATTCTATGTGGACGGCAACTTCTATGTGAGAGGACAACTGGACGGCAAGTATCAGGACTTCTACCTCACACGCGTAAAAATGAACTATAACAACCGCAAAAATTCAACTGACAATGGCAAAGACTAAGAACAAAAAGCTCACCATCAAATATTGGTGTAGCCTATCGAGAGGATCAAGGGAACGAGCATTGAAATTTTGCTTCCCGATATCTCCGAGCATAGTAGAGATGCTGCTCGATGAGAAACCGACGACGAGTGAAATCAAGAATGGTTTTTGGCTAGTTGTGTTCCAGAGAATTACGATACCCCGGGACCATAGCTACTACAAGACCTGTTTTATGAACCAAACCTATTTAGCTTAACGATTATGGGATTCAGATTACATGTTGCTACCACTTACAACGTAGAATGGAGCAACGCAGTAGGATTCAATCACAAGATCCAAGAATTTTACGGCCTGCTCGATACATGTGGCTGCGAATACACTAATGAAGAATTTGACGTTGATTTCGAGGTGCTGAAACAAGACTGGCGCCGCGTTATCGATAAACTGAAGGAACTCGATACCTTGCCCGATGATGAGGCCGAGGAAATCGAGATGCGAGTTAAAGATTTACAATGTACAACCGATGAGGTGATCGACAAGATGGAACGCCTGCTGACGATGGGTGAACCTGACAGCGATTACCTTCACCTAAGCTTTTTCTGATTATGATCGACAACGAAGATTACAATTTGAGGCTGGCCAAATATATATGGGCTATCCTCACGAGCCACCCCATCATCCTTATGTCCTGGGGCATCGATCCCAAGACGGTAAAGACGATTGAGCTCGGACTGGAATTTCACGTGCAAGGCTTCAAGCATACCGGCCTTGTGAGAGTGACCTTAAATGAAGCTGAAGACCTGTTTTGTGTGACGCTTATCGACGACAATGGCACAACCGTTGATACCATACAATCGGTTTTTTGCGACAATTTAGTGGCTGTGATAGACGATGCTGTAGAAAAAACCGAGAATTACGAAAAGTCAATTTGTGCGGAATACGGCATAATCACAGAATCTGAAAAATGACAGAATGGTGGGATTCTCAGGGCGATTCTTGAGGGTTCCACCATTCTTGAACAATACTAAACCCACGTTTAATATGTTTCAAACTTATGAATAATATTGCATATGTCGCTTACCTACGTGTATCGACCCAACGACAAGGAGCTTCGGGGCTGGGATTACAAGCACAGCAAGACATCATCAGAAATTATCTCAAAGGCGAGGTTCCAATAGCTGAATTTGTGGAAGTTGAGAGCGGACGAAAAACACAGCGTCCCAAGCTACACGAGGCATTGGAGCTCTGCAAGAAGGAGAAGGCCACACTGATCGTCGCCAAGATGGATCGACTCTCAAGAAATGTGACCTTTACGAGCCAGCTTTTGGATGCAGGCATAGAAATCATATTCTGTGACTTCCCAAGAGCAAACAGATTGGTACTAACGATTATCGCAGCCATCAGTGAATATGAGGCTGGATTGATTCGTCAGCGTACCAAAGCCGCCCTACAGGTCAAGAAGGAGCAGGGACATAAACTCGGCAAACCTGAGAACCTGACGGGCAACATGGAGAAAGCTATCTCAAACAGCAGGCAGGCGAACCAGGAGAAGGCAGCCAACAACGCTAACAACAAACGCGCCGTGGCCATGCTGAAGATCCTAGTGCGAGACAGCAACAACCTGAGTGAGATGGCTAGAATATTAAACAACGAGGGTTTCACGACCAGCAGAGGAGGCAAGTTCACCGCCAAGCAGGTCTCGATCCTCATTAACCGTTATCAATTAAAATGATTAAGACTATCAAAGAATTACTGATTGAGTGGTGGGTCGAGAACACTACTACCCGCATGCCTCTCCCGACTATCTACACTTATGAAGTCAACGTGGATGGCAAGATAATCCACATCGAGAGTATGAGCAGAAGCAGGATGTACGTTCACTACAAGGCGAGAAGGAAATATCCCACCGCCAAGTACATCCGAGTTATTAACCAAACTAAAACCTATTGAGCTATGCCTAACTGGGCTTCTGTAACTTATGAGTGTGTCGGCGATCCCAATCACATCCGACAGCTCCACGATGCGCTGAAATATATCGATAAGCGCAAGACATCCATCGTCCCTAACGGATTTGGAAAATGGTGGCTTGGAAATCTCGTGACTAAACTCGGCGGCAACTGGGAGGACTACCCATGCCGTGGCGACATCACCAGTTATTCACTCGAGAATGAGACCACACTGATGATCTGGCAAAATACCGCCTGGGGAGAACAGGAAGGCGTGAGAAAAATCATCGAAGAGAAACTGCCCAGCATCAAGGTTTACTTCCAAGAGGAGGAACCGGGGTGCAGCCTATTCGCGACCAACAGCTTTGAGCACTTCCCCGAACGATACCTGTTGGACAGTTATGATGAACCGCTGTACTTCGAGACCATCAATGAAGCGGCCAAGTGCGTATCGGACATCGTCGGCCATCCTGTAGAGCAGAGCGTCGAAGCCATAGACCAGGCCCTCGACGACTACCTTGAGGTGCATGAGGACAACGACACTTGGTACAGCTTCCACGAGTTTATCGAGGACCGAGAAGGCTGATACAACATGAGACTATGTAGAGTGAACATGAGAAAAGACGGCAATTTTGCCGTCTTTCTTTTTCATTCGTCCTCGCACCGCCGAATGACGAATGCGTGTTTTTTCGCGTCAAGGGTGCATTAATTCTGCGAGACGCGCACAGCACGGACGGTAAACCCGAGGTGGCGCATTTGGTCGTTGCACCCGTAGTCCCAATTGCCCATCTCGAATTGGAGGCCGTAAGCGTTGGGCGGGTAGTAATCGTAGCTCGAGTAGCCGGGGTGGAGCGTGCGCGACCAATCGTAGCCGTAAGAGCCCGCGCCGACGAGCGACTCGTGCCAGCGGTTGCCGGCAGCGGGCAAGAACATGGCGTTACCGTTCGGGCCGGTGACCAAATGACCCTTCACGCCATTGCGCTGAGTCCACTGCCAAGTGCAAGAATTAACCAGCTCCAGAATCTGCCCCTTCGACGGCATGCGGCCACCGGGATAATGGGCGCACGCCGCGTCGTCAGACGGATCCAACTCCGTCTTGTTATCCACAAAGCCTTTGTAACCATACAAACTATTGGTGCAGTACTTGGTATATCCACTATAATCATCGTCGCTCCGGTACCACTTGTAGGTGTTGTTGTCATAGTAATCCTTGGGATCGGTCTCGCCCCAGGCGAAGTAGTCGCCGTAGTCCTCTGGACTACTGGCTCCCACGTTGCGCGTCGCCCAGATCGTGCCACTGGGCAGGCCCAGGTCAACCCAGTCACCCTCCTCGTCCTCCTTCTCAATCTTGAAATTCTCTCCCTTCCTGAAAATGTGGGTACCGAAGATGGTCACATAGGGACATACGCGGTAGGTCTTGTCCTTCTCAAGTGCATAGGAACTGATGTAGGTCTCAATGTACTGAGTCTGGTTGGTAGCTGAGAAGCCATCGTCGTAGTAGGGCTTCTCGCTGACATAAGTCCAATTTTCGCGGCTCTCGTCTGCTAGACCGTAGGCGAAGCCGTAGTCCTGTTCGGGCAGCAATTGGTAGAATGGCTTGGTCAAGTCCATCGAGAAGCGCACCTGCTTGGTATCATTGGGCATCGGGCTGTCGGGTGACACTTGGAAGTTGGTAATGCTGGGGGTAATACCGCAAAAGTCATAGAGTTTTGTCTCCAACAGTGTGATATTCTGTTTCCACTTGAGATTCTTCTTGCCTAACTTGAACTTGGCTTCCAAGCCGATGTCCACACCTGCCGAGAAGGTCACCTGGTCGTCGTAGTCCAGCTCGATGTCCTTCTTGAGAGTGAACGCAAAGTTGCCCTCGGCTTTGACCCACGGACAGATGGGCACGCCCACGTTGAAGATGTCGTTAGCTCCGTATAGGCTCACGTCAAGCGTGGGGTGCAGTGTGGCGGTAACGGCACCGTTGATACCCACCTTTGGAGCGAAAGTCTCGCTCAAGCGGTCGTTCAGATGACCGTCGCCCAGGGCACCGCAAGAGAAGCTGGTGGTGAAATTGTGGTTCTTGCCCGTGATGGGGTCGGGCGTGGGCGTGTAGATATAGCTGAAGCCACCCTCGGCCTGGGCTGCCACAAAACGGCTCTTGAGATACACCTCGCCGCTGAGGTCAGCTGTCAGGAACACGTCGATGCGCGGCGTGAACACGATGGGTATGTAGCCAGCCATTACCACGACGGGCTTGAGATTGACGGTGAACAGCTTGATGCCGTCATCGCCCAGCAGGGGCACCGACCCCTCGGCCGAAATCTTGCCCAGAATGTCGGCACTGATGTCGGCATTTCCTTTCAGGCCGATGCGCTGAACTTTCTTGTTGCGAGAGTTGTATATGAAATTCATATCAATCGAGGGATTGATATAGGCAATGAAACTCACAGGGTAAGTTTTGTCCTGATCGCCATCGAGGACAGCCGCTTCATCGGCTGCCGACACGTTGCTGATGATTTTTATGCCGCTACTGCCGATTTTCACGCCCAGACGGAGGCTGGTGGAGAAACCAACGCGTTCGGGAGCCTGGCCTGGGACCTGAATGGTGACGTACTGGCCCTGCTCCTGCATGGGGACGGGCAGGTCGTAGTCGCCGTCGGGAATCACCTCCTCGAGTGAGGCGTTGGTGGTGGTCATCACGCACTGGCCGCCGGAAGTCTGTACCGACTCGACGCGGCGCAGGAAGCCCACCGGGGCAGTGTCGGTGATGCCGCTAACAATGATTTCGCCAATTTTGGGTTCGGCACCCGGATCACAGGTGACGGTGACCGAGCCATCAGTGACAGTGATGACGCGCCCCTCGGTGGGGCCATCGTCGCCATAGACATGCACAACGGCGGGAGCCTCAGCCCCGCCCAGGATGATGTCGATGATGACGTTGATGTCGGCGATGTTGATTTCGCCGTCACCGTTCACATCGGCAGCAGCGGTGAAGCCGTTGCCGTCAAGGATGAGGTCAATCACGACGTTGATGTCAGCGATGTTGACCTCAAGATCGCCATTCACATCGCCATAGAGCCTCTGCTGCGCATAGGCTGTGGCGGGTAGCATCAGTGCTCCTAACAGCAGAATGAGGGATTGTAGGACTTTCTTCATCATATTATCGATTTAGTTGGATCATCAAGTATTCCACCCGCAAAGTTAGTGATTTATTGCTATCTACAAAATATTACGATGTGATAAGCCCCAAAATGTCGTGCTGTGCATCACCTGTCGCTGACAATATGTCGCGCTACTATGTGAAAATAGCGCCTTGGTTGTCAGCTATAAGCAAAAATGGCAGACTGGTTTTCTCTGGCACAGTAATTGACGGCTGATTAAACGAATTCGCTTTTTGACATGATGTTTGAATGTGTTAATTAACTTTTTTGTATAATTAATTTTTGTTTTTTATATGATTACAAACAACATTTTTTTTAATCATTTTTTTAAAAACAAACATTATGACAAAATTTAGTGAATTTTTAGCTGCCAACACCGGCAGCGCAGGCAATGGTGAGGTAGAATTCTACACTGAGAATCAGGTACTACGAGCCTACGACTGGGACGAGGACAGAATCCGTGCGATTAGGTGGCATTTTGATAACCTAAGACGATGGAAGGATGATGTCGACATCGAATCTGAAAGTAATGAGGACCTCTTGGAGCAGGTGGAGGAAATGTACATCAGGTATCTGGTCGAGACTAGATTAATTGATGAAATGGTCCGCGTTAACAAAGCAACAAGAGTTGATCCGGAGATTCTAGTCAATGGACTCATTGCGGAAGTAGGTGCATGCGAGCGTTTCATTGCCGAAAACGGCATCGATGCTTTGGGCTAAATACCTCATCTAACAATTAGAGCGAGATCGGAATTATCCGGCCTCGTTCTTTTTTTTTGATTAGCTATACTGCACAATCCAATGACGAAGAAAAAAAGAAGTCGAGACCTGCACCTCTTCGGTGTTAGCCTCGTTAGCTTCTTCTCCAGACTCGCTGTCGGTTTGATTATGCCGTCTTGAGGGCACGGTCTCCCCGACAGGTGATAACGCCTGGTGATGGCGGTGCTGGACGACTCTTCGCCGCCCAGTCCATACCATCGGGTTATATGTTGTCTTTGCCCCTCATGCCGCCAGCGTGCTCATTGTTAAGCCAGCGGTCCTCTTGGGGGCATGTGTTTCTCTTACATATAAGGGTTCTTCCGGCCCAAAATTACCAGGTATCCACGCACGATGATGGCATGCTCATGGGTAGGGTGGGGCGTGTTCACGGTGTTCAAATGTTCAAGTTGTTCACGTGCGGAATGACTGAACGCTAATTGATCAGGTCAACCGCCTTCTTCTTCGCCTCACGTTCAATTTTGCGGTATCTGGCGAACTCCCTGCTGCCTTCGACATGGCCTGACATCGAACTGATCAGGTTGGGGTCCTGAATCTGATTGTATAACAGACCGACGAACGTACGGCGCGCAAGGTGGCTGCTGGCAATCTCGTAGAAAGGCTTTTGGGTTTGCTCACCGGATACGGGGTCAAGGATCGTGACCATACGATCTATACCACATATCTTGAACACCTCCTTGATGGCTTCATTGTATTTCTGCGAGCTGATGAACGGCAGTAAAGGGTTGCTGTTGACTTTACTCTTGTATGACGATAGATCAACGTTACAGTACTTCTTGAGGATAGCGGTGGCTCGGTCATTCAAGGGAACCTCTGCCGTTACCGGCTTGTTATCTTTGGTCTTTCTTGGGATATACTCGATCTGACCGTTCACAACATTGTCGGGTGTCATCTTCAGCAGGTCTCCTACACGGCAACCTATCAAGCATTGGAATATGAACACGTCTCGCTGGCGCTCCAGGTGCGGCTTGCTCGATAAGTCAAAGTCGGCAATCTTGTTGCGCTCCTCTAGAGTGAGGATGATGGGAGTGCCGTATTTCTCTGCCTTAATCTCAACGCCGTCGAATGGGCGGTTGGTGCTGTACCCCTCTTTGTTGAGCCACAGGAAAAAGCGCTTCAGCTTCTTCTGCAAGTTTACAATATGGTTGTCGCCGCGCTCCGTGATCTTAGGCGACTTGTGTTTTTGTGTGATCTCGGCTGGATAATCCCGCAGCAGCTTCTCAAATAACTTTGGGTTCTTCTGAGCAAGCTCGTGCTCCCGTCTGAAGTAATCGAAGAAGTCAATGATAGTTTCCTTGGATATGGTGTCGATATCGAGTGTGAAGTCTTTGTTGCGTTTGCGCTTGTAGCCCTGGTAGCGTCCCAATGCCCGCTCCAGCACCCTGAAAGACTTGGTACTGCCGAGTGGATAGTTTTTGGTCTTGAGGAACAACTCAAACCAATCGAAAAACGATTTCTTCTGCTTGGGCTTCGGCTTGGCTGTAGTGGTGACGGCAGGAAAGTTGAAATCATGGATCAGTTTCTTCAACCAATCGTTAGGCACGTTGCCCTTGTCTATCTCCTGGAAGGATGATTGAACTAAAGACGTGATGGCGGCAAGGCGTTCGCTTTTCTGTTGCAGCTCGTCCTTCAGTTGCTTGCGTTCCTTGCTAAGCGTGCGCCATTTCGGGATAATAATGCTCTGGGTGGCATCACTCCAATGATCTGGGTGAACAAAGACATTGGTCTTCGTTCGCTGGTTAACATGCTTACCGTGAAAGAAACGGATCAATACCTCGTGCTGCGAGGTGACTTTATCAGATTTCGTTGATAATGATAGAATAATCGTTGCCATATATACTGCTTTCTGTGAGATATGCAAAGGTAGTAATTTTTAGCGATATGACCATAATTTTTGGCGACTTTTTGGCGACTTATTATTAAACAAGTGTAACAAGGTGAACTCAACTGTAATGTGGCTGTTTATTATAAATGCAATATAATCAGTAAGTTAGAAACGTAAATCGCAGATTGACGGTAAGAATGAGAAAACACGTTATTTCGTAGAAGGTAAACCCCACGGGTTCACGGTGTGAAAAGATAATCAATTGGTTTTCAGTTGGTTGTCTTTTTGTTTTATGGGGTGTTGCACGACAAATGCATGTCTTCGTCATGATTCTCTATTTTGGGGATGCTGGAATACGGGAATCTCTTGAGGCAAAAGTGGTCTGGTTTAGCGAGATACAGATTGATTTAGATGGAATGTGTTTAATTACGCAACGAAATCCAAATCGATAATATGTATAAATGCTGTTATTTAAGGAGAAATACTTACTTTTGCAACTGAAATGAGAAAGATGCTTATGAAAAGATATGTTTTTCTGCTATTAGTTGTGCTGGCTGTAATCAGTTGCACCGAGAGCAAAAAGGTGGAGCAGAAGGCTCCTGTAAGAGTGAAAACTCTGGTGGTGTCACCTGGCATGACGGACAATGCGCAGACCTATGTAGGCATTGTAGAGGAGCGTGAGGCTACTGCGGTGAGTTTCACCAGCATGGGCGTGGTGAAGCGTATTCTGGTCAAGGAGGGCCAGATGGTTAGTCGTGGTCAGTTGTTGGCCGAAATTGATCCGACCACTTCGAGCAACACTGTGGAGGTGGCGCATGCATCGCTCAATCAGGCCAAAGATATGGTGAAGCAGGCTGAAGCCACCTATAACCAGGCCAAGGATGCGTATGACCGCATGAAACTGTTGCATGACAACGGCTCGCTGCCAGAGGTGAAATGGATTGAGGCAGAGACGCGTCTCGCCCAAGCTACATCAGCCCTCAATACAGCGCGCTCTGGTGTAGCCTCGGCAACCGCTACAGAAAAGATAGCCAGAAAGGGCCTTGCTGACACGCGTCTCTACGCGCCTGTGAGCGGTGTCATCGGCAAGAAGCAACTGGTGGCGGGAGAAACAGCATTGCCTTCACAGGCTGTGGTGAACATACTCGACATCTCAACCGTGAAGGTGAAGGTGTCGGTGCCCGAAGCAGAGATTGGCAGCATCAATGCCAACACGCCAAGCAGTATCCATGTGGATGCCATCGGGCGCAGTTATCGGGGAGGCAGAATAGAGAAAGGGGTGCAGGCAGATGCCCTCACACACACCTATGATATCAGGATCAATGTAGGGAACAGAGACTTTAAACTCTTGCCGGGCATGGTGGCAAATGTCAGTTTCAATTCAAGCGGAACTCAGGCCATCGGGCGCCAATCGGTTCCCGTGACATCGGTGCAGAAGAAATCCGACGGCACACTGTTTGTCTGGACAGTGGACAGTAACAATACCGCCCATCGCACCAAGGTGACGATAGGTGAAACGCATGGCAACTATGTGACAGTTGTAAATGGGCTGAGCGTCAATCAGCGCATCGTGACTGAGGGATACCAGAAACTGAGTGAAGGAACAAAAGTAGTGTACTAGTATGGGACGCAAGATGAAATGGCTGAAGTGGCCATTGGAACATTACCCGATAACGCTGCTCATCATCGGCATCTTCTTTGTGTTGGGTATTTTTGGCATGTATGACATGCCCAAGGATGAGTTTCCTCATGCCATCATCCGTCAGGGTGTGGTGGTGGCGGTATATCCTGGTGCGACGACCGAGGAGGTGGAACAGCAGGTTGCCCGTCCGCTGGAGCGGTATCTTTTTACCTATGGAGAGGTCAATCGTGTGAAGACCACCACGACTTCACAGAATGGCATGTGCATCGTGATGGTGAGGCTTAACGATGATGTGAATAACAAGGACGAGGTGTGGAGCAAAATCAAGCATGGTCTGAACGGCTTCAAGTCGCAGTTGCCCTCTGGCGTATTGGCCATTGTGGTGAACGATGACTTCGGCAACACCTCGGCACTGCTCATAGCCATTGATAGTGACCAACGCAGTTATCGTGAGTTAAAAGAATACAGTGACGAACTGGGAGACCGTCTGCGCAGGATACCCTCGGTAGCCAATGTGAAATTGTTTGGCGAACAGAAGGAGCAGATATCACTCTATGTCGACCGTCAGCGTCTGCAGGCTTATGGGGTGGGGCAGCAAATGCTCTTTTCGCGTCTGCAGTCCCAGGGCATCATCACGATGAGCGGAGGCATTGATGACGACGATCAACAAATACCTATCCATGTAGAGGCTCAGGACAATAGCGAGCAGGAAATTGCTAACCAGATTATCCTTTCTGACCCGATAACGGGCAAGGTGGTCCGTGTGCGCGATGTGGCACGAGTGGTCAGGGAATACGAGCCGATGTCGAGCCGCATAGAGCAGGACGGACATCCCTGTGTGCTGCTGTCAATGGAGATGAATCCCGGCAACAATGTGTTGCAGTATGGGCGAGAGGTGGACAAGGTGCTCGACGATTTCCGTGAGAACGAATTGCCCGATGATGTAAAAGTCACACGCATTGCCGACAAGCCTAAGGTGGTGTATGCCAGTATCTCCGACTTCTTGCGCGACCTGCTGATTGCTATGCTCGTCATCATCCTGGTGATGATGGTGCTCTTCCCGCTGCGCTCGGCTATCGTGGCATCCATCACCATACCGTTGAGCACATTCGTCTCGGTGGCTTTCATGTATATGCTAGGCATTGAACTGAACATCGTGACGCTGGCAGCGCTGATTGTAGTGCTGGGTATGGTGGTCGATAACTCCATTGTGGTGATAGACGGCTATTTGGAATATCTCGGAAAAGGGTGCGAACCTAAGCGCGCGGCTATAGATTCTGCCAAGCAATATTTCATGCCCATGATGTTGGCCACCATTTGCATCTGTGCCATCTTCTATCCTTTCCTGATCACCATGAAGGGTATGTTCCACGACTGCCTGAAGGACTTTCCCATTACTGTCACCATCAACCTGATGGTATCGCTGCTCCTGGCTGTGACATTGATTCCTTTCCTGGAAGTCAAACTGATTAAGCCGGAAAATGTGAAAACTGACGGGAATGCCATCACCAAATGGGTGCAGAAGACCTATGACAAGGTGCTCGACTTTACTTTCCGTAATCCCTGGATGACCATCGGTGGCGGCATCGCTGTCATCTTGTTGTCCACAATCATCATCCCGACGCTGAAGATACGCCTCTTCCCCTATGCCGACCGCGACCAGTTTGCTGTGGAAATCTTCCTGCCTGATGGCAAGAGTATGGCCGAGACTACTGTATTGGCCGATTCTGTCAGTCATGTTCTGGCCAGGGACGAGCGTGTCAAGGGTATCACCAGTTTCATCGGCTGTTCCTCGCCGCGTTTCATGGATGCCTATGCGCCACAGATGGCAGGCAAAAACTATGCTCAATTGATTGTGAACACGCAATCAGACAAGGCAACGCTCGACTTGTTGGCACAATATCAGCCGCAGTTGGGAGAAGCCTTCCCTAATGCCTATGTGAAGTTCAAGCGACTTGACTATCTGGAAGTCAGCGAATTGGAGTATCGCTTCTATGGCGACAATCTGGACTCCCTGCATGTGGTGGCAGAGCGGCTGATGGAGCGTATGCGCCAGATGCCAGAGGTGGAATGGGTACACACCGATTACTATCAGCCTCAACCCATCATCAATGTTGAACTTGATCCTGTCGCCTCGGCGCAGTTGGGTGTGACGCGTTCCACGGCACAACTGGCATTGAGCTCAACCTCGAGCGACCTGCGTGTGGGACAGATGTGGGAAGGAGATTATGAGTTGCCCATTGTCGTGAAAGACGATGCCGACATAACATTCTCGGACATCGCTAACCTGGGTATCTCATCACCGATGTCGATGGCATCGTCGGGAATCAACCAGAGCAACAGCACCGTTCCACTTCGGCAGATAGCAAAAGTGTCACCCCAATGGAGTGAGAGCCGCATCATACACCGTGGAGGTGAGCGTTGCATCACGGTGACAGGGCACTTTGTGCAGGGCGCATATACGGCTCCCATCGAGAAGGAGATAGCCCGCATCATGCAGCACGAGATTGAGATACCTCAGGGCGTACGCTCTGAGGTGGGAGGCGAGATAGAGTATGGCGATGAGGCTTTGCCACAGATATTTGGTGGCATTGTCATCGCCTTGATCATCGTGTTCTTCTTCCTGCTGTTCAATTTCAAGAAGTTTGGCATCACGACGATTTGCATGGTTGCCCTTGCGTTGATGATACCGGGTTCTCTGATTGGATTAGGGCTGATGGACCGCTCCTTGGGACTCACCTCTATCTTTGGCCTTATCACATTGATGGGAATGATCATGCGCAACGAGATCTTGATTTTCGAGCATGCGATTGACCTGATTAAGAAATATGTGGCTGAACATGGGGATTGGACTATTGACCGCCAGGGTTATAACAACGCCGTGAAGCAGGCGGCCTATGAGGCCGGCAAACGGCGTATGGTGCCCATCTTCCTCACGACAGCCACTACCGCCGTTGGTGTGGTGCCGATGATTATAGCACAGAGTTCGTTCTGGATGCCTGTGGGCGTCACTATTTTTGCAGGTGGTATCGGTTCGCTCATCATGGTGGTAACCATGCTGCCCGTGATTTATTGGAAAGTAAGTCTAAAGTGATTTCATTTACTATTACATATCCGAATATGATAATGAAAAAGATATTGGCTTTCGTGCTTTGTTCCCTATGCTGTGGCTTTGTATCAGCCCAAACCTACACATTGGAACAACTGAAGGATTCTGCCCTGCACAACAATTTCGCCATCCGTTCCGCACAATATGACATTGATGCCGCCAGCCAGCAGCGCAAGGAGGCCTTTACTAAGTTTTTCCCCAATGTCAGCGGTACGGGACTGTGGTTTAATGCAAACAAAAGTATGGCGCAGACAACCATCACGCCTTCTGAGATGATTTCCCCCGAGTTGGGTGCAACTCTGGCTCAGATGTTCCCTCCTGAAGCCCTTGCCGCCCTCGCTAGTCCCGTCAGCATCTCGATGATGAAAAATGGGGTCATCGCTGGCGTCCAGGCCGTACAACCCGTTTTTGCCGGCGGTCAGATAGTCAACGGCAATAAGTTGGCCAAGGTGGGTGAAGATGTGAGCAGGCTGCAGATGCGACTCTCGGAAAACGAAGTGGAGATGACAGCCGAGCAGTACTTTTGGCAATTGGTCTCTCTTCAGGAGAAGATGAAGACTGTCGAGGCTGCCGAGATGCTGCTCAACGACATTTGTAAAGATGTGGATGTGGCAGTCCGTGCGGGAGTAGCCATGCGTAACGACTTGCTGCAAGTGCAACTGCGCCAGAATGACATCGCAAGCCAGAAACTCAAGATACGCAACGGTCTCTCCCTGGTACGCATGCTGCTCACCCAGTACTGCGGCCTTCGCGACACATCGTTCGCCATCTCTTATCAGACAGAAGCCGTCCCTCCCGCGAGATTAAAGCAAGACCATCAACAGGCCCTGCTGAGAACGGCCGAATACCAATTGTTGGGTAAACAGGTCGAGGCTGCTGACCTTCAGAAGAAAATCGCTATTGGTCAGAATCTCCCGTCTGTTGCTGTCGGGGCCGGTTTTAATTATCATAACCTCTTGGAAAAGAATCAAGCCTTCGGAATGCTTTTTGCCACCGTTAGCGTGCCCATCTCGGACTGGTGGGGCGGCTCTCACACTGTCAAGCGTAAGAAACTTGAGCATCAAGAGGCACAAGAGCAACTTTCAGACAACGCCGAACTCTTGAAAATAAGGATGCAGAGTGCGTGGAATAGCGTGGAGGAATCCTATCAGCAACTGCTGCTCGCCCAACGAAGCATCGAACAGGCCGAGGAGAACCTGCGCCTGAACCGCGATTACTACGATGTCGGCATCTCAAAGATGAGCGACCTGCTTGAAGCACAACTGCTCTATCAACAAGCCTGCGACAAGCGAACCGATGCCTTTGCCGATTATCAGAACAAACTACTTGAATACCGCCAGGCTACCGGACAATAAACAGATATTGGCGAATTTACGGTCTTCAATCCTTCACAATCAAGAAACAGACAGGCAGAAAACAAAAGCACAATATTGAATGGCTGGTGAAATGTTATTTCATCTAAATGGTTGTGTCTATAATGGTCTGTTTTCTTTGTCCCGCCCTGTGGGCTCGCTTGGTGATGAATGCGATTGATACGCAGTCGATTGCACTTTTCTTTTTAATGGTTTTGCCATTGGCTGTGTTGCGGCACTGGTCGTGAGGCGTAACTGAAATAGGCTGGGCGGGTTGTTGGTTGTTGCTTGTTGCTTGTGGTTCAAGTATGATAAGCGCATAGCGGTAGACCAGTGGGGCTTGCCCTGTGATGATACAGATCTCAATGGCTTGGGGGTTAAAATAGGGAGGCTAGTTGGGAGTAGAGGTAGTTGCCGAAGGAGATGAGGAGCCAGATCATCAGGGCGATGAGCACCAGCAGCAGGACAAGTGCAATGGCCGATTGCATGGCGCGTTGGTTGACCTTCTTGATGACGGTTGTGTCACCGTCGACAAAGCCTTGTATCATGTCCATGTTCTGCTTGTTGGAACGGTGAAAAATGTCGATGATGTCACCCACAAAGAATGGTAACATGCCCAGCAGCACATCGCGCAGGGCGTTGTTCAGCACCGCCAGCGTGAGCGGAACGCTCTTGATGACGCTGGTCGAGAAATAGACAAAGGGCAGGGCACTCAGCACGGCGATGACATCGCCCCAGCCGGGAATCAGGCCAAGAATCGAATCGATGTAGTAGCGGTCCATGTAGCGGGTCACGATGCCCATGTAGTAATAGGCCCTGTTGTTCATCAGGCGCTTGCGGCGCAACATCCGTTTCTCTTCTTTGGCCGTTGGCAGGTATGTGATCTGTTGCCCGTTCTCGTCAATTTCAACGACTTCGACGGGGACTGTTTCGGCATCGTCGACGGCTCGATGACTGATTCTCTGCCAAAAGTGGCGTATGGCGTCCTTGGGCGAATAGAGGAGCATCCGGGGGCCGGCCCAGCGCATCACTTCCCTGATCTGCTCCCGCTCGGCGGGGGCATAGCAGTGGGTGGGACAGTCCTTGCAGGCGGTTTTATTCTCACCATACCTGCAATGGTCGAGGCGGCGACAAGCATACTCTGCCAGATGCTGATATTCCTCTGGCACAGTGTCGGCCTTCAAGCGATGGCGGCAATATAGCTCTATCATCTTGCCGACGGTCTCCTTTTCTTGCTCAATGCGGTTCATTTGCTGTCAAATTTGGGCCTTATCGCCGCGCAAATATACTATAAAAATGTGGATACCGCTTGATTATATCCATTTGATGTGTTTGTCATCGTTGCCTGACGGTGATGGAACCGCTGTGAAACACCGGCCTGTGCTGCCGGTCTCTCGCCGTGCCTGGCCGCTGTTGGGGGATTGGCAACCACCCTGTCGCCGTTCTTGTTTGCTAATTGGAATGGTTGATTATCAGACGGTTGCTTAGCGGCTTGCAGCGACGGGGCATCTTGTGGAATCTCATGAATGGCCAGCGGAGGAAGGCGGGCGTGAGGAGGTCAACAGCGTGCAATCGTTTGCGCTTTTTTTTTGCCATGTGGAGTAGGGCAGTAATGAATAATGTAAATGGGAATCAGTAATTTTGGTGACTACAAAATCAAGCAGGGCCTATCGGGCTCATCCCACCATCGGAATAGCCAAAAATCAAAACATAACTTTAAAAACGATTGATATGAAGAAGACATTTACGCTGATTCTTGCGCTTGTGGTGTCGCTGTTGACGCTGCAGGCAAGCGCTCAGATGTATATCGTGGGCGATGCGCCGTTCGGCAACTGGAATCCTGCCGGCGGCGTCCTGATGACCGGCCGTCCCGACGGCACCTACATCTACACGGCCACCATTAGTGGCAAGGTGTATTTTGTGTTTGGCACGGCATTGGCTTCGTCATCTGATGACTGGAGCACATTCAACAACAACTATCGCTATGGCCCGCTCACCGACGGGCAGGTGGTTAACACCAACACCTGGGTGACGACACAGCGCAGCCCCGAGGGCGCCTATTGCTTTACAGGCGACGGGTCGGTGTACCGTTTCACATTTGACACGATCAACAAGCGCTTCAGGGTTGATAACGAGAGCGCTCCTGTTGACCCCGTCACGGGCCATCTGTTCATGCTCGGCGAGGTGGGAGGCAACTCGTGGACTCCCAACAATGGCGTTGAGATGACCACGACCGACGGCAATGTGTTCACCTCGACGGTGACCTTCAACGGTGAGCACAGTGAGGAGGACGCCAATGTAAGTTACTTCTCATTCACGACCAAACTGGCCAGCGGCAGCGATGACTGGAGCAGCATCCAGTCCTACCGCCTGACACCCATCGCCGACGAGGGAACCAACTTCTGGGTGACTCCGGCGATGCTGGGTCATACCATCGCGCTGAATGAGCTGGGCACCAATGTGGATGTGGCCTTCCGCATTCCCGCCGGCACCTACACCGTCACCGTCAATGTGAGTGCGCGCACTTGCGTCATCACACGCGAGAGCGGCGGCGGTCCCGTGGCCGGCAAGGGTTGGCCCGCGATGTATGGCGGCGTGATGCTGCAGGGTTTCTATTGGGACAGTTACAAGGCTACTCGCTGGTCGACGCTGACCGATAATGTTCAGGAGCTGGGCCAGTACTTTGATGTGGTGTGGGTGCCCAACTCGGGCAGCGTTGACGCCAACGGCGTGGGCGAGAGCATGGGCTACATGCCCGTCTACTGGCTGAAGCACAACAGTTGCTTCGGCACCGAGGCGCAGTTGCGCGGAATGATTGATGCCTTCCATGCCCACAACACCAGTGTGCTGATGGACATGGTTATCAACCACAAGAGCGGCAAGACCGGCTGGGTAGACTTTGCCAACGAGACCGTGACCGGCCCCGTGACCGGCGAGACCTACAGCATGACCTGGTCGCTGGCCGACATCTGCAGCACCGACGAGTGTGCCGCTTCGGGCTATGCCGTCACGGGCGCTGCCGACGAGGGCGAGGACTTTGACGGCAGCCGTGACCTGGACCACACCAGCGCCAATGTGCAGAAGAATGTCAAGACCTACCAGCAGTACCTGATGAAGGAGCTGGGCTATGACGGCTTCCGCTATGATATGTGCAAGGGTTATGCGGGCTACTATGTGGGTCTGTACAACCAGGCCAGCGAGCCCGCGTTCTCGGTGGGAGAGTATTGGGACGGCAATCCCGAGACCCTGCGCTGGTGGCTCAACGAGACCAAGCAGGACGACCGCATCCAGACCGCTGTGTTTGACTTCGCGCTGAAGTACCCGATGCAGAGCGCCTTTGGCGGCGGCACCTGGAGCGCCCTCAACGACAAGGGCCTGGCAGCCGACCCCAACTATCAGCGCTACTCGGTGACCTTTGTCGACAACCACGACACGGGTCAAAATACCAACTATGACTGCCTGAAGACCAATGTGATGCCGGCCAATGCCTTTATCCTGACCATGCCCGGCACACCGTGTATCTTCTACAAGCACTATCTGACCTATACCGACGAGATCAACAACTGCATCAAGGCCCGCCGTGCTGCAGGCGTCCACAACCAGAGCGCCATCATCACCCAGCAGGAGAGCAGCGGCGGCTACATCCTGGAAACCCAGGGCACGCGCGGCAACCTGTACCTGCAGGTGGGCGGTGCCACTGCCAACGGCTGCCCCTACGGCTTTGAACCGGTGCAGAGCGGTGACGGCTACGCGCTGTACATCACTTACGGCATCGACTGGCGCCATGTGGGCAAGGACGGAAGCATCCTGGGTTATCCCGTAGTGAGCCAGCCCGCCGGCAACTATGTGGGCAATGTGAGCTTGACGGTTGCCCCCAGCGCGAGCGGCACGAAACTCGTCTACACGACCGACGGCAGCGAGCCCACCGTCACGAGCACGCTCATCACCTCGTCGACGCCGCTGACCTTTACCGAGAATACTACGCTCAAGGTGGGTGTGCTCAACGGTGACCAGGTCGAGAACATCGAGCACTACATCTACACCATCACCGATGCCGCCACCACGGGCATCAACATCTATGTCAAGAGCTCCAAGGCCAATGCCCGCATCTGGGCCTGGACCGACGAGGGCAGCGTGACGGGCACCAGCTGGCCAGGCAAGAAGATCAACAGCCTGGACAAGGTGACCGTCAACGATATCGAGTGGTATTGTCTGCATGTAGATGCCGACGAGGTGAATGTCATCTTCAACAACGGTACTGGCGGTTTCGAGAACCAGACGGCAGTCATTGATGTGACGCGCGACGTCTTCTTCATCTATCCCAACACCGACCTGTCGACCTACAACTATTCGGCAGGCGACACCTATCTTGATGTGACCGAGCGCTATGCCGGTGCCGGCAGCGCCAGTTACGAGAAGGTGTATGTGATGGGTAATATCAACTCGGCCGGCTGGTTGCCCAACAACGGCTTCGAGATGACGACGACCAACGGCGAGAAGTATACCGCGACCATCAATTTCGTGGACCCCTACGGCGGCTACAGTTACTTCAGTTTCTCGACCGCCCTGGCCTCTTCGTCGAGTCAGAGCGCATGGGCTGAACTTGCGGGTAAGCGCATGGGTGCCATGACGAATAACTACCTGATTAGCCAGCCGTTGCTGGGTTCCAACCTGAATGTCGTGGCCGGCGAGAATTCCTTCAAGATTGCCACGGGCAAGTATAACCTGACGCTTTACCTGAGCCAGGGCATCCTTGTCGTGGAGAAGTGGACCGAGCCCCAGCCTGTCGTTCGCGGTGATGTTACCGGTAACGGAGAGGTTGATGTCAACGATGTGACGGCCTTGATCGGTTACATCCTCACGGGTAATGCCACCGGACTGAATCTGGACAACGCCCAGTGCGACAACATCAGTGACATCGACATCAACGATGTCACCGCCCTGATCCGCTTTGTGCTCAATGGCTCTTGGTGAGCTTGAAGTGGGTTAGGAGTTAGAAGTTAGGAGTTAGGAGTTGGCATCCGCGCCCTTTTGATGAGGGGCGCGGATGCCTGTGTTGTGTGGGCTGTAAACTTTACTACATCGTGGACTCGACCTGCTTGATGAGTTGGTAATTGAAGCGCTCCAGGTCGGTGAGGCGGACGGGCTTGTCAGATTTCCTGTACCACGGCTGGGCGTCGAAATAGCGCTGTGTGGCAGGGTCCCTGAATGTGTCGCCGTGACGGGCATAAATCTCGGCCCGCATGAGCGTCAGCACCTCCTTGGGGAACAGTTCCAGCATCTTGTGTGTCAGCGGGATGACCGATGCAAACGCCCACTTGCCCTCCAGACCCTGATAGGGCGTCTGTACCTTGGTGAGCATCGCAGTGTCACCCTCGTTGCCGATGGCGGGCATATGCTCGACGAAGCGCTCGTCACGAACCACCACGGCCTGCAGCCCCTCGACGGTAAAACGGATGTTCCACTCCATCGGGCCCATGATGGCCGCAGCACCGCCTCCGCCTGGCATCTTGCCCCAATTGGGGCTGCTGGGGTCGCCGCGGCTGACGCGCCGGCTGCCATAGAGGATGTCCACCGACTTAAAGTCGCGGTTGATGTAGTAGCCGTTCAGTATACCGGGGTCGGTATCATACTCGCTGCCGGTGTAGAAAGGGCATTTGGGCCCGAACACTGCGTTGTGGCCGTCGGGTAGGGTGTAGTTGCCCATCATGATGTGTTGGGCCAACGATGTCCAGGTGCCATCGTTGCGCTGATCGTTCGTGATGTTGTGCAGCACCATGACCGGGCGGCCCTGGGCATTGCGTCCCACCAGCAGGATGTGGCCTGCGACCTGCTCGACACCGACTTTGACATCGGGCCTGTCTGACAAGACGATGCTGCGCCCCTTGACCTTGAGGGGCTTGATGGCGATGATGTCTTCAGGGATATCGCTCTGCGGTATCGGGCTGAAATAGACCTGCCGGTCATCGTTGTCATAGAATGACTCGTAGATGCAGACGCCGTCGGTCCACAACTGGCTGTCGTCGCCGAGCAGGTACTTGGCCGTGGACAGGACCTTGAGCGGCTTCTCACGCGATGCCATGCAGTCGGCGATTTCGCTGTTCAGGTAAGTGACAACATCGCGATCGTCCAGGTATATGCGGGAATAGACCCTGCGCTGGGCGTGTGACGGAACCGGTAACAGTGACGCGAGCAACACCAGCGAGAGGATGAGCAGTCGGCAGCAACGGCCGTGGCAGGGTGATATCTTCATTGTGGCAAATGGGATTGGTGAATGTCGCAAAGGTAATGCTTTTTCTTGTAAAGGTGTGGAATAATAGTTAATTTTGCAGCCAGCAATGGAGAAGCAGTTCGAGAATATCATCATCGGCATCGACCCGGGAACCAATGTCATGGGTTATGCCCTGCTGGGCGTGAACGGCAAGAAGCCCGAACTCATCGTCATGGGCGTGCTGCAGCTGGGCCGCATGGAGGACCACTACATGCGCCTGCGCCACATCTATGAGCGCGTGAGCGGCGTCATGCACAGATACCATCGGTATAGAAGTATTCTCTCTCCTTGTTGAGAATGATTTTGGAAGGCTTCACTATCGAGAGCTTTCCCGTGTGCGAGGTCCATTGGCAGGTCGTCAGTTTAATGATTGTGTTTTGATGTCACGCTCGTTGAGATAACACCGAGCACAGCGCTCAAACTACTGCCCCTGGATTGTCAGCGCACTTGTCAATAACAAGATGAACATCAACGACCAGCACTTCATGTGCCCGATGGCTATATGGTGTAAATGCTTCATCATCATATTTTGTTATGTATATTATTTGCAGAATAACTGCAAACCATGTGGAAAACAATATTTTTTGGTTTTGTTGAGGTGAGGGTGTATTCCTTTAAATTTTTTGAAAAATATGACAGGATTTGGTGTATTATGATGAAACTGTTATCTTTGCAGGAAGATTGCTGCGCAATCTATTATATGGTTGGATTCTAGAAATTTTGCACTTGCTATACTTATCTTGATATAAACAATAACACATATATAATAATCATCATGAAACAGATAATCAAAATAACCTTTCTGCTAATGGTTTTTCTCTTGCCATTAGTCGCCATTGCCCACGATTTCGAGGTAGATGGCATCTACTACAACATCACCAACGAAAACGAGGTATCGGTGACCTACCAGGGAACAGATGAATTTTCAGCAGCATATATGGGAGATATAATCATTCCCAACATAGTAACCTATGATGGCAAGACCTATTCCGTCACTTCTGTTGGCGTTGCAGCTTTCGAGAATTGCTCTGGTTTGACAAATATATCTATTCCCAATTCTGTCTTCTCCATTGGATGCGGTGCGTTTGCTTTTTGTACTAGCCTAGCTGGCGTCACTATTGGTAACTCGGTCAATTTTATTGATATAGAAGCATTTACGGGATGTACTGCTTTAATGCGTGTAAATATCACTGATTTGGCTGCATGGTGCAATATTGAATTCAGCAGGGTAAACTCTAATCCTCTTGAACAAGCACACCATCTCTATCTGAATGATGAAGAGGTGACAGATTTAGTTATTCCAAATTCAATCACTTCTATTAAGGATTTTGCGTTTGCAGGTTGTTCTGATATAACCAGCGTAACGATACCCAATACTGTTGCTTTTATTGGTAGTGGGGCTTTCTGTTACTGCTCTGGGTTGACTGGTGTCAGCATACCCAATTCCGTCTCTACTATTGGTAGCGGTGCGTTTATTGAATGTACAGGCCTGACTAGCGTCTCCATTGGTAATTCTGTCATGTCCATTGACAACTCCGCTTTCTATGGTTGTTCCAATTTGATGAAAGTGAATATCACGGATTTAGCTGCATGGTGCAGTATTGACTTTGGCTCTGATGCAAATCCACTTGAAGTAGCTCACCATCTTTATCTGAATGATGAAGAAGTTATAGATTTAATGATTCCCAATACAGTGACTTTTATTAGTGATGAGGCCTTTTCTGGTTGCTCTAGCTTGGTCAGTGTCACTATTCCTGAATCTGTTACATCCATCGGTAAAGAAGTGTTTAAGGGTTGCACGGCCTTAGAGACTCTTAACTATAATGCCGTGTCGTGTTCAGATTTCAGCTCTGGACTAAATAATCCTTTTCCATATCCTGTTATGATTACAACAATTCATTTAGGTGACAATGTGCAGAGGATTCCAGCTTTCTTCGCTTGTGGATCGGGCATCACTGATCTTATTATCCCAAATTCGGTCACAGCCATTGGCCGTGGTGCGTTTGAGAGGTGTGAGAATCTAATCAACATAATTATCCCCAGCTCTATTACATCCATTGATGGTTGGACATTTGCTGGATGTAGAGGATTGACTAAAATTGATATTCCGAATTCTGTAGTTTCTATTGGTGAATATGCGTTTTTAGAATGTGTCGGACTAAATAGTATCATTATTCCTAACTCAGTTAATACCATTGACAGTTGTGCTTTTCAAGCATGTAAAGGCTTATCAAGCATTGTTATACCAAAATCTATTACAGTTCTTAGTAATGGGTTATTTTATAACTGCACAGGCTTAAGCGGTGTCACGATACCTAATACCATTACTTCCATAGGTGATGGTGTCTTTGCAGATACCTATGAGTTAAAGAGTATTACCATCCCTAAATCGGTAACCTTCATTGGTGAGTATGCTTTTATTAACAGTGCAGTGAGGGATGTTGTATGTAAAGCGGAAACTCCACCGACAATTGGCGGTGATGGCGCATTCGATATGATTTATAATTGCACATTATATGTTCCAGCAGCATCGATTGAAGTCTATCGAACGGCAGACCATTGGAATTTTGGCAACATCCTACCCATAGAGGGCAATATTTTTGATAATTATCTCTCATTACCAGACACTACGGTATTCCATGGCGACACTATTGTCATACCTGTGAGTATGAACAATGATGAGATGATTATGGCTTTCCAAACGGATATTTATTTACCTGAAGGATTCAGTATCGTGACCGACGAGAACGATGAATATGTCATTACACCATCGGGTCGACTGACGAGTGACCATATTATTCTGGCCGATAACCTGAATGATGGAGGAGTGCGTGTAATATGTTATACGCAATCAGCACAACTCATTGATGGTTATGATGGTGACTTGTTCTTCATCACAGTAGCTACACCTGCGGATGCTGGGGGAGACTATAGTATTTATTTAAGAAACTCACGACTGACAAAGTCTGACTATACAGAACTCAGAGCCCCTGATGAAGTTGCCGTTCTTAATGTGATGACCTATACTCCTGGTGATGTGAACGATAGCCGCACTATCACGGTTACTGACATTGTGTTAACTGCACAGTATATCCTCCAGAACGATCCCGAGCCGTTTATCTTTGCGGCGGCCGACATGAACGGTGATGGAGAGGTGACAGTAACTGACATCATGCTTATTGCCCGCCTCATCCTCTATCCCACGATGAACGTACCCCGTCAGGCCCCCGCATTGACGGTAAATGACGATAGCATGAGTGGCGAGGCTGTCACGCTCAAGGTTGGCGAGACCCGCAGGGTGAGCATCCTGCTCGACAATGTGATGGCTTACAGCGCATTCCAGTTTGACCTGAACCTGCCTGACGGCCTCACGGCAAGCAACTTTGCATTGACAGACCGTGCAGGCAGCCATGACCTCGATGTGAACACACTCACGAACGGTAACATCCGAGCCCTGTGCTACTCTCCTGCTATTGAGGCCATCGATGGCAACAGTGGCGTCTTGTTGACCTTTGATGTGATGGCAACTCAGCGGGTCATGGGCGACATTACCGTTGATGGTATTGAACTTGTCACCACCGCCTGCCAGACCGTTCGCCTTGACGCCTTTACTATTGGTGTGAACAATGTGACTGCCGTCAACGAGTTGGCAACTGGCAAGGCCATTGAGCGCGTGGAATACTTCAATATGGCTGGTCAGCAACTGGCCAAGCCAACTACTGGTGTCAACATCGTCGTCACCACCTATACCGACGGTACCCGCACCACCACTAAAATCATCCAATAATAATTGACTGTCTGCGAATTAAACGAATGATGAGCGCGGATGCTAATTCGATGAATTCGTTTAATTCGCAGACATAAAAAGTATGCGGATGTAGAGTTATTCGCAGAAAAAAGTAAACAAATGAAGAGGATACTATTATTGATGATGTCGGTAGCTGTGGCGTTAGTCGCCGTTGCCGACCGCTTCTATATCGAGGACTTAACGATTTGTGCTGGCGATACCCGCACCGTTAGCATCCTGCTTGACAACGAGGCGGAGTACACTGCCTTCCAGAGTGACCTTTACTTGCCCGAAGGGCTGACGGCCACAGGTTTTGTGCTGACCAACCGCAAGCACTCCAATCATACGCTGTCGGTGAGTACGCTGTCTGACGGAGGAATTCGCTTATTGTCTTACTCGGTCAAGGTCAAGCCCTATAGCGGCAACAGTGGCGCCCTGGTGTCATTTAGTGTGACTGCGAGTGATGATTTTACCGGCCCTGCAACAATTGTTGTGTGCAACACACTGTTCACTACCATGACGGGCGTTGAGGTGCCGCTGGCTGATGAGACCTGCACTGTGAGGCTTGGACTCAAGGGTGATGTGAATTGCGATGGCCTTGTTGATATCAATGATGTGACCATGATGATTGACCATGTATTGGGTAAACCAGTGGAAAACTTCAATACTTATAATGGCGATTATAATAACGATGGTATCATTGACATTAACGATGTGTCCGACACGATTGAAAGAGTTCTTGGCAATGTAAGCTGATATCAAGGACAGGTATTAAGAACAGGTTGGCCGAGGATAATGCTCAATTTTTTTGGCATTGTCCTCGGCTTCTATTAACTTTGTTGGCTGATTAATGGAGAAGCAGTACGAGAATATCATCATCGGCATCGACCCGGGCACCAACGTCATGGGCTATGCCCTGCTGGGCGTGAACGGCAAGAAGCCCGAACTGCAGTTGGGCCGCATGGAGGACCACTACATGCGCCTGCGCCACATCTATGAGCGCGTGAGCGGCGTCATTCAGGAATATCTGCCCGACGAGATGGCCATCGAGGCCCCGTTCTACGGCAAGAATGTGCAGTCGATGCTCAAGCTTGGCCGCGCCCAGGGCGTGGCAATGGTCGCTGCCCTCAACCGCGAGATTCCCATCACCGAGTACGAGCCCCGCAAAATCAAGATGGCCATCACCGGCAACGGAGCCGCCAGCAAGGAGCAGGTGGCAATGATGCTGCAGCGCACGCTGGGCATCGCCGACGAACAGATGCCTGCGCTGCTCGATGCCACCGATGCCCTGGCTGCAGCGTTGTGCCACTTCTATGAGCGCAACAAGCCCTTCCAGAGCAAGGGCTCCAAATCCTGGAAAGCGTTCATCGCCCAGCACCCCGACCGCGTCAAGTGAAAAGGGCAAAACCATCGTTTCCCCTATATTTCTATTGGCCTTGCTATTTCTGGTTAATCCTGGGCGGCCTTTAAACCATTTGTGCGTTTATGAGTCTTAATAGTAAGAAGAACAAGTTATAACCTGATTAAAACTAAAAATTATGAAACGCTTGATTTTAATGGCAGTGATTCTCTGCCTCGCAACAGGATTGACAATGCAAGCACAAGTGAGTCGCCAGAGGGGGATAAAGCGTGCTCAAAACAGTGAACAGGTAGTTACCGGTCCCCAGTCTCAGCGTGTAGCTGGGAAACCGCAGCGCAATGACAAGCAGACCAGGGTGATAACCGACAACGAAATCAAGAAGAAAGAGGCTGACAAGGCTCGCAACGACCCCGCACGGAATTACCATATCGCGTTGAAGAGAGTAGAACGCGCCCAGAAAAAGGTGGATAACACTCAGCGCAAACTGGAGAAACTGCAGCAGGATCTCGTCAATGAACGAATCAAGGTGGCCGAGAAAATCACATCTGGCAACGGCTTGACCACCGAGGTGGCATCGGTTCTGGAAAAGGCACTGCAGGAAGTGGATGAGAAGTACGAAGCCAAGATTGCAGGAGCCCGTACCGCCTATGAAAATGCGCTGCTCGACCTGGAGCATGCCAAAAATTATCTGGCTGATGCCGAGATGGAGTACAAGCGTTAAGTGTTAAAATCAATATCATCAGGATGGGGTCATCAAACCTGGCCTCATCCTTTTTTAGTGCCGTATCCATAACGGTCTGGTGCGTCTATAACAGTTTTATTATCAGCGAAATGGGTGAATTTCCTCTGACTTTATGCAGGTGCTGGAGAGGGCTGTTTTTAGTTAAATCTGTTAAAGTGGGAGATTTGTTAATAATTCTTTTGGCTAGTCTCTTGCGGGGTGGGAAAAAATGCTTACCTTTGCACTCGAATTGGAGACTATAACGAAAATGTCGATTTATTCATTAGGTATACCCTTCAGGATAACTTGTAGCGGTGAGGCTGCCAGCCAGTTTTATAACCCGCTGCAGGAGAGGGTGTCCAGCGATAAACGCGCTGTATTTTACGGGAAGAGTGCCGTAAATGCAGCGCGAAACTTTTTTAGAAAACATTCATTTTTATACAATAATTATTAATTTTACTTATTATTAAAAGTTTTACTATGTTGAGAACAGTTAAACTTATGGCATTGGTGGCAATGTTCTTTGTGGCATTGTCAGCAAGTGCTCAGGTGACAACTTCGGCGCTGTCCGGTGTTGTGACCGATGAAAATCAGCAGGCGATGATCGGCGCTACGATTACCGCATTGCACACGCCCTCGGGCACTAAGTACAACGCCGTGACCAACATGGATGGCCGTTACACCATCCAGGGTATGCGTCCCGGTGGCCCCTACACCGTCAGCGTGTCCTACATCGGCTACGATCATTGTCACTGCCGCTGCCACCAAGTTCAGGGCAGAGAAAACCGGCGCAGCCACTAACATCAACAGTGCCCAGATTACCAATCTGCCCACTGTTACCCGCAGCCTGACGGACATTACCCGTCTGTCGCCCTTCGGTGGTAACGGTATGAGTTTCGCCGGTACCGACGGTCGTACTGCCAACTTCACCGTTGACGGTGCCAACTTCAACAACAACTTCGGTCTTAGCGACAACCTGCCTGGTGGTGGCAACCCCATCAGCATCGAGGCTATCGAGGAGATGCAGGTCGTTATCTCGCCCTACGATGTTCGTCAAACCAACTTCATCGGTGGTGGTGTGAACGCTATCACCAAGAGTGGTACCAACATGTTCCGTGGCAGTGCCTACATCTTCCACCGCAACGAGAACATGCGCGGTGACGCTGTACAGCGCACCCAGATCGGTCAGGCCCGCGAGAAATTCAAGGTGACCACCTATGGTGCCACCATCGGCGGTCCGATCATCAAGGACAAACTGTTCTTCTTTGTGAACGGTGAGATGACCAAGCAGCCTACTATAGTCAACACCTGGGTTGCTTCACGGGACGGTGTCGCTGTTCCCGACCAGTACATCTCGCGCACCACGCTCGCTGACCTGGAGCGCGTGAGTGACCACGTGAAGAGCAAATATGGCTATGACACGGGTTCATGGACCAAATTCCCCGCCGACGAGAACAACTACAAGATCCTCGCCCGTCTGGACTGGAACATCAACCATGACCATCACCTGGCCCTGCGCTACAACTACACCAAGAACCGCTATTGGAGCAATCCCAATGCG
>ONYP01000036.1 GCA_900322135.1 uncultured Prevotellaceae bacterium
CCCTTGATTCACATCTTAACGACCACCCATTTGAGCCAAACGGGAGAAGGATGTCTCATCAACGGCCGACGATGTATTTGCGGAACGGCAGCATGCGCAACACTATTGTCAGCAAGAGGCACACAATGAATGCCAGCAGGGCGCTCACCAGGCAGTCCACGACGATGGGGGCGGTGCCGAGCCACGACTTCGTCATGGGCCACACCACCTGCCGCAGGACAATCATCTGGGACAGGTAGATGCCGAAGGTGCAACGGCTCAGCAACGGCCACCAGGTGGCGGCTGCAGGATGGGCCTTGGCATCATATTGTTTGGGCGCGAAATGCTGCACCACGACAAAAATCAAGGTCGCCATCGCGATGTTGTTGACGCTGATGTCGTTGGTGATGGTGTCGATGTGCTGTTGCCAGGTGATGCCGAACCGGCCCTGCACCAGGAACTCGAACAGCGGCATTACCACGATGCCGAAAAGCAGCAGCAACGCCCACTTCCAGCCATGACGGCGGGTGAACACGGGCAGGCCGTACTGATGCAGGTAGTAGCCCAGCAACACATAGCCGTAATAGTTGGCAAAGGCGCCAAACATGTTGTGGCTGTACTGCGAGGCTTCCATGAAGATGCCGTGCTGATAAGGAATGAACGACGAGAGCACCCATAGCGCGAGCACAATCTCGACACCGCGCTTGCCGATAGCGTCGATGCACTTGCTCACCAGCGGCAGGGTCACATAGATGACCAGCAACACATAGACATACCACAGCAGCCCCTCGACGGGGTGGAAAAGGATGGATGTCAGTAGCCGCGGCGTGAAATTATGGAGCAGGAAAGCGTGTTCGAGCAGATAGACGACGGTCCACACCAACAGCGGGAACAGCACCACGCGCAGGCGCCGCCTGAGGAAGCGCTTGCCAGGCATCGTCACGGGCAGCAACAGGGCACCCGTAATCATGAAGAACAGGTTGCAGTTCACCGCCACCAGCACGGTATAGACGGCATTAGCGATGGATGGCGTGTTGTAATAGGCCTCGTATTGGCGGATGGGGGTATGAATGAGGATGACCAGCAGACAAGCGATGACACGCAGGATGTCAAGGTAGGGAATGCGTCGCTGTAGCCGGGAATCGTTCATGAGTTAGGAGTTAGGAGTGAGAAGTTAGGAGTTAGGAGGTTTCAATCAGGGCCACGGCATAGGCAGCAATGCCCTCTCCACGGCCAGTATAGCCCAAGCGCTCGGTCGTGGTCGCCTTGATGGAGACCTGACCGGGGTCACAAGCCATGCACTCAGCCAGTTGCTGCTGCATGGCGGGGATGTGCGGGTTGATTTTGGGTTGCTCGGCACAGATGGTGATGTCGCAGTTGCCCAGGCGGTAGCCGCGCTCGTCGAGCAGCGCAATCACATGCTTGAGCAGCAGGCGGCTGTCGATACCCTTGTAGCGCGGGTCGGTGTCAGGGAAATGGTAGCCGATGTCACGCAGGGCGGCAGCACCCAACAGGGCATCACAGAGGGCATGGATGGCCACATCGGCATCGCTATGTCCCAGGAGCCCCTTTTCCCAGGGAATGTTCACTCCGCCCAGCCACAGTTCACGCCCCTCGACAAGGCGGTGAACATCAAAACCCATTCCTACACGCATCATAATCCTAAATCCCTGTTATTATAAAACTACGAATTACACCAATTCAACTCATAGCAGCCTCGGTGGGTGCTTTGTTTGATTCGCGTAATTCGCAGTCGTTATTCTTTATTGTACTAGTTGCGACCGAACAGGTCCTTGATGCCGTCCATGTCAAATGACAGGGTGAAGCGCAGCGTCTGGTCCAGCGGGCTGTTCTGTGCCGTGGCGATCATGTAACTGGCATCAATCTTGAGCACATTCAACGAGAAACCGGCACCCAAGCCGAAGTACTGACGGTTACCGGCATACTTGCTCTCGTAGTAGTAACCACCGCGCAGGAAGAACTGCTGGTTGTAGGCATACTCGGCACCCACCGAATAGGTGATGCGTTTGGCGAAGTTGTCGCTGAAACTGTCGAAGATGCCCGAAATGGAGGACTTGTCTTTCCACTCCTGCAGGGCGTCGTCATAGGCCAGTGCATCCTCATAGTCGGCCAGACGAGGCTTAGCGGGCACCAGCATCTTGTTGGCATCAAGTGCCAGCGTCAGGTTATTGTAGTCGGCCAGCGGGAAGGTGAACGCCGTACCAATCTTGAGGTTGGCGGGCAAGTAGGCAGGGTCATTACCCTTGTTGTAGGACACCTTAGAACCGATGTTGGACAAATTGAAACCCAACGACCACTGGCACTCGTTACGGCCGATGACAGGATAGGTCGTATAGTAGCCCGAGATGTCGGCGGCAAAGGCTGAAGCGCTCGAGGTCTGGTCGCCCGTATTCATGTCGCTGTAGCCCAGGTCACTGTAGATGTAGCGCAGGGCCACACCCATCGAGAACTTCTCACTCAACTTGCGGCTGTAGCCCAAATCGACCGACATCTCAAACGGGTTGATGGTCGACAACATGGCACCCTCGCCGTCGGTGGCCATCACCTCGCCCAGCGAGAAGTATCGCAGCGATGCACTCACAGCCTGGTTGTCGTTGCCGCCCACCTTGTAGTAACCCGAGAGGTTAGCCAGGTAGATGTCGTTGACAATCTTGCGCAACCACGGGGTGTAGGACAAAGAAACGCCAGCACGGCTGTAGGCAAAGGCATATTTCGACGGATTCCAGAACTGCGAGTTCACATCAGGCTCGGTGGCGGCACCCAGGTCACCCATCGAAGCGCCACGCGCATCGGGGGTGATGCTCAACGAGGTCACACCCGTGGTGACGGGATTGAATTCCGTGTTCTTGATGTCGTCCTGCGACCAAGCGGTTAATGCAGTGGCCATCAAAGCGATGGCAAATATTGATTTTGTCAGTTTCATTTCTAATCAGAAAAAATTACTATTGTCTTTTTACTAATTAACTCAGAAAACGCCCTTTTATTGTATCAAAACAGGAATAAAGCGCCAATCGACTCCTCGGCCCATAACTTGTCATGCGGCACCCAGGACGATGGCAATCAGCGCCGTCACATCGTTGATGTCGATGAATCCGTCATCGACCACATCAGCCGCCTCAATATCGAACGGAGTCTCGGGATGGCCCAGCACATAGGCAATCAGTGCCGTCACATCATTGATGTCGACCTCGCTGTCACAGTTCACATCACCGGGCTGGACCGTTATGTCCAGATAAGGCAGATAGGTCGCTGTGACATCAGCCACCTGATATTTGTTGGTCTGGGTGGTCACCTCAAAGAAGGAGGTCGTCCTCACACCGGTCACATCCACCGTCTGGTGGCTGCTGGCGGTGCTGCCGCCCTGGTTGAACACGAAGTTCACGGTGTACTGGCTGCCGGTGATGGAGAAGGTCTTGTAGTAGAACTTCTGACCGCCCACCATGCGCGTGTCGGTGATGACCTCGCCCGGCCAGTTGCCGCACAGTTGCTGGCTGTTGCTGTCCCAGCAGTAGTAGGTCACCCGGGGCCAGTTGTTGGGTGCGACAGTCGGATCCTCGAGGAAGACGGTGATTTCATAGGCGTCATAGTCCTCGTTCACCACCGTGTAGTTGCGCGTGATGACACCGCGCACCGTGCCGCCCACCAGCAGGCCAGCCTTCATCGTGCAGCAGCGGCGCACAGGCACCGATGTGCCGCTGGCCACCACTGTGCCATTGGAGGCCGTGGGTTCACTGCCGTCGAGGGTATAGACAATCTGGGCGCCCGAGGTGGCGCTCACTGCGGTGAGCGTGACATTGAACGGATTGTCATGCTTGCCGCTGGGCACACTGGCCCAAGCGGTCTCGGTGCCGGTACTCAGGGCCAGTCGGTAGTTGGTGCCGCTGAGCACGACCACATAGCCCGTCGGTATCGTGTAGTTGGTGCCGCCCATCGCCACAAGCAGATTGCCGCGGGTGCCCGTGGTGCGCTGCACATAGTAGTTGTTGGACAAACTGTAAGCCTGCTGCGCCGTTGTACTCGTGTTGGTGATACCCGCCAACTGGCGCGCATATATCATCTGCTTGATGCTCTCCTTGTACTGCAACCAGTGCTTGAGGAAGACGCACGGCGTGCCGGGCATGGCCAGCATATAAGCGTTGGCAGCCTCGACATACTGGTTGAGGGGGTCCTGGGGCGCGCTGGCGCTGCGGTACTCGGTATCGTGGTTCTCGACAAAGGTCACCGCATAGCGGCGGTAGGTGGCATCCATGTTCAGGCCCTTGCCCGCACCCGACAGGGTGGTCCATGTTGCATTGTTGACCGCGTCGCGCACGGTGTAGCGGAAGGGGAAGTCAAACGCCGCGCTCTGCACCACGCCGTTGACCTTGGTACCATCAATCCATGCCTTCACAGCACTCACATTGCCATCCCAGTACTCGCCCACCGAATAGGTCGGCTGGGCATAGGTGTTGTACATGCCCGTGTACTGCGCGGAGTAACCCCTGGTCATATCGTAGCGGAAGCCCGCATAACCCAGGTCGTCGAGCAGCATCTTGACATAGGCCTTGACACAATTCTGCACATTGGTGCTCTTGTGGTCCAGGTCGCGCAAACCGCTCCATCCCTCGCCAGTGTCGTTGTTGGCACTCAGCGAGTAGCTGTGGCTGGTGGCCCAGGTGAGCGTTTCGCCATTGTCGTCATCCTTGCAGATGTCGGTCGACCTGAGTTGATAGGTCACGCCGTTGTAGGTTTCGGCGGGAAAATCGACCCAGTTAGAGACATTGCGGCGATGGTTCAACACCACATCGGCAATGGTGCCGATACCCTTGTTCCTGAAGGTGTTGATCATCGACTTCAACTGGGTCTTGTTGCCGAAAGAACTGTTATAGTTGCTGAACCAGTACAGAGCATCGTAGCCCATCGATGTACCGCCGCAATAACCGCTCTGCGGCACCCACACCAGGCTGAAGAATTCGGCCAGTTCATCGGCCTGCGACTCCAGCACAGTCCACTTTGAGTCGTTATAGGAGTCCCAGTAGAAACCCTGCAGCATCACGCCGCCATAACTTGACGGCCAACCCTGTGCCAGAAGCGCCGTGGGCAGCAACATCAGCATCATCACGATGGTATAAATCCATTTCATCCTATTTCGTTGATTATTGGTTAATAACGGTGCAAAAATACAATTTTATCTGTCATGAGCAAAATTGCCACGAGAAAAACCGGCCCCGGCAACATGGTGTCGTTACCGGGGCCGTTTTATTCACTTATGTCCTGCGGGCCATCAACTGCGGCGACCGAAGAAGCGCAGCAGGTACAGGAACAGGTTGATGAAGTCGAGATAGAGCGACAAGGCTCCCATCGTGGCGACCTTGTTCACCATCGTGGAGTCGCTTGCCTCACACATGCGCTTGATGGACTGGGTGTCCCATGCGGTGAGGCCAATAAAGATGAGCACACCGGCACCACTGATGAGCATTTCAAGCATCGAGTTATGCATGAACAGATTGACAATGGTGCACAAAATCAAGCCAATCAGGGCCATGAACAGGATTGACCCCATCTTGGAAAGATCCTGACGGGTCACATAGCCAAAGATGGTCATCGCGCCAAATGTGCCCGCCGTGATAGCGAATGTCAACGCAATGGACACATCAGTGTAGATAAAGAAGATGGGCGCCAAGGTGATACCGTTCAATGCACTGTAGGCATAGAATGCGATGGTGGCTGCCGTCGAGCTCATCTTGTCGATGCGGGCGCTCAGATAAAGCACCAGGCCCAACTCGGCAAAAATCAGTCCGTAAAAGATGAAACTCGATGCGAATATCATATCGACCAGTGCCTGGCTCGATACCACCAGGAAGGAGACGAGGGCCGTCACTAGCAGACCCACGGTCATCTTGCCATACACACGACGCATCACGCTGGCGATGTAGCGCTTCAGCGTAGCTTCATTCTCGGCCTGAACGGCGGTCTGGTAGCCGTAGCCGTTCTCGTAGTTGTTATTCCAGTTTTCCATATCTCTTATTTCATTTTGTTGGTTTCCGGTCTTTAGTTTCTTGTTGCAAATTCCGTGCCAAAACCATTACATGCGGTTAGGCATCTCGATACCCAGCAGCGACATGCCGCGCTTGATGACATCGGCAACAGTCTCGCTCAGCAACTGGCGGAAGCAGCGCACGGCCTCGTCCTGCTCCTTGAGGATGCTGCAGTCGTGGTAGAACTGGTTGTACTCCTTGGCCAGGTCATACACATAGTTGGCGATGAGCGCGGGGCTGTAGTTCTTGCCGGCATCGGCGACAACGATGGTGAAGTCGGCCAACTTCTGGATGAGCGAGGTCTCCTTCTCGTTGGGAGCCACCTTGCTGATATCCATAGCCTTATAGTCCTCGCAGCACTTGCGCAGCACCGACTGGATGCGGGCATAGGTGTACTGGATGAAGGGACCCGTGTTGCCATTGAAGTCAATCGACTCACTCGGGTCAAAGAGCATGGTCTTTCTGGGGTCCACCTTGAGGATGAAATACTTCAAGGCACCCAGGCCAATCATGCGCAGCACATCGTCACGCTCGTCCTCGGGCACACCCTGCAGGCGTCCGGGCTCGTTGGCCATGTCGGTAGCGGTGGCAATCATCTCGTCCATGAGCTCGTCGGCATCGACGACAGTACCCTCGCGGGACTTCATCTTGCCATTGGGCAGTTCCACCATACCGTAGGAGAAGTGCACCAGGTCCTTGCCCCACTTGAAGCCCAACTTGTCGAGCAACAGCGAGAGCACCTGGAAATGGTAGTTCTGCTCATTGCCCACCACATAGATCATGCGGTCGATGGGATAATCCTTGTAGCGCAACTGGGCGGTACCGATGTCCTGGGTCATGTAGACCGAGGTGCCGTCGCTGCGCAGCAACAACTTGTGGTCCAGGCCGTCAGGGGTCAAGTCAGCCCACACGCTCTGGTCCTCCTTGCGGTAGAACAAGCCCTTTTCGAGACCCTCGAGTACGGTGTCGCGACCCACCAGATAGGTGTCGCTCTCGTAGTAAATCTTGTCGAACGAGACGCCCATGCGGCGATAGGTCTCGTCAAAGCCGGCATACACCCAACTGTTCATCTTCTCCCACAGGGCGCGCACCTCGGGGTCACCAGCCTCCCAGCGGCGCAGCATGTCGTGTGCCTCCTGGATGAGGGGAGCCTGCTTCTCGGCCTCCTCGGGGCTCATACCCTGCTCGACCAATTCCTTGATTTCGGCCTTGTAGTGCTTGTCAAAAGCCACATAGAAGTCGCCAATCAGGTGGTCACCCTTCTTGCCGGTCGACTCGGGCGTAGCGCCGTTGCCCCACTTGAGCCAAGCGAGCATCGACTTGCAGATGTGGATGCCACGGTCGTTGACGATATTGGTCTTGACCACCTTGTAGCCGTTGGCCTCCATAATTTTGGACAGGCTGTAGCCCAGCAGGTTGTTGCGCACATGTCCCAGGTGTAGGGGCTTGTTGGTGTTGGGCGATGAGTATTCAATCATCACCAACTGGCTGTCGGGGGTGGTGGCCTTGAAGCCGTAGTCGGGTGTCTCGGCAACATGCTTCAACACACCCGTCCAGAACGACGGCTTGATGGTAATGTTCAGGAAGCCCTTGATGACATTGAACTTCTCAACAGCCTCGCAGTGAGCCAACATGTGCTCGCCAATCTCCTGAGCCGTCACATCGGGCGCCTTGTGCGACGCCTTCAGGAACGGGAATACCACAATCGTCTCGTTGCCCTCAAATTCCTTCTTGGTCGTCTGGGGAACAATCTTCTCGGCGGGGAATTACCGCCTGTGCGGTAGCCTGTGCAAGTATGTTATCAATCGACATAATCTATCGTAGTTTTATAATTGAACTGCAAAATTACGAAAAAGTTTTCAAGTTGCCAGTTTTCAGCCGCCAGTTTTTAGATACAGGCGCTATATTAAAGAGAGTGCAGGAGGGTGTATCATAATCCAACTGCTAGAAATATAACCGCCCGAGGGCATAAAACAGGCGATGCCGAAGTCGGCACCCCGGGTGACCCGTGACGCTGCAACAGCGCCCAAGCCCGAAGCACGGGAAGGGCCTAGAGCATGATGCCGTTCTCGGCGATGATGATGCCCAGGGTGACATACCAGATGCGACCCGCAATGGGACTACCGGGGAAGATGGCGCGCAGCTTGTCGATGTAATCACGCATCTTGCGGCAGTAATCACTATCATGCCGCTCACCGCTCTTGTAGTCGATGACGAGAATCTGGCCGTCGGGGCGGCGCACGATACGGTCGGGGCGCAGGTTCTCTATCTCACCCCAATGCTTGCCCGGCGTGGTAATGGTGCGCTCACTGTAGACCTTGTTGGCGGGGTCAAACCATTCAGCGACCAGTCCCTCGCCCGACAGGATGGGTTCCCGCACACGCGCATTGACGACCTCGAGGCGGCACAGGTCGCTGGGGTCCTCGGTGACGATGCCATGCTTGACAGCATCGGCAATCACGCGGTCCACATCGTTGCTGTCGCCGATGCGGCTCAACATGCTGTGCAAACGGATGCCAGCCTTGATCTGTCTTGTTGAGGCATTCTCGAGACGGACCTTGATGCTCGGCGGCACCGGGGTGACAGGATAACAGATAATGTCGGCCCTTGAGGCGACCGCCTTCTTGGAGGGCCGTTTCGCCTCTAACTGCTCGCGTGAGGATATCTCCCCATATTCGAACCAATGCTCATCACCGTCCCTCATGGGCTTGAGCAAACCACCACTGGAGGCAAAATCGCCCAACAGGCCCGTCACCAGCTTGGAGTCGTCGACTCTATCAGAGGATTTGGCAAAAATGTGCAATTCGGAGCGGGGACGCGTGAATGCGACATAGGTCTTGTTGAGGTTGTCGATGAGGTTGTCGATGAGCTGCTTATCGAGAAAGTCCTTGGCAATCTCATGCAACGAGAAGTCCTCGTCAGTCTTGACGAGGTGATTCTTCATCACACTGAGCAGCGGCGGCACAATATCCTCATCGATGTCACCAGCGTCCACGGGCAGCGATTCCAGCACATCGATGAAGGCCTTGCGTGGCATCCAGTAACGCTCTTGGTTCTGTCCGTTTCCATCAAGATACCACTTGGCAAACGGAATGACAACACAGTCAAACTCAAGCCCCTTGGCCTTGTGGATGGTCATCACATTGATGGCGTTGCCACCATCGGCGCTGCTAACCGCCAGCCTTCCCTTCTTCTCATCCCAGTACTTGAGGAACTCGCGCACACTGCCCCCATTGTTCTGTGACGAGAACTTCATCACCTCGTCCTGGAAGGCCATGAGGAAAGTCGTTTCACGGTTCACATCGACACTTGCCGCTGGGTCATTCTTGAATCGAGCGATAATATTCTCGACGATGCTCACCAGCGTGGTGAGTTCATAACCCGAAGGCATCATGGCGGCAAGCTCGGCGGCATAGTCCCGGACGCTTGGGCCCTGGTTCCCGGGCTGAGCAGTCAGGCTCTTGACCAGTAAATCGCCGTTAGCGGTCGGGCTACCGTCACCGGCCGCCGTGACAGCCTTGATAAAAGCATTCATCGAACTGTACAACCGCTGGTCGCTCTCGCGCTTGCTGCTCATGCGGCGCGCGTGGCGGTCCTCGGGAGCCGACACCTCGTCGGTGTCGTCATCCTCGCCAGCTGAGAACTGACTGATGTCGATGAAACGCAGCATGGCGATGATGCGGCGAATGATGGGCGAATTGTTGAGCAACAACGACTCTCCCGAGATGATGCTGATTCTAGGGCCTGAGGTCTGCTGGTTGAAGTTGAGGATACACTCCACAATGTCATTACCCTCGCGGTTGGAGTTCACCAGCACGCCCATCCTGCCCCAGTCGTAGCGCTCGTGCAACTTGAGCAGGTAGTGGGGCAAGACCTCGAGCGCATCAACATCCTCTTGGGTGGCATTGCCCTCGGTCCCCTCGGCGGCTTGGTTTCCCTGCCCTGGGAGCACCCGCTTGTAATCACCAAGCATCACGCGAACATAGCCGGGCACCTTTTTCTCGTCAATGTCGACGGGAAATCCCTGTTCCACATCCTGATAGGTTGCTTCAACCGTGGGCACACTGCTGTAGCGCTCACGCATGAACGCAAACAGCGCGTTGTTGAACTCGATGATGCGTCGGGAGCTGCGGTAGTTGGTCGAGGCAGGAGCGTCGGGGTCCCTTGGCGGCTGGTAAATGTCGTACTTGAAATCTGTGTCCACCTTCTCGCGGAACACCGACGGATCGGCGTTGCGGAAACGATAGATTGATTGCTTGGCGTCACCGATGAGCATATTGAAATTGCCGCTGTCGAGGCTCTCGTGGAGCAGCCCCTTGAAGTTCTCATACTGCTTGGTGCTCGTGTCCTGGAACTCATCAATCATGAAGTGGGCGATGGTCGTGCCCACGCGCTCATACACAAAGTCGGAGCCGCTGGCGAGCACAGTGCCGATGAGTTCGTTGGTGTCGCCGATGAGTATGGTGTTGGTCTCATGACGGTAATCCTCAAGGAACTTGTCAATCATCGCCAACAGGCCCAGCAGTCCCAGGTTGTCCACGATGTCCTGGAGGAACTTGGTCAGCGACATCAGCTTGAGCTGTTGCTGCAGCAGACTCACGACATGAGTAATGACCGCCGAATCAACGGTAATCTTAGAGCTGAACTGCCCTACAATCTTGTCCTCGTTAACACTCTTGAGAAAATCATCCTTGAAAGGCTCCAAATCCTCTTTCCCAACCCAAGTCTTCAAAGTGTATTTGAGATTGCCTGCTTGGCCATACGGTGTCAACACCCGGCGCAGCTCAGCGAGCCCGTTTGTCTTAGCTTCAAGGGTGCGTTCGACCAAGGTATTCATCCGTGCCTTGAATGTGCCTATCTTCTTGAAATCGCTCAGGTAACGGCCATCGGAATCATAGCGGCCCAGATAGGCGCGCACCGCCTTCATGCTGGCACGGAACAGTTCGCTATTGATCTGCTTTGCAAACTCCAGCAATTCGCCGCCGTCATCAAAGAATTTCCACTTCTTTTTCTCCACATCGCCGCGGATGAGGTGCTGCTGATAGTCCTTTACCCACTTGTCCACTTGGGTGGGCTTGCCCTCCTTGCCTAACGAGAGCAGAAAATTATGAACGGCCACGCGCACGGCATAGTCCTCCTCGAGCTGGATATCGTAGTTGAAGTCACGGTCCAATTCGCGCGCGAAGTTGCGCAGCACGCTCTGGAAGAAGGAGTCAATTGTGCTCACATTGAAATTGCTGTAGTCAAACAGCAGTTCGTTCAACGCATGTCGTGCGAGTTCACGCACCCGCTTCTCGGTCATGCCGGGCAGTTTCACGAAGCCGTCCAGGTAGTCGCTGTCGACACCCTCCTGTGCCAGGCAATAGAGTTCCTTGACGATGCGGTCCTTCATCTCGGCCGTCGCCTTGTTGGTAAAGGTGATAGCCAGCAGCAAGCGGTGCGCATTCAAGATGCGCTCATCGTCCTGCTGCCGACGAGGACGCAGTTGTCCACCCTGGTCGGTGTAAAACAGCAAATGCCTGATGTATTCCAACGCCAGGTTATAGGTCTTGCCCGAACCTGCCGATGCTTTCATCACCAGCATGTTGCGCTTGGGGTTGTTGGTATTCATGTCATTCATGATGTGTATCGGGTATTTCAACAGGAAACTGAAACCTTGCCAAACCGCAAGATTGTTCAAATCACGCGGGCCTTGAATCCCATGGCAATGAGCTGGTCGAGCACACGCTGGCGAAAATCGCCCTGAATGAGGATTTCGCCACCGCGAGCGCTGCCGCCCACGCCCAGGGTGCGCTTGAGCTGCGAAGCCACCTGCTTGAGCGCCTCGTCGTCACAGACAAACCCCGTGACTATCGTGGCCTGCTTGCCGCCGCGGCCCTTGCGCTCGAGCACAATGTCCAGGCGCTGACTGCCCTGTTGCTGCAGGGCGCCGGCCTTGGGGGCAGGCTGTTCTACATCGTGTGCCGTTGCGTCATCCCCGCCCTCGGGCATGTTGAATGCTTTGCCCAGCGCTTCTTTCCAGTCGATATTGTTCATAGTGGTAGATAAAAATTTCGGGAATTTGCATCTCCCAAATTAAACTTTCCTGATTGTCTAACATCAAAGGTACAAAATTTCGGTGAATAAAGAGTGTCAAAACGCCAAAAAATCACCGTCATGCAATAAAATTCATCAAAAAACGCTTTTCATTTCAAATAAAAGCACTACTTTTGTCGAACTGTTTACTTATAGCATTATTAACTATTTCACTTTAAATTTGTACTAATATGGCTTATGTAATTTCTGATAGCTGTGTAGCATGTGGCACCTGCCAGTCAGTATGTCCCGCCGACGCCATCAAGGAAGGCGACATCTACTCGATCGATCCCGACACCTGCTTGGACTGCGGTACTTGCGCTGACGCTTGCCCCACCGGTGCAATCGCTCCCGGCGAGTAATACTACATCGTTTACAAGGAAACAGCATTGCGGCTGCGCCATCGGGCACAGCCGCAATATTTTTTTGTGCCGTTGCTCCGGCTGTGGCGCAGGTTACCGGCCTGCTCCCATGTCGATGAGCACCTGGCCATCAAATGCAGGACGCGCGGGAGAGTTGATTCTCCCGCGCGTCGCTTTATCGGTGTCCAGCAAGCGGCTTAGTTGCTAGCCGTCTTGAGGGGGTCGAGCACGATGAGCTTGTTGATGGGGGTGCCACCGTAGTTGGAACCGTCTTGATAGGTGCCGAAGTAGCGGTAGAGGCCACCAGGAACCTTGTTGCCGTTCAAGTCCTTCATGTCCCAGGTCACGGGGAAGCTGCTGGTGGTGGTCATCCACACGAGCTTGCCAGTGGCGTCGGTCACGCGTACAATAACTTCAGGCATTCGCGACAGGCTGGTCTCAAAGTCAAAGTTCACCTCGCTGTCCAGATAGGCAGGTAACTTGTCGGCCGTCAAAGTTGCCATTCCGCTCTGTCCGACCATGAAGGTGATGGTGCGGGTGGCACTGTTGCCCAGCAAGTCAAATACGGTATAGGTGAGCGTGTGGAGGCCCTCGGCCAGATTGCTCAGCGGGAACTCGATATCCACTTGCTTGCCCTCGTCGGACATAGTGGCATAGCTGGTGATGTCGCAATAGGAAGGCTTGCCGTTATCCAGGACAAGCATCATGCCCATATCACCCGAGTTGGACTGGATATTGATGCCCTGGTCGTCGGTTGCCGAGATGTAAAGCACAGAGTTGCCACTCACGGTAACGCCATCGGCAAACGAGGTCTCGTCGTTGATGAACATGTTGGTGATGACGGGATTCTGGGTGTCGTTGATGGCCAGATTCTCGTCGTAGCCCAACATCCTGATGCTCTTGCTGAAGCCATTCACCATGTAGGAGGTGTTATCCTTGTGTGCATACACACGCAGCATCACCATCTCGTTTTTGGCCATCACCTTGCGGGGAACAATGATATAGCCCGTGAACTCGCCATTGACCACGCGACCGGTCACCTCGGCCAACTTCTCGCGGTTGAAGTAGATGTCACGAGTTACAGACTGGTTGTTAAGCGAGCCCGTGAGCGTCGTGAACTTGTCCTCCTTGTCATAGAGCGTCACCGTTGCATCGCCATTGAAGCTGGTATCAAGGTTACCCTCGGCATCAACCACCTGAGCCTTGACCTGGAACCGCTGCAACGGGGAGATGGAAGCAATGGAGGTGCCGGTAACATCGGTGCCGTTGACACTGGTGATGTTGAACCGTGAGATAGGATAATTCACCTTGATGGCCGGGTCACCGAGCAACAGGAAAGACATCTTGTTGGTATTGGCAACAGTGAACGAGGTCTTAGACTTCTTGTAAGCCTCGCCCAGCGTGGTAAACTCTCCAGTGGCGGCCTGGTTGAAAAGGGCCTGGAGGAAGAACCTGTTCAGGCGGTCGTTATCAGTGGCATACACCATGCGTGACGATGTCAACAAGGCAATGGCTCCACCATCGCGCTTGTGGAACATCAACTCGGCAATACCGCGAGAGTCACTGTCATAATGCGCCACATCGCAGCAAGCAGTCGACATGATGGGCAGGTGACGGTAGTTGGTGTTCACCACATCGCCCATGGTCCAGATGGAATTGTGCTTGCTGAAGTTCAGGGGACCTGCATGGCCGACATAAGTACCAAAGTACACGCCATCCTTCAAGATGTTACTGATGAGCTGCTTGGCCTCGGTCGCGGTCCTTTTCTCGATATTCAGGTTGGTCTCGGTATTGCTGCGGGGATACATTGTGTTATGGGCCGTAGTGACATGCATACCAGTACCCAACTCATTATCAATCATGTTTTTGTAGCCCTCACCCTGGAACATATACATGCCCTTGTCGGGAGAGTCACTGAATACCATCGTCCTGTTGCGCCATGAGCCATAGTCGGGATAGGCATAGTACTCAATGAGCTTATCGACATCGCTGCGTGCCTCTTCGACGCTGGAGCTGGTGATGCGTCCCACGCCAATGCTCAACTGGTCGCCGTTGATACTCGAGCCCGAGTTGTCGTTCAGGAAACCAAAGAAGTCATCGCTCGTGAAGGAGAAGTCCTCATAGTTGCTGCAGTCGCTCTGATAGGTGAGCAATTGTCCCTCGTGTCGTCCGAGCAGCTCACGGTTGTCATGGCTACCGGTACCCATGAGCAAGAGGTTCTTGAACTTGGTATTGTCGCGGTCGTAGAGCATCTTGCAGATCAAGCGGTAGGCCATACCGTCGCGCGTACCGCTGGAGAACTCGTTGAACACCTGCTCCTGGTCTACCACAGCCACATCGATGCCGTCAACAGCAGCGTGGAGGTCGGCAATGCGCTGAGCCTGCTCGATAAACTCCTTGGTGGTGATGATGAGCATGTCGGGGACCGCCATGGCGTGCAGGTTCTGGTTCTCGACGGGTTCAAAGCCCGAAATCTTCTTCAGCGTCTTGGTGGGGTCAAATGCCACATATAACGAAGAACTGGTGTGTGTGCTGAAGAAGAACATACCCTGCCCGCTGGCATCGTCATAGCTCTGCAGCGGCATCTGTATAGGATTGTTCGGGCTGTTGATATTCCATACCACCATACTGCCAGGTGCATCCGGCATCATGAAGCGCTCATTACCCTGGGTAACACCAAAGCCCATTGTGAACTGGTTCTCGGGGTTATCACCGATTACATTGTAATGGTCATAGGTGATAATGAACTGGTCCAGCATGGCTACCGTCGTCGTCAGTTCAATTGTGTCGGAATTGGTTGTCAGGAGCGGCTGAAAGTAACCATGCTCGGCCGGGTTTTTCAATTTCAGCCTTCCGAAAGGCGAGGCAAAGTTGTACAGCACATACTCACCACCCGGCACATATATGCGAGATGTTGACATTGGGAACGATGTGGTATCAGCCTCACCGCCACTATGGATAATCGCGTTGGCATAGCACATGTTAGACGCATTGGCAGCCAGCGTGGTGTAGACAATAATCGTGCTGTCGGCAATGCCGGGCAGGTCAAAATCCACCATGAGGTGACCCGATGAGAAGTCCTCTCCCAGCATGTCCTTACCCGAGTTGGTCAACGACACAAGTTCCTTCTCGTGGTGGAAGAAATCCAGACTCGTGACCTTGTCCACATAATTGCTGACAACAACCGGCGTGCGCTGTGTGGGGTTCAAGTCGGAATTGTTATTCTCGGTAAGGAAGTAGCAACCCACCTGTGAATAGGGGTTAAAGACACGCGTGAAGTGAGGAATCGTGGCTGCGTCACTGATGGAATAGCGAATGGGGCCACATCCATAGAAACAGATTTTGTCATCCATACGGATGAACGGCGTGCTGATCAAATCATCAGGGGCCTGTCCGTTGAGCACCTCATTGATGCGGAAACCGCCAGCGCCGTAAATCTTGACCTTGGCAGGATTGTTGAAACCCATTTCCCGCAGTTCATCATAAGTGATTTCATACACGCCACTCTCGGGAATCATTATCTTCACCCAAGTGCCGGTGGCTAGTTTGGATTTTGTCGCATAGTGCGACACATTGAACGCGCTGGCCGTGATGGACAGACACAGGACCATCAATGCGGTGCAGGCGAGTTGAAGTTTAGTCAGTTTGCTCATATTTATTGTTTATAGTTTATTCTAAACTGTGGCTGTTTTCTTAATCTCAATATCTAATCTTTGCCAGACCTGATTGCCATCGACGAGCGACGGCGAGTGTCATAGTTTCACTTTCACATCCAGCACCTGGCGGCCGTCCACCGTCGCCGTGAGCCTGTTGCCCGGGACGAGGGTGTGCTGTGGCCCGGCGTCGCCGGTAAACAGCAGGTCGCCCATCTTGATGCTGCATCGGGTGCTCACGCCTGCAAGCATCCGGTCGAGCGGGTGTTGCATATCGGCCAGGCAATAACTCGACACTACAGTGCCGTCGATCATCACCTCGACAGGCTGATGCAGCGGATCGGCAACACTCGTTGCCTCGACCCAATCGCCCACCATGGCGGAGCCATCAAACGCACGGTCCAACGCCGACAGGGCCGGCTGGTCACCGTCCACGGCCATCACGCTAAAGGCCGCCGTGAAGGCATCCCAGTAGCGATGGGCAAACTTGGGCGCGATGCACTTGCCTAACCTGCTGGTGCGCACCACAATGGAGGGAACCGCTACAAAACGCTGCGCATAGTCGGGCAGAAAAAACGGCCTTCCCGAGAACAGAATGGACGAATCGGCCATGAGATAACTCTGGAAGTCAGCCGGCTGTTCGCCGTAATTTCCTGTAAATCCAATGACCTTCATGTCACATTATCCCTCCCATATCTCACACAGGGTTCAACCCTGATGATTATCGATGTCGATGCTCGTCTGGTGCATCCTGTTATAGATGATGGCCAGATGGGCATAGATTGAAGTGTTAGCGATCACAATATCCTCGGGCGCCTTGATGCGATAAGGCGTGAAGTTCCACAAGGCTGTCATACCGCTGGCGATGGCCAAGTCGGCCGTCTCCTGTGCGCGCTCGACCGGCACAGTGAGGATAGCGATTGAAACTCCATGCTCATGCTGCCAAGCGGCCAACTCATCGATGGCAAAGACGGGCACACCGCCCACGCTCTGCCCGATGACCTCGCTGCGCACATCAAAGCCCGCGACGATGTTCAGCCCGTAGTTTACCAGACCGTGATCCTGCATCAAAGCCGTGCCAAGACTACCGGTACCGATTACCACAGCGTCGTGCTGTCGGTTGAATCCCAAGAAATCCTCAAGCTCGCTCACCAGGCTGTTCACTTCATACCCGATGCGCGTCTTGCCACGGATGTTGAGAAACGACAAATCCTTGGCAATCTGTGATGACTGCACATTCAGCTCCTTGGAAATCTGTGTTGATGACACATACTCGACATGCAGGTTGTCAAGCATGCGCACATAGGACAAATACCAGGGCAAGCGCCTGATGGTAGGCTCCGGCAGGATGGTTCGGTTGTCGTTAATCTTGTTCATTTCAGCGTATAACGATGCAATTAACCGACAAATTTACCTCAATTTTTCTTACAACAAACAAAAACGGGCCCATTTTATTAAAAACGGGCCCATTTTTTAACAAATGTTATGTCTTGAAGATGAGTGAGTATATCACTCGCCAGTGACTGCTAGTTTCTTAGCCTTGGTGGCTTCCTTGACGCCATCGGTCGTGATGGTCGCACGATAGACATAGATGCCGCGGGGCACACGACGGCCCGAGGAGTCGGTCAGGTCCCATGTGACAGGCGTTGTTGTGTACATATCGCTGCGTCCCGCTTGAGTCGTGTTCCACACGAGGTGCCCCATCAGGTCAAAGACCTCGATGGTCACCGTCATCACGGCATCGGGACGGTTGTGCTTCACATAGAAAGAAGTCTCTACACTCGCGGGATTGGCAGCGCAATAGACATCGGCAATCTCGGGAGCCAAGCCATTGACGACATTGAAGGTTATCGTCTTCTCGCCCACATTGTTGTACACATCCCACACGCGCAGTCGCAGGGTGTGGGGACCGGGAGCCAGGTCGCTCAGCTGATAGGTGATGTTGCCCAGGGTACCCTGCTCGGCATAAGCTGGCGTGTAGTAACTTACCAGATCATTGAAACTGGTAGTGCCATCGAGCGTCAACGACATGCTGTGACCGATGCCTGCCGATGAGAAGTTGACACCGCTGTCGTCGGCAACGGTCGCCAGCAGCAGCGGGGACTCATTCACCTGGCAACCCTCGGTGAAGTTGTCATCGTTAAGGTTCATCACAATGATGCTGGGACCGATGGTGTCGGCCACCAGTTCGTCCTCATAGCCGTAGATGTAGAAATTGCTATTAGCACCCTTGGCCTCGAGCGTGTCGCTGCTGTCATAGGCATACAGGTTGAGCAGTGCCGGCCTGTAGTTGTCATATTCATTGTTCACCTCGCTGGGGATGATGACGCGCACGGTAAAGTTGCCGCCGACCACGGTATCCACATTGATAGCCAAACGATTGGCACGGTCCTCATAGGTGAATTCAGCGCCTTCGCTACCATAGCCGTGGGTCGTGATGGACTGCTCGGCATCAAACAAGGTAGAAACGATGGAACCGTTAAATCCGGTCATCTGATTGCCGTTCCAATCCACAATCCTGCCTCCGAACTCGACTTGCTGGCGTGCCTTGAACACAGGCATGTCGGTGCTGGTGACAGGCTCGCCGTTGATGGTTTCAACCACGGCCATGTAGGGGGCCCATGCCAGGCGCATCGCCGGGTCGCCGAACAGGTAGAAGCGCTGGCGGTTATCGGAGTAAGCAGCCACGCTGTTCTTGGCCAGGCGGACGATATCACCGATTCGCTGCGGCAGTCCCTTGTCGTCACGCGAGAACACATATCGGCCCATCTCGGAAGACAATGCGCCGTTCTCGTGGATATAGGCCAATCGTGCGGGACAAATCACAGCGATGGCGCCACCGTTGGCATTGAGGAAAATGCGCTCACCACTTGACAACACCGAGTTGTCGAAACGGGTATACTCGCAAGTTGCGGCATACAGCACAGGTTTGTGACGGTAGAAGAGTCGGCTCTCGACATCGGATCGCATCATCAAGCCCTCACCGGTCCAGTTCTGGGTGCTGGCATGGCCGATATAATTCCACCAGAGTGCACCCTCGCTCAAGGTGTTGAACATCTTGGCGCGAGCATCGGGATAAGAGCGCGAACCGCCCTCGCTCACTGCGTTGAAGGCATCAATGTAGACACGGTTGAACACGATGTCGGCACCGCCATTCCTGCGGGCGGCTTGCACCATGGTTGTATCCTGGCTCATGTGAATGGCCTTGTTCTCATCGTCGGCAACCATGAGTGCCTGATTCTTCCAAGCGCCGTAATCGGGCTTGGTGACATATTTCACAAGCTTGTTGACCAGTGTGCGGGCCTCGCTCTTGCTCTTGGCAATCATGCGGCCCACAGCAATGCTCAGCTTATCGCTATAGGAGCTGCCTGACTCGTCTTCCAGAGAGGCGAAGAGGTCATCGGTGGAGATTGAGGTATCCTCTTGGCTGCTGGCTTCGCTCTGCCAGGTGAGCAGTCGTGGATAATTGAGAATGCCGGCATCGGTACCCACCAGACGGTTGTCGTAACTGCCGCCACCCATCAGCAGCAGATAACCCAGCCTGTGGCCGTTCTCATCGGTGCCACGGTCATAGAACATCTTGCACAGACGGCGGTAGGCCATTGCGTCCTGAGTGCCGCTGGAGAACTCGTTGAAGACCTTCTCGTGGTCGAGCACGAGGACATTGAAATGGTCATAGCGCTCATGCAAATCGGCGACACGCCTGGCCTCGTCAAGGTAGGCACTCGGCGCGAGAATAATCATGTCGGGGACAGGCTCGCTGTGGATGTCCTGGTTGTCCACCTCGCTCAAGAATTCAGGATGGGGGTAAGTGTCTGACTCATTAAATGCCACAAACTCCCGGCGGCCATCGTTGGCGGGGCTGAAGGTAAGCGTGCCCTCACTGCCAGTGGCATTCAATTGCAGGGGAGCGTAAGGGCTGGTAACATCCCACACGCGTGTCGTGCCGTTGCAATTGCCCATGCGATAACACTTATTGGTGCTTGCATCCTGAACGCCAAAGGCAAGGCTTGCGCCGCGCAGGGCCAAGTTGCAAGTATAGTTCACAGTAATGAAGTCGAGGCGGGCCATGTTGACCGTTCCCGAACAGGCGTAGTTGACCGTGAGGTTCAACTCATCGGTGCCCTCAAGGGTCAAGGTCTTGATGTAAGGCGATGTGGTTTGGTAATGGTCATGCTGCAAGGAACTGTTCTTGGCAATGATATCATTACTGGTCACCGGCAAGGCCTGGCCGTTGTAACTCATCTCGATTGAACTTGTGCAGCCTACAGTCTGTGCTGCAAACACGGTATAAGTCCTAATGGGGCTGCCCTCGACCAATCCGTCGAGTTTGAACTTGAAAGTCTGGCTTCGGTTAGAGATGAAGCTCTCGCCCAGGAACACGCGGCCCGTTTCACCGGGATTGCTGATTTCCTGCTCATGGTAGAGACGCTCAACATAGGTTGAAACGGGCGTTCCCGTCGGGGCATTGTCGGCTTTGGGGATTTCGATGTCGCTGAAGCGGCTGTCGTTGGTCACAAAGTAGCAGCCCGAGATAGCATAAGGGTGCTGCACCTGCAGGTGAGTGAGTGCTCCGCTCCTGAAGTTTTTCCAAGTCACGGGTCCCTGGGCATAGAACAGGAGCCGGCCCTCGGTGCGCACCACGGGCATCTGTGGCAGGTCATCGGCATAGTTGTCGCCAAGCATCGTCTCGCTGAGCGGAGCGCCGCCATAACCGAACACATGAATCTGTGACAGGTCACTGCCCAGACCCCAGTTGCGTATATCGTCGGCAGTAATCTGGTAGATACCGCTCTCCATCACCGAGATTTTGACCCACTTGCCCGTAGCCAACTTGCTGCTCTCGGCATAGTAACTCTTGTCCAATGGGTACGCGCTGATAGCTGAACCTGCCAGCACCAGAACGGACACAATCATGCGGACGAAATATCTCATCATATTTCTTATCAGGTTTGGTTTTTAACCTTATAACGATTTTTGACCTTTTTTATTGCACGGTGGGTGTGTGATTACCTGATGAGCGGCATGGCAACGGTGATGAAGTGGCCCGCCATCGTGCGACAGGTCAAGCGGTAACGGCGGTCGCCGCAGCTGGCAAGAATAACAGTTTCGTCATCTCCAACGGTGAAGGGTTCCAGGCAGATGCCCCCGGTCCAGTCGATGGCGCTGTTGCGCTCGGCCTTGATGACAGCCTCCTTGGCCGTCCACGCGATGATGTGGGCTTGCTGATTGTCGGGGGAGATGAACTGCTGCTCGCCGGCATTGAGAAACTTATCCCGCACACGCAACACTTGCTGGCGGTCGGCCAGCTCGGCATCCAAGCCGATAACAGCACTGTCATTGAGCGCCAGCGCCACGAGGTGCATCGTGTGGGTGATGCTGATGTTGAGGCCTTCAAGCCCATCGACCACAGGTGCTCCCTGGTGTGTGTGTGACAAGGTCACGGGGTGCCCCATAGCATGGCACATCAGCAGCCGCTCGGCCGCCTTCTCTCGCTGCCGCTTGACCGGCAGTTCCACCAAGTCTTCAACGGGAATCCCTTCCTGACGGCACAGCAACAGCAGTTGCGGCGCCTCCTCGTCAAGCCGCCACACCAGCACCCTCGTGCCGCCGGGATATGTAATCTCCTCAACCAATTCTTCGTGAAAATCTCATCCAGATTACCCCCTAACTCCTAATTCCTATTTCCTAACCAAAATCATCCCACGCCGTTCTTGGCCAGGTCGATGCGGGTGAGGATGCTGGGGTTATCCTCGCTGGCGGCAATCCATGAGCGGTAGCGGCGACGGTTGATGAAGCGCTCGACCACATAGGCCAGGATGAACATCACCGGCAACTGGAGCCACAGCATCCAGTAGTGGTGCTGCACCTGATAGAGGGTCGCACCGTTGGTCTGCATGAGCACATAACCATTGGCCATCCATGTGCTGGGCACACAGTCGCCCACAACATACCACAACCTCGACATCAGGTAGCGCGGCCATGACACGCCAACCAGGAAGACAAACACCACCGACGAAAAGACGAACAGCAGGAAAACGCTCTCGCGCTCGTTGACGACGGCCGACAATGTCTGCCCCATAAACGACACACCCACGATAAACGGCACGGCCAGGCAAATAATGTGCAGCAGGTTGCCGTACTGCGGGAAACCGAACATCAGCGGCACATAGTGCAGCACATAGATGACGGGAATGACATAGATGATCTGGTGACACATCATCTTGCCGACGATAGTGGCTCCAGGGCTGGCCTCCACAGCCAGCGGGTCGCGTCCGCCGCTGCGGCGGCGACGCTCGATGCTGCCGCCGTGCAGCATGGCGATACCCAGTATCATGCTCTGCTGCAGCACCAGCGGCAGGATGAACAACAGAACGGCGCTGGCGATACCCATGGCCGGGTTGCCCACAGGTACCTGGCGGTTCTCGACAATGGCGCCGCTCATGCTGATGACAGGCTCGACGACGGCAGCCATCCTCTCGCCACCCATGGCCTGGGTGACGCCGGTCAACGCGGTGAACATCGCCTTGTAGCGCATCATCACGCTCATGTCACAGTACAGCGACACATGGCCCTGCTCACCACGCCCGATGTTCTGGGCGAAGTCGCGCGGGATGTACAGGATGCCGTAGCACGCCTTGCGGTGCATCGCCTCCTGGGCCTCCTGCATGTTGGCGGCATAACCGGCAATAGCCACCTCCTGGGTGGCGTCCATGCGGCGCACCAGGTCGCGGCTCATGGCAGTGCGGTTGTCATCGACGACAACGACACGCTCGTCGCGCACCACCTCGGGGTTGTAGATCAAGGCGTACAGCACGGGATAGAGCGCGTTGAGCACCAGGAAGAAGATAACCACACCCTGGTCGCGGAACACGAGCATCAACTCGCGGCCGCACACCTTCAACACCTGTATGCACCACAGGAACAGTCGGCTATGTTTCAGTTTCTCACTCATATCATCAGGGCACATACACGGGATTCATGCACTCCTTCTTCAACCGCCACGAGAGCAGCATGGGCAGGATGGTGAATCCGATGAGTGCCGCATAATAAACTCTTGAATAATAGATGTCGATGCCATTCAATGCCTGGTCAACCATGATCAGGAAGTAGTACTTGACGGGCACGGTAAATCCTAAGGCCTCGACCCACGGATACATCGCCTCTTGAGGCAACGAGAAGCCCGTGAACGAGAACGATACCATACCCAGCAGGGTACACAGCATCGTGCCGTAGCGGAAGTTGGGCACGAAGCAGAACATCAGCACGGCAAAACTCTGGTTGGCGACCACGAGCAGGAACATCGCGATGAGCATGTTCCACGGGTTGCAGTTCAGCGGGAAATCGTAGTAGCGGAACATCATCAACTGGACGAACCAGCCCACGGCGGTGAACAACACCGTCTGCGGCACGAGTTTACCCACCAGGGCCAGGAACATGCTTCCGCCGGAGTTCTTGAGCCACTGGCGGCTCAGGCCCGACTTCAACTCCAGACCCAGCGAGAACGCCGTCACCAGCAAGATGAACAGCGACAAGAAACATGGGATGAAAGTGCTGTTCAGGTAGTAGTCGTAGTTGGTGAACGGGTTGCCGATCATGTGCACATGGGTCTGATAGGGAACCAGTGTCGACTCGATTTGCTGGTTGGGCACACCCACCGTGCGCAAGGCCGTCTGGACAATGCCGCCGTTGACGAGCATCGAGATGGTCTTGAAGCCCTTGTACTGCATCGAGCCTGGAGCGTAGTAGGCATAGTTCACATAGTAACTTACCACTGGCTGACGGCCGCCGAGCGCATCCTCCTCCAGGTTGTCGGGGATGAAGAAGAAACCCAGCACCTCGCCGCGCTGCACGGCATCGCGCGCCTCGGCGAAGTTGTTGTAGCGCTGGCAGATGTTCACCTGCTGGAAACCGTTCAGGTTGCGCGAGATGCGGCGCGACAGGCTGCTGTTGTCCAGGTCGACGATGCCCACGGGCACGCGCTGCACCGAGCCGTCCTTAATCAGGTCCAGCAGGAACCAGGAGCACAGCAGCGGCATGATGACAATCAGCAGGAAATACATGGGCCGGCGCACGAGTTGGACACACCCGCGCTTGAACGAACGACCAATGTATTTCATTAACATCTTCATTTAAAACAAAGTGACGGATTACTGACCTGACGGATCACTTTTTCTCTAAAATCACCGACATGCCGGGACGCAGGTTGGGCACCTTGACGGTGGGACGCACCCTCACCTCAAAGGTCTTGCTGTCATACTGACCCTGGGCCTTGGCGGCCTGCCAGACAGCATAACTGCCCATGTCGTGGATATAATAGACCAACATCGTGGTGGCCTGGTTGTTCAGCGCGGGGATGCGCACGGGCACTTCCTTGCCCATGGGCAGGTCGTTGAGCATCTCCTCACGCACACTGAAACTTACCCACATGTCGTCCAACTTGGCAATCGACATGATGGGCGTGCCCATGGCCACGAGTTCACCCTCCTGCGGGTAAATCTCGCTGACCTCGCCGTCACAGGGCGCCACGAGCACCTGGTCCTCGAGCAGGCTCTCTACCTCCATGACGCTGCCGCGGGCGGCGTTGGCCATGCTCTTGGATGCGTTCTTGTCCTCCTGCTGGGCGCCTTTCACAGCCATGTCATACTGTGCCTTGGCAGCCTTGACCTGAGCCGTTGCGGCATCATAGGCGGCCTTGGCCTCGTCGCGTTTCTGCTGGGTGGCGACGCCCTGGTTGTAGAGGTTCTCTACACGCTGGTAGGTCTTCTCGGCAATGGTCTGTGCTGCGATAGCCTGTTGCCATACATTATAGGCACTCTGCTTCAACTCGTCACGGGTACCCTTCTCGGCCTTCTGGTTCTGGGAAGCGGCTGCTTCCTGCATCTGCTTGGCCTGGTAGTACTTGGCGTCGACCGTGCTGGAGTAGATGCTCACCAGCTTGTCACCCTTGTGCACGGTGTCACCCTCGTGGACATAGAATCGCACGATGCGTCCGGGCAACTTGCCGCTCACGCGCACTGCGTCACACTCGGCCTGACCTTGTGTCGTGGCGTCGGCGGGATGGATGAGCAGGATGCCCACCACGGCGATGCATGCCATCACCAGGGCAAACACTGCCAAGGCTGCCAGCAACGCTTTGTCCTTCTTGCGGACCACAGTTCTCTGTTCGTCTTTTTCCATATGATTGAGTTGTAATTGATGTTTCAGTTATTTTTAACTAGATGCTCTAGATTTTCTAGATGCTCTAGATTTCTATAGGGGGGATTGGAATCAGTAACTCATGGTTCCCATCACCTTGTCGAGGTATTCATGGGTGAGCTGCACATTGATTTCGGCATCGATTTTCTCACTGTTAGCCTTGAGCCAGGCGGTCTGTGCGGTGAGCACATCGTCGATGGTGCCCATGCCTTCCTTGAAGGCGATGCCGGCAATGCGCAGGTTCTCGTCGGCCTGAGCCAGATTGGCCTTGGTGGCCTCATAGGTCTTGAAGGCCTCCTGGTAGCTGAAAGCGGCCTGGCTGATCTGCAGAGCGATTTTCTCCTTGGCATCGTCAAGTTCCAGGCGCTTGACATCGGCCTCGACCTGAGCCGCCTTGACCTTGTTGCTCAGCCCGCCCCAGTGCCACAAGGGGACTTGAATCGTCGCCCCAATACTGAATGCGGCGCCGAAACGGTTCTCAAAGCCATTGTAGCTGTTGGGATTGGTTGCATGCAGGGCGGCTACAGCGGCGAGTTTGGGCATCATCTCGCTGCGGGCCACCTTGACCTGCTGGTCATAAATCCTGGTGGCAAGCTCCAGAGAGCGCACATCGTGGCGCTTGTCAAAGACCTCATCGAGATTATAGTTGGACGGTGCAAGAGCGAGGTCCAGTTCATCGCGTCCCTCATCGGCCAGCGTCATCATGGTGTTGACGGGCAAGCCGCAAAGCTGCGCCAAGAGCATGCGCGAGAGTGTAACGCCGTTGTCCACCTTGGTCAGGTCCACATGGGCCTCGTTGAGTTTCACATCCACGGCAAGCTGGTTGGCACGGGTGGCGACACCCTCATTCACCATTACCTTGACATCATCATCGAGTTTTTGTACCAGGTCGACATAGCTGCGGGCCAGTTTCTGCTTGGCGCACAGCGAGACGACCTGCCAGTAGGCGGCATCCACGCTGTAAATGACATCCTCGACCTTGCTCTCACGCATCTCGCGGGCGAGCTGCTCGGCGAGACCGGTTATCTGGTTCATGGCCGTGATTTTGCCGCCCATGTAGATGGGCTGGGTCACCGTCAGCGCTCCGCCCATCAGGCTGTGGGTGTTGAAGGTGAGTCCGCTCTTGGGGAGCAGTGCCACAGTCGATGGCACATACTGTCCGTTGACCTGCAGCGGTGCTCCAGTGCGCGGGTCAATGACCAGGTTGTAGTCATAGGTGCCCGTCTGCATGTTAAACGACTTGGTGGGCAGCATCTGGTCTTCCTTGATGAGCGACATCTTGCGGGAATTGTAGATGTAGCCTGCCGTGAGGTCAAATTGCGGCAGATAGGCAGCAGCGGCCTCCTTACGCTGGTAGCCAGCCTTGTCGATGGCAAGAGAAGCCTGCTGGATTTCCTTGTTGTTGCGCAGGGCCATGTTACGGCACGAGTCCAGTGTCACTACTTGGGCCGACGCCGCCAAGGATAAGGCACAAAGCGCTGTCAGAACGATGTTTCGCATAGTAACTTCAGAAAAATAGGTCTGTTTTATTGCCACAAAAATACTAAAAAATCCGCAATTAAGCATCTACTGTCCTAAATTGCACACTATTGGTGTGATTTAGGACAGTAGATGCTTAATGTAAGGGCCTGATCGGTTAACCCTTGTAATAGCACTTGACCTCGCCCACGGGAAGTTTACCCACCAGCAGCAGCGGGATGCGGCTATCTTCGGTCGACAGCCACACTGAGATGCTGTCACTGGACTTTTTACCACCTTTCTGGGTAAAGGAGAAGGCGATCTTGTAGGCCTTGCGCTTAGTGCCGTCACGCATCTTGATGGTTTCCACTCCCTTATAGTTGATGGTCAGGTACTCTTTCTCTTTTCCTGAGAATATGACGGTCGTGTAGTTCTTATTGCGGCTCAACTCGTTAAAGTCCAGGTTGCGCAACATGTAGAACACGCTCAACATGTCATAGGCCTGGGTCTTGGCACTCAAGTCGATGGAAGTGTTACCACTCTTGCGATATCGCGTGCAGTGTGCGCTGGTGTGGCTATGGTTGTAGGAGAACTTGATGACATCGCGTGCATAGTAATCCTTCTCATGGGTCAGCTTCTCATAGCGCAAGGGCTTGAGATTGGCATTCATGGTGCACTTGAGCGTATCGCGCACAGGGTACACCTTGTCGGCCCACGAGCGGGTCCTGCCAGTGAGTTGTGCAAAGTACCCGTCGTTGGTCTTGCGGATGCTCAGCGACGCGTCGGCAGCATGCTTCCAAATCATGCCCCAGTGATAGACAATCTCATAGTTGAGGGTCTCCTTGCTGAAGTCCCTTGCCGAAACCTGCTGAGGCAGCACGACTGCCACCATCAGCAATACCATGGTCAATAATTTTTTCATTGCTGTAGCCATTTAGTTAATTTTTCCACTTTTAGACCGCTATTGTGGCCAGAAGTTTAATCGGGGTCATCATGAGCCCTTGACATAGCGCCCACGGGTGGGTCCCCTATTCTTTTATGCCGTGAATTGAGGGTTCAGTGCTTTGAGATTCGGAAATCTTTTATACCTTTGCGCCAAGTGCAACCACCAACCACCGAACAGAATGATGAAAAGACATTTCCTGATGGCATTGTGCGCGCTGCTGGCAGCAGCCACCGCAATGGCTCAAAGCAACCGCCTGATTATACAGGACTTTGAAATCGCCCCTGATTCCACTGTCACCATTCCCGTCACCCTGGTCAATGAGGACATCAGCCGCGGCATGCAGTTCAACCTCACCGTTCCCGAGGGGTTGACCATCGAGGACATGAGGGTGACGAAATACAGCAAGAGCCTGGGCATGTCGCTCACCTATAGCGACAAGAGCGATACCAAGATCATCGTCCTGTATCAGATGGGGAAATCCTGCTTCCCCCCCGACAGTGCCGATGTAGCGCTGATAGAATTCCGAGCCGCCCATGATTTCAAGGGCGGAGAGTTAAGCGTGTGGAAAGGGCGCGGTTCGACGATGGACAACGACCCGTTTATCATCGAGGGCGACACCGCTGTTGTCGCTGTGCCTGCCGCCTCACTGATCCTCATCAATCCCACCGAGGAGCAGTACTACAAGTGACGCCCAGGTACCCTCAATCGGGGGACCTATTCTTGACCATTGCTATTTTTTTGATAACGGCCCATGCGGCCATCATTAAGGAATCATGTCCGGCAGACACTCGATGTCATTGCCGGACATTGTACATCGGCGGCAACACTGTCGTTCTGCATTTCACGAGATGTGAAATATTGTTAACACTATTGACAAAACACCCATAATGTTGTAATTTTGCAACACGAAATTATTGTTTTACCATTTTTAAAGATTTATACCATGAACGACATGCAATCACAAATTGAACACCGAGAATTGTGCCAACGACGGGACAAAGAGTTCCTGGCACTGTATCATGCTACACTGGATGCCTTTCTCGAGCGAGGCATGGACCACAGGCAGGCGCGTCGCGCAGCAGTGGAATTCACAATTGCCAACGGCCATCCCCATTACCATGTGAACCACGAGCGTGCCTACCGGTGTGTGTGCCACCTGCTCAACAGCGAGCAGAAGAGAGGCAACGGCTCCCGCACCTACCGCAACATCGAGGACAAGGGCTTCGCCAAAAACCGCCTGCGCCGCCTAATGTGGCTTGAAATCACACAACGCGTGGGCGTGCTGACAAAGCGCGGGTTGAGTATCGAGAAAGCCATCGACCATGTGCTGGAGCACTGCCGCGCCTCTCGCTTCTTCATCTCACCGACGACCGCCCTGACCAAAATCTGTCCTGCAAGCCGCACCCGCGCCCTGCGTTGACAAAACTACCATGAAATACCGCATCGACATCGTCATCGACCTGGATGACATCCAGCAAGCCATCTACACCGAGGGGACCTGGCACCCCGCAGCCAACGCCACCGCATGGGGCGTGAACCCGAGTAATGAACCCATCGTGGACCGCCGCGTGCGTGAGGGTCTTGACGACCTGCTGTCACGCATGAGCGGCTACCTCGTGAGCCGTAACATCAACTTCGACCTGGAGCACCAGAACATCGTGCTGGGTATCGAGGTGAGCAAGCGCCCCTTGCTGTCGCTGGCCAGCGACCTGAAAAGCGCCATCGTCAGCGCTCTGGCCAACTACACGCTGATGTCGCTCTACGGCGACGAGGACAGCATCTACGGCACGGCATGGCGCCTGCACCGCGCCCGTGCGCTCCTGTTGCTGTGCCGCCCGTAATCGCCGGCGATACCGCCACCTGGACAATAGAGGGAGCGCGCCAGTATCGGCGCGCTCCCTCTATTGTGGTTTTTATAGCCTGCTATCCTGTTTTACTGGGCTAGGCGCAAACCCTGATAATCCCGAACGGTACCTGGGGTGGGATTGTTGCGGAAAGCCACTCTGACGTAAATAGCAGCGTTATCGAAGTTACCTCCTCGGGATACGCGCTGATAACCCGATTCAGGCCCTGTGGGGTTCACCGACGGGGAAACGCTGTAGTAATCAGAGTCATACCAGTCCGAGCACCACTCTGAGACATTGCCCGACATGTCATACAGGCCTAACTCATTAGCCTGCTTCTGGGCTACGGGATGCGTAGTGCTGCCTGAGTTCTCATCGAACCATGCCACATCGTCCGGGGTGTCGCTGCCGGCATATATGTAACCAACGCTCTGGTTGCCGCCCCGTGCCGCAAACTCCCACTCGGCCTCGGTGGGAAGGCGGAAGTTCCCGCCCGTCATCTGGTTCAACTTGGTGATGAAAGTCTGACAGTCACCCCAAGACACCTTTTCTACAGGACGGTTCAAATCACCGGTGAAATTACTCGGGTTGGTTCCCATCACAGCAAGCCACAACGCCTGGGTCACCTCGGTCTCACCGATGGAGAAACTTGACAAGGTCACCTGGTGGGGCGGCTTCTCGTAACTGCCGGCAGAGGGCTCGCCATCGCGGGCCCCCATGATGAAAGTGCCACCACTGACGGGAATCATCTTGAAGGTCACGCCGCCCACCGTGAATGTTGGTGTCGGCCAGGCACCAGTCAAGAGATAGTTGATGAGCGCGGTGACATCGTTGATATCCACCTCGGTATTGTAGTCCACATCGGCAGCAGCCTGGTCAACTCCAGTTGCATCACCGGTCAGCAGGTGGTTAATGAGTTTCGTGACATCGTTGATGTCTACCTCACCGTCGCTGTTTACATCGCCACGCATAGCGGTTTTTTCCCTGATTCTCACATTGTCAACGGCGAAATAGTCACCCTCGGGGTTGACACTGCCGTCCTTGATATAGGACCAGGTGAGCGTGTGGGTGCCAGCGGCGAGATCCACCTGATAGGTTTCCCAGCCGTTGTCATGGGCGCCGTAGGTGAACTGAGGCGTTCCGTCAATCGAGAAAATGCACTGGTCGTAGTAAGTATTCACCCCCTCGCCCCAGGCCTTGAAGTCAAAGGACAGGATCGACGATTTCGAGACATTGACGGTGGCCGTCAGCATCGATGTGCTGCCTGCGACACCCGCATTGCCCGACATGGCATATACACGGTTCCCTTCTTGTACTCCAATCCAGGGATAATCACCCTCGCTGACAAAGTTGATGTCGCCACCCGCGACATTAAGGGCTTGATTAAGCGAGACTCTGATGCCCACATTGTCAATGGCGAAGTAGTCACCTGTTGGGTTGACGCTGCTGTCCTTGGTATAGGACCAGGTGAGCGTGTGGGTGCCCGCGGGGATGTCCACCTCATAGGTCATCCAGTCGTTGTCAAAGGCGCCGTAGGTGAACTGGGCCGTGCCGTCAATCGAGAAAACGCACTTATCGTAGATTGTATTCACCCCCTCGCCCCAGGCCTTGAAGTCAAAGGACAAGGTGGAAGCCATCGCCACATTGACGGTGGCCGTCAGCGTCGATGTGCTGCTTGCAACACCCGCATTGCCTGACTTGGCATAGTCGCGGCCACCTTCGGTCTCAACGGACCAGGGATAATCGCTGCTGCTCGTGAAATGAATCGTTCCGCCTGAGACATTCAACGCCGCATCATAGTCATAGGAGGCCGTTCCAGATATGTTGATGAAATTCTGCCACCCCACTGCACTCTGATAAGCGCTCAGGGAGTTCGGCTGCACATAGAGCGTGGCATTGTTGTAGGTCGTGTTGGAGAAAACAGCGGAATTGTACAGGCCAGGAGGGGTGGTCGCGAAGCAGGTCACGCTGGTCAATGCCGTAGTCCCCGCAAAAGCATCCATTTGTATAGATGTGACACTTTGGGGAATCACCACCCTGGAAAGGCTTGGGCAATCTTTAAATGCCGCCGCGTCAATATAAGTGACAGAACTGGGAATCGCCACTCCAGTGAGGCTGGTACATCCCTGGAATACCCTCTGATTGATTGAGGTAATATGGTCCGACAATACCGCATACTGCAGTTGGTCACAATAGTAGAACGCCTCAGACCCCAAAGATGTCACTGAATTGGGAACAACAACATTCTTTAGTCCCGAACGGGCAAAAGCATCAAGTCCTATACTGGTGAGGCCGTCAGGCAGCGCCACCTGCTGCAGACTTGAACACCCCCTAAACGCATAATATCCTAATGTGGTAAGCGTAGCGGGAAAGGTGACAGAGGTCAAGCCTGTGCAATCACGGAATGCATAGTTCCCGATTTTAGTGACACCAGCGGCAATCTTCATCGATGTGATTGCAGAGCAATTTTTGAAAGCATTATCACCAATCTCGGTAATCGTGTAGGTGATACCGGTGCTTGAGTTCGTAGCGGTGGCAGGCACATTCCAACTGCCCGATGGATTTGTGATTGTAGGGCCGACCACCTTGGCCGTGGTGCTGCCCGTGATGACGAACTGAAGATTATTGTAGGCGAAATCATATACATCGGCAGCACTGGCGCCGATAGCCATGGAGAGGCCCACCAACAGGGCCGTCATTCTCAGTAATAGTAATCTCTTTTTCATAACGATGTGATTTTTATTGAAATTGATAAATTGTTAATGCAATATAACCGATTTGCAAATATAATGATAATTGCATAAAAGAACAAAACTATTGACAAAAAAACACTATATTTGCAGTCATAAAAATTTATTAACCCTTAATTCAACAATTTCCAATGAAGAGAGCCTTCTACTTTTTGACGACCTTATGCCTGGTCATGTCCAGCATTACCGCTTGGGGCGAGGCCATCAACGAGAACCAAGCCCGTGCTATCGCCGCTGAATTCATGGCCGGCAAGGCCATGCCGTCGGCCAACCTGCAGGCGGTCTACAAAGCGCCCCGCCTGGGCGAATCGACAGCCACGACCCATGCCTCCTACTATGTATTCAACAGCGAGTTGAAGGACCATGGCTATGTCATCGTTGCCGGTGACGACCGTGCACCTGCCGTGCTGGCCTACAGTGACCGTGGCAACTTCAACAGCAACGATGTGCCCGAGGCCATGATGGAACTGCTCGATGGCTATACGGCCCAGATTGCCGAATTGGAAAACGGCGCCGAAAAGGCCCCGCTGCTGACCGCCGGTTCTGCCATCAGGCCACTGGTGCCCACCAACTGGGCGCAGGGCAATCCCTACAATATCCTGTTGCCCATCTTGTCAACCGGCAAGCATGTCGTGGCAGGATGTGTCGCAACGGCCCTTGCCCAGGTGATGTATTACTGGCAGTGGCCCGCCCAGCCCACACAGACCATCCCGACCTACATTTCAACTGAACTGGGCATCACGATGCCCGCACTCGAGCCTGTCGACTTCAACTGGAGCGCCATGCAGACCACCTACCTGAGCAACGACACGGCAAGCGTCAACGCTCTGGCTGCTGCCACGCTCACGCTCTACTGCGCCCAGTCGGTCCAAATGAACTTCAAGACATCATCATCGAGTGCTACTACTGCAATAATCCCACTGGCCATATCCAATTACTTTGGCTACAAACCCAGTGTTCATACCCTGAGGCGCGTCAACTTCACTACCCAGGGCTGGTCCGATGCCCTGTATGCCGAATTGGCTGCAGGACGCCCCGTCATCTACAGTGCCAGCAAAGCCTCAAGCGGACACGCCTTTGTGTGCGACGGCTATGACGGCAACGGCATGTTCCACATCAACTGGGGCTGGAACGGACAGAGCAACGGCTACTTCCTGCTCAATGTGCTCAACCCTGACCTGCAGGGAACCGGCAGCGCCAGCGGCGCCTATGGCTACATCTACCGTCAGGCCGCCATTGTGGGCATCGAGCCCGGCAGCGACGGCAGCAGCGTGTTTGAACTGACCTCCAACAATGTTGAACTCATCGACAAGACAACAACGCGAGAAGGAACCAACTACCCGTTCCATGCTGTCGTGTCGGGACAATTCTACAACATGACCTCACAGGTGATTGCAGTGCGCCTGGGTTGGGGACTCTTTAATGAGAACGGCGAAATGATAGAACGACTCTACAGCAGTTACAACACCGCCCTGAGACCCGGCAGTTACATCAACCACGATTCCAAGACCCTGAGTTTCGGAGAGGACATCGCCAGCGGCACCTACCGCATCATGCCCATGTTCAGCGAGTATGGCATGGACAACTGGCGCCCGTGTGTCGGTGCCGACCTGAACTACATCGAGGTGACCATCAACGGCAACAACTGCTCATTTACGGGTCACGGCACGGCCGCCGAGCGCGATTACACGCTCAACGACATCATCATCGAGGGCAACATGCACAACGGCCGCCCGGTTAGCATCAATGTGAACCTGACCAACAACGGCGAGTCGCTCAACCAGATGATGTACATGTTTGTCAACGGCGAGTTCACCTCGGCCGGCTATGTGAGCCTCAACAAGGGCGAGACCGGCGACATCCCCTTCAGGTTTGTACCCGCCGAGGCCGGCACCTACACCCTCACCTTCTCGTGGAACGA
>ONYP01000092.1 GCA_900322135.1 uncultured Prevotellaceae bacterium
CAAGAAGATCCAGGAAGACCTTAACAAACAAATCATAGCAAAGAACCGTGAACTGCTGGCCGATGTTTCCTCCATTCAGCAGAAGGTTGCTGAGATGACCTCGGACCCAATCGGGTTGGACGGTTTGGAGCGGAACCTGGAGCGTGAGAAGGCAGCTGTAAGTGCGGCGTATAATGCGATGATCAGTGTTGCCCAGGAGAACGGGCTGGAGACGGAGGAGTTGGAGCGCCAGAAGCAGGCAAAACTGCGCACCCTAGAGTTTGAACACCAACAGGAACTGTGGGGCATCCGTGAGCAGTTGGGGTTGTCGTGGCAGGATGAGTATGACCGTGAGTTGGCCCAATATCAGAAGTTGAAGGATGATGAGTTGATCTCGGAAAAAGAGTTTCAACGGAAGAAGCTGGAGCTGCAGGCGCAGCATGTGCAGCGGTATTTTGACTACTATAGCGGGGCTGCGAGCTCGATGTTCGGGGCCATCCAGCAGGCTGAACTTGACATGAGTGAGGCGAAGTATGATGAGTTGATCCGCCAGGCGGAGAACAATGGTGAGGACACGGCGGCGCTGGAGGAGGAGAAGGAGAACAAGAAACTGGAAATCCAAAAGAAATATGCTGACGTGAACTTTGCGATCAAGGTGTCGCAGATCGTTGCTGACACGGCGGTGTCGATCATGAAGGCATTTGCTGACCTGGGGCCGATCGGTGGTGCTATTGCTGCTGCTCTGGTAACGGCTACCGGCATTGCTCAGGTGATTACTGCCAAGGCTGAACGAGACAAGGTGAAGCGTCTACAGCCTAAGGGCAGCGGGCAGGCCTCGGGGACAGCCGAGCGCGTGCTGAGCGGCTACAGCGAGGGCGGCTACACGGGAGACGGTCGCCGGCTGGAGGTGGCCGGGGTGGTTCACAAGGGTGAATACGTTGTTCCGCAGCCTATCATGGGTGACCCGCGGGTTGTTGATGCCGTGGGGATGATCGAGGCGATCAGGCGTCAGCGTCGTGGGTTGCCGTGGCAGAGCCCCGGCACGGGGAACCGTGCTGGTGGGGGCTTTGCTGATGGTGGCTACACGGGTGGCGGTGGAGAGAGTCTTGCTGGTGTTGCTGCTGAGTTGCGGGCTGCGACTGAGGCTGTGCGTAACCTGAGGGCGTATATTGTGTATCAGGATATTGAGAAGGCGGGGGAGGTGCTGACGCAGGCGCGTGCTCCGTTTACTCGTAAAAAGTAGAAATGATGCTGAAGATTGAGACGAGCAAGGGTGTGCTGGACCTGCGTGGCGAGTTGTCGCTGCAGATTGAGGAGAAGTCGCCGGTGATGAATGAGCGTGGTAGCCAGTCGCTGCCGGCGACGGTGCCGTCAACTCCGCACAATATGCTGATTATGGGTTTTCCGCACCGTCTGGACGGTGTGGATGTCCCCATGTGTGATGACAAATCCTGCGTGGTGAATGACGGGGTGTATCACCGGCGTGGGGTGATGAACCTGGTGAGTGCGAGCCGCAAGGAGGGCATCACTTTCAATGTGGGGTTTGACAACTCTGAGGCGTATGAGGCCTGGAAAAAGCGCAAACTGAATGAGCTGACGCTGCCTGTGGAAGGTGACGGCAATGTGGACCACCTGAGGACAAAGCTGCAAACGGCGTACAGTGCGGGTGGCGGTGATGACTTCGCCGTGTTCCCCGTGGCGGTTGAGCGTGAGGAAATCTCGAACAACAATAATATAACCACGGTGTACTGGGGCTTGTTGAACCGTGTGGAGAACGGCACGCTAATAAGCGACAAGCGCAGCCAGCAACAGCCGGTAAACGGCACAATGACGAATGTGTCGCTTCCTAACGGATACGGAGTCACGCCATTCCTGTATGTGTGGCGTGTGCTTGAACTAGCATTTAGTGATCTGGGGTATGAAATTGAGTCAAATCCGTTCAAGGGTGCTGCGGCCGGAGACCTGGCGAAGGTTGTGGTACTGAACAATACGGCGGATGCCATCTGCACGGGCTACCTGAAGTACAGCGACCTGTTGCCGGACTGCGAGGTGCAGGCCTTCCTGAGGGCGTTGTATGTGCGCTTCGGCCTAGTGTACCTGTTGAACCAGGACACCAGGCGCGTGAAGTTGGAACTCATTCGTGACATCATCACTAAGGATCCCAGTCTAGACTTAACGGATGTGCAGTCGGAGTGGCCGATGGTGAACTACGATGCAGGCAAGCAGATTAAGTTGAGTGCGAAGAAGAGTTTTGAGGGCGCTGAGCCGGTGAATGAGCGTCTTGAGGATTTCTTCGAGGGTCAGCAACTTACCGGAGCCGTCTCGGTGGATGTATTCAACGATACGGCTCACAGCACTGCCCTGGTGCATGAGCGCATGACGGGTAAGATCTACCGGTGGGATAGAGAAAACAGCGACTTCAACAACAGTGTTTATGTGTATGGTGACAGCATGAGCGGTTGGTGGAACTGGGACCGCCAGACGGAAGGCGTCGATACCGAGGACCTCACTAGCGAGGACGAGTGTGTGCCCATGGTGAAAGTGAATGGGACATGGACGCCCGGCTACCTTGCCGGGGCGGCTCACCGCCACTCTTATATCAAAGGTCAAGACTCCAGCAAGGAAAAGAACGAGACGCCACTGAGCTTTGTAATCAGTTGCGGCCAGTATGGCCGTATCTCTCCCACGACTGCCGACACCGGGCTGACACTGTCACTGCTGTTCCAATATGACAACGGTCTGTTCGCTCAGTTCTGGTCGGCCTATGACAACATCCTCAGACACGCTTTCACGAAAGTAGAAAGCACGATGCGCCTGTCACATGTCAAGTTGCTCAACCTAGAGTTGCTCACACCCGTGCGTCTTCAGGCCCAACCGCTGCTGATTGACGGATTCAGCTACATGCTGCCCACAAAAGCTGCTACCCAGGTTGACATGACCCTGCGCACATTGCGCACCGTGGGCAGCGAGAACATCGTTGCAGAGCAGGGCATTCCGGGGTTTGAAGTCGGGCATCCCACTTGGAAGTGGGTGCTTGATCACCATGACCTTGAGGAGCAGTTGACTATCGCTGAGCGTTTGGCAGCAAGGGAATATGGCGCGTTGGCAGAGGGGACAACAATTGACAGGGAACCAGTTGATGGTCTTACCTGGATTAATGACAACTATTGGAATGCAGAGTTGCATCCTGTCCCAGAGCAATTGACCACTGCGACCAAGGTATATCAGGTAGATGCGACCATCGAAATCACCTACGATGGGCACATTGTTGGCACCGAAACTGTCAGAGTTGACTACACGGTAACGATGAAAACCGTACTTAGTTGATGTCCTTTATCTCTGAGATCATTAATTATAGCTTTGCAACATGACAAATAGCATCACCATAGCGCCACAGGTCAGCGATGTTCCCAGCCTTTTCGAGGCATGGAAACAATCTCACATCGGCAGCTATAGCGATTTTATCAGTTTCATCACAAGGCCTTGTGGCGAACGATCCCGTTTTATGATAACCATACAGGTCGTTGGCGAGCGCCATGGCAGCCTATTGTTTAACCAGGTAACTGCAGAATAATGCCTAGCGATGCCATTACATTGATGCCCACCGCCACGGGACACGCGTTCACCCGGAACCCGCTCATGCTCACCATGCCAGGAACCGGGAGGCGTGTGTTCTCAATCTATGGCCAAGGATATAGCAGTTCTCAACCGGCCTACAAAGGCGAGATCACCGCACCGGCGACCATCAACCTGGCGGAGTTCATCGAAGCCATCGTTAAGCCCATCGAGGATCCAGGAGAGGACAATGCCATGATTTCATATGGCATCCAGGATGGCAGCATCAATATCGTCGTCACGGATGGCGAAAACACACTATTCTCAAGGGAGATCAACGCTCTTCGAGGCGGTGTCTCCAAGCAGAACTACCGCAGGTTAAATCTAGCCGGCACCGATATCTTCGAGGCCCGGTTCTTTAATTCGGCCTGCAACTTCTTCCTTACCACTCGCACCAACGACTGGCGTCTCAGCATCAAGGAGACCGAACTTTATCCTCTCGTCTTCTTCTATCCACTGCAGGGGACTGTTTCTGTCCAGGATATTGTCAGCGGGAACACGATTAGTCTGCCGGCTGTCTCTAACGAAGTGGATTACCATGGCAAGTTGTGTGCTCTCAATCTCAAGGCAGTTAAACAATACTTCCTGGAAGAATACGATATTCTTGCTGGTGCCTTTGATGTACTCGTTGATGATGCACCTGCTGCTCGCATCGCCATCCAAGAGGCACATCCTCAGATTGAACGGTACCGCTTGAAGTTCCGTAACAGTTACGGAGCTTTTGAAATAATCGAGATTACTGGAAGCGCACAATGGGCGCCATCCATAGAAGACGATGAGGGTGAAGGACCATACCAGCGGTACATGACTGACATTGACGACTTCTCGACCGAACGCCAGCGCATGTCCATGCGCCAAGTCATTAACATTTCTACAGGCTACAAGACCAACAGTGAGCTGAGATTCATTCTCGATGCCATCATCAGCGATGAGTGCTACCTGCTCGACATCAATGAGGAGCCTATCAAAGTCATCGTCACAGCCGAGGACCTAGTCCTGCAGCACCATCCGAACAGTCCACAATCCTTTATGCTGGAACTCAAGCCTGTGGATGACGACACCTGCATCACTGATGCAATATCCAATGCGGCTATGCCAACACGGGGTGGCGTTTTCTCCGAACAATTCAGTGAACAATTCGACTAAAACTATCATATTATGAGTAATCAAACACAACAACAGATAGACGCCCTCATCCAGTTTATCAATGATGCTGAGGACCCAGGTGTAGTTACCAACATCGTAGTTGCTACAGTTCTAATCTATCTTGCTGACAAGGTTAAGACTGTGGCCACCACCGACGCTCTCAGTACAGAAGTCACTTCTCTGCAGGCTGCTGACTCGGCCTTGTCCGAGCGCATTACAACACTACAAACCACGCTCAATACGCTTATGAGCGGCAATGTTTCCAATGCCATTGAGAGTTTCAATGAGGTCATCAACTTCCTCAATGAGGTCACAGACGATGAATCCTTGTCAGGCCTACTTCTGCAAATTAACAACAATATAGCAACCAAGGCTGCCCTAGACAGCGATACCGGCAGACTGGGTTACTCGCAAGTTCCTACAATCATGTTGGACTCTATGGGATTTGACCTAGACAACGCCGACGACCCATCGACGCAGAGGCAATATGTATCATCGATAGGAGACACGACATACGACCCGCTTACGGGTAAAATCGTTTATCGTAAAACACAAAATCAGAGTGTCTCAAGGAATCCTGACGCCCGATTAATCTATGGTAATAAATTCACTGGTTTCCTGTATCAGTTCACGAACAACGCCATGAAGATAATTGCAGGAGGTCCAAAGGAAAGTGATAGTAGCAGTGCATTGTCAATCGTCTACGATGGTATAGACACCCTAGTCATCAGCGACCCTGCATCCATTGTGACTATCATCGTGAACAAGTCCTCTGTATCATTCGGTGACACGGAGGTGAACACAGAAAAGACATTCGACCTTGTTGTGACGGGCAAGAATCTGGTGAATGCGATTACTTTGGCATTGTCAACCCCAAATTCGCCATTCTCTTTGTCCAAAGTGCTTATCCCGTCAGCAGAGGTCAACCAAGCGAACAATGTAGTCATCACCTATTCACCGACATCTATAGGTGAGGATGAGGTGACTATCACCTTGAGTAGTGGAGACATCAGCATCCAAGTGTCATTGTCTGGTAATGCGGTTGCACAAATCATTCCAAGCATCACACTCAACTACGGAGAATCAAGCGCAACGATGGTGGCTGAGTCTGGGCAGACCGCATCAACGAATATCCCTATTGTCGGCAGAAACTTGACACCCGCTTCTGTGATTGCCATAAGCATATCTGGCAACGGAATCACCGCAACCCCGCAGACATTCGTTGTCAACGAGAATGGTTCGGTTGACGGCACGATTGCGATTGAGGCTCTGGCGGGTGCAAGCGGCCAGATTGTCGCTACTTGCGGCCAGATTTCAAGTTCGCTCAATGTCATATGTAGTGTGAAAGAGCGGCTAGCAACGGGCAGCTATTGGTATGACGAATTCTACAGATACCAAGTCCTTGAAGACCGAACAAAGGTCGGCATATCGCAAAACCCGTCCAATAAACCGAGCGGAGATATCACATTGCCGACATCGGTCAATGACTCTGGCAAGACTATCTACAACTCTAATGGCGAAGAGGTAGAAGCAAATGACATGACTTATCAAGTCACACGAATCATCAATCCAGATGCTAACTCTAGTCCTTTCCTTGGCGCACAAATCACCAAGGTCATCGTGCCAGAGGGTTACACCCACTTGACAACAAGAACTTTCGACTTTGGTGCTAGCGGTACTGGCTTGTTAAAAGAGGTATACCTGCCAAGCACACTCGTTGCATGGGGCGGTGGTTGGGATTTCCGCAATCAGCCGATGGAGAAACTTGTCATCGCAGCGACACAGACTTGGGGTGACGCAGGGTTCTATTTTAACAATCCTCTACAATATGTAGAGTTTGGACTTGGTGTCACGAACTGCAACAAGCAGAATATGTATCTCAATGTCGCATCTGGCACTAAGGTTGTGGCCAGACCGACTACTCCACCAACCGTTGCATGGAACTTTTTCGGCAGCAACTACACGCAGGGAACTCTCTATGTTCCGTCTGCCGCCAAGAGTGCGTATGAGGCCGCATCTTATTGGAGCAGTTTCTCTTCCATCAAAACCATTGAGGACGATTTAGCAAATGATTTAGCAAATTCATAAAATGTTATGGGAAACGATTTGAAGAAAATCAAATATCAAGGGAAAACATTGGTTATCAATCCAGATGCAGAAAACATTGGATATGCCAATGCCTTGGTTGAAGGTGTCACAAATGCAAAGGGCGCATTAGACAACCTCGTTGGCCGTGTCAATGCCATCGAAGCAGGTGATAGCGGAATCCGCAATGCGAGGTTCGTGAACTTTCAGTTGCCGACATGGAAAAACAATGTCAAGATTCTGTGCATCGGCAACTCCTTGACGATATTCCCGTTGTTTGAGTTGGCCAACCTGCTCAACGGAATCGGCAATATTACGGAAAACGATTTGGTTTTGAGAGACATACATAGCGCAGGTCGAACAATGGCTGAGTGGTTGCAAAAGCTGAAAAACAATAGCAATGACAACCAATGTTGGAAATGGCGAATTGATGGTGGTGCATGGAAAGCAGGATATGATTCTGTAGCACTCAGTTCTCTTGTTGAGGGGACAGAGTGGGACATCATCATGCTGCAAGACTTTCCAACATCCACGGCAGGGAATTATGCCGCATTTAGGGATACTCTGTATGAGATGGTGACCGAACTGCGCTCCCGTTGTCCCAACAAGAAAGTCTGCATTGCATGGTCTCTAATCTATCCGCAAGCGAATCCAAATACATCACGGCAGACATACATGGGTGTTTGGCAGAATGTGGCCGAAGCGACAAGACAGATGGTTGCAGACTCTGGCATAGACATTATCGTGCCTATGGGAACGGCCTATGCCAATGCCGTGAATACTGCAACATTCAATGGAGCAAACACGGCATGGCTGCTGCGTGACGGAACACACCCTGGAATGGGAGTTTCGGCTTTCATCGGTTCATGCGTATTCTATGAATCACTCATCGCACCAATGCTTAAAAAGTCATTCATGGATGTGGCAACACTTTATCCAATGTATCAGTACTACCAATCACCGACATATCCGCAAGCGGAGTTCAATGTCACCCAACAGAATCTGCCGCTCATCCAAGCGGTGGTCTTGAGTGCGTTGAAAGATATGTATCATGTAAACTATGACATTGACCCAATCCAGACGAGTTAATTAGGATTGACTATAGCAAACATATTATTGCAGAGTTTATCGTTGCGTCTCTGGTTAACCAATTACCATGCCAGGGTATCGAATACATGGATTCCTTGGTTGCGATTTTCTTGATTGATATGCGCATAGACCATAGTCATAGCCAAAGAAGAATGCCCCAAGATATTGGACAGGGTGGCCAAATCACCCTTGTTCTTTTTATAGTATAATGTGGCAAATGTATGACGAGCCGCCTTGGCGCTAACCTGCTTGCTAATCTCAACTCTGTTGCAGATAGTTTTGAGTGTTCTATTGATTTGTTGATCGCTCGGCAGACCTAGAATCAGCAACCCATTTTTCCGATTACCCTTGTAGTAATGGATAAGTTTCTGGGCCGGGTCTGACAATGGGACTGAGACCTTTATTCTGGTTTTTTGACGAACATAATGGAGCTCATCGTGGTGAATGTGCTCTATCTTAACGGCCCTTGCGTCGCCAATGTGCAGGGATGTGAACACCATAAACAGGAAAAAACGAAGCACATCCTGTTCTTTTGCATCCAACTCGTTACTTCTAAACAAATCTACCAGTCGTTTCAATTCATCTTCAGTTAAGTAGATGATATTAGGAGATGAGCGTTTTACCCTGAAAACCTCAAACGGATTATTGATAATGAAGCCCGCCCTTACGGCAGCCAAAATATAACCACGCAAAACTGCCATGTTTTTCCAGATGGTAGCGTTTCCATTGCCCATTCTACGCAAATATGCAGTATATAGCTTCAGGAACTCAGGCGTTATCTCAAAAAACTGCAATTCGGGCCGATAATCCTCAATCTTCTTTAGTATGCTCTTGTGCTGTCGCCATGTGTTGCAAGCCAAGGCTCGGCGGCTCTGCTTGAGTCGATGCTGGGCGAAGTCTATGAAACTGCGGGCGTTGTTGGGTTGCCTATAAAGGGTGAAAAACACTTCCTTGTTCAAACTAATACCTGCAAGCCGAGCACGCACCAGCACATCATTGATTTTGCTGCGAACATTCTCAATAATGAGATTTTGATCATGAACCAGAGATCCCCTTCCCTTGATTTTCTCAGCTTCAGCATCCCAATCACAGGCTGTTACATATAGGTTTAGAGGTATGCGTACCTTCTCTCTGTTCAAGTGAAAAACAGCATACAGACCAGCGCTTCCATCACGCCGTTCCTCACTTCTTCTTTTAATGGAAATGATTGCCATAAATTAGTGTCATTTTTGTGCCGACAAAGGCTTCTGTGCCGTTTTTGTGCCGACAATTTTAACAAAA
>ONYP01000035.1 GCA_900322135.1 uncultured Prevotellaceae bacterium
AGTAAAACATGATTGGATTTAGTGACATTTTCGAATCAGGCTGCACAGGCCAAAAGGCCCTTAGAATGAAAGACTTTCTAAAGGACGATATTTCTTGCACATATGCTACTGCAAGTGAATATTATAAGGTGAAAGAATTAATCAAAACCATGGTGAAAAGATGCAATAATTGGTATAGCGGCGTGGAATTGTCTGTAAAAATAACAGACCCTAGTGCTGTGAATCCAGGCCAGGTTTCAATACTAAGAGGCAAAAATTGCACTTGCATCTTATGGCTGAGAGTGTATTATCTGTCGCACTGGCATCAACGCGGCAAAAAAGAAGGAGGTGAACAATGAGCGAATTCCGTATCCAGACACGTTACCCGGTGTACCCAGGTGGCGGCTGCATCCCCTATACAGGCTACATAGTACAGGTGTTTGTGCCAGGATTGTTCAAGGGCAAGTGGGTTGACATCAAAGGCTTCGCCAACAAAACGCAAGCCGAAGAATTATTGAGACATCTAAAAGGTAAATGACAAAAAAACAATGGATAAAGAGAAACTTCAACGAGCAAACGAGCTTGCAGAGAGGATAGAGGCAGTTAAAAGTTTTCTGGGCATTTTTCGTGAATCAAGCGAGTGCATCAATAAATACCAAATTAAAGTTATGTTTAACGCTCCATTAAATGCAAATGAAGTTCAGAGAACAATCCTAGCATGTTTTATCCCCAAGGCCTTCAAAGCCCTGATATCAGAGACAATGTTTGAATTAGGAGCATTAGAAAAAGAATTTGAAAAATTATGAAAGTATGGATCGCTAGAGACGCTGACGGCGGGCTGTTCATGTTCAGCTGCAAGCCGAAGAAGATGGGAACATTTTTCATGAGGGAAAACGCCGAAGAAGCAACAGGACTTTGGCCTCTCCCAGAAAAATCTCTCCCAGAAGTAACCTGGGAGAACAGCCCGAAAGAGTATATGGTAGCAATGGATATTTACGAGCTCAAAGCTCAAATCAAGAAAGGAGGTGTTAAATAGGTCAATAATTTGGACGGGGCGATGGAGATTTTATTCACAATGTTAATAAACAAAAATGATAAATGTTAGTTCTTTAAGGTACACAAAAAAGCTCATGAGGCAAAAACCGTTTCACTGGGAGGTTCGACTCCTCCCCGCCCCTCAAATGTGTAATGATTTTTTCATAAAGTACTGATTTTATAGTTAATAAATGGAGTAATTAATTCTATCATGATCGGGAGCCGGACGTCGGGAGACGCTCGGCTCCTTCCCCTTGCTGGTACGGGCGATTTCTTCCTAAACCCGCGAAAAGTGCCTTTTCTGGTTTATCAGAAATCTTTTATCCCGTCCCAGCAAGGGCCCGATGATGTATCGCCTGGCACCGCACAATGCCACGGCATTGTGTTGTCTTTTCATAGTCCAATCTGATAATCTAAATTTGTCTCAAACAAATCATTTCATCATGGCTAGACCAAACACAGACCCGATTACGCAGTCTATCGACTCGCTGAGAACGGAATCGTCACCCGATTCGGTAACGCCTGCTCGCGTCGCAAACCTGCTGCAGGCTATCGTCGACCTCATCAACGCACTATCAATGGTGCCTGATTCGGAGGTCGCTGACATCATGCAGCTCATTAATAATGCTGTTTCCACAGCAAACGCCGCCAGCTCCGCTGCTTCTGCAGCTCAAACCAATGCGAACAATAAGAAAATCACGCAGTTCAAAGCAGAATCTACAGCTGAAGGCGTGACACTGACGGTGAAACAGTCCGGCCATACGGCCTTGACGTTCCTGTTTCCTGTCGCGAATGACTCGCAAGCGGGCATCGTGCTGCCAACTATGCTGCAGTCCTTGCTGGCTGCAGACCAGAAAGCAGAAAACTACAAGGTCGCTACGCTGCTGTTCTCATACACGTCGGCTGGCGCAAAGTTCGGCATCCGTTTATCTAACGGCACCACGCTGGAAAAGGAAATCTACCTGGCGACATCAGCAAGAAACGGCCTGATGAGCAAAACAGACAAGACGAAGCTTGACGCACTGCCATCTAGCGGTATTGTCGCCCTCGATGCAGCTGGGAGAGTCCCTGCTGCCAATGCACCAACGGTCATGCTCAGGCGCACATACCCGTCACAATATGACGAAGCGCCGCTGCAGAATGGTGATTTCTATATCGATGGCGACTACCATGTGTGGTATCATGCGTCTGCACAAAATGACATCGACCTAGGAGTGCCCTCGAAGAATGTTGTCTACTGCGAGACGGAAACCAACATTCTCTATCGCTGGACGGGCACGCAGTTCGTGCCGGCTGTCTCCGACCCGAACTATGCGATGCAGAAAGTGGAGGTGCGACGCAACAACACTACACAGAAGAAATACACCATTCCCAATGGCGTGCTCGCAAGCATCATCGGCACAACAGACACGGTGAACATCGAGCTTACACCCGCCAAAGTGGGGGCTTCGGTGCACAAGATAATTATCTATGCCAGCAATTTCCAGCCCGTAGAAGTTATCAACTGGCCAGACTCGCTGCTGTGGAAGGACAATTTAGAACCAAACACGGGACAATATGTCACTGACTGCCTGGGAATCATGGTGACTATCTACGACATGACGTTCGCTGAATTCAATCAATACGGAAGATGAAACAAACCTATAACCGATACATGACTCCATCAGTGGAGAACATCCCTGGAGTAAACGCCGCCGCCGCACTCGTCCGCGACGGCTCCAGCGTGTTCCGTGATGACACGGACATTATGCCAGTACGCATCAATGACCGCGAGGAATATATGCCCTGGGGCGCAGACAACATGATGCCATATAACATCATGGAATTAATCGAACAGGATGAGACACTGGCCACCTGCTTGCTCTGGAACGCGCAAATGTGCTACGGCAGCGGGCTGCAGTATAATACTGCTGAGGCCGCTGCCGCCACACAAAAGCAGGTGGAGGAGTGGCTGCTCGACAACTCGCTGCCACAATATTTCCTCGGCGTCGCCCAGGACATGAAGCACTGGGGCTTCGCCATCAGCGTCATCATCCTGTCAAACGACGGAAAGTCCATCGCTCGCCTCATCCGCAAGGAGGCTTGCTACTGCCGATTCGCTAAGGCAGACAAATATGGCAAGATTAAACGGGTGTACTACGCGCTCTGGCGAGACGCGATCAACCGTGAGCAGGAAATAGAGAAGATAGACCTGCTCGACGAGACCTCTCCTCTCGCAGATCTGCAAGAGAGAATGAAGAAAGGCACGAAAGCGAATAAATTTGCCATCGTGACAAGGATGCCCACGGCTGATCACACGTACTACCCTATCCCATATTGGGCTGCCATCTTCCGCTCGCACTGGTACAACATCAAACAGCTCATCGGACTGGCGAAGGAAAACAAAATCAAAAACTCAGCTCCCATCAAGTACCTGGTGGAGATCTCTGACAAGTATTTTGACCGCCTTTTCCGCAACGAAGGAATTACCGATCCCGCCAAACAGCGGCAACGGATGATTTCGGCAAAGCAGGAAATCCTGGACTTTCTCGCCGGGGCTGAGAACAGCGGCAAAACATGGTTCGCTAACTTCTACGTCACCCCCGACGGGAAAGAGTGCCACGAGGTGCAGATAACGAAAATCGACACGACTAAACAAGGCGGCGACTGGGAGTCTGACATCCAGGAGGCTGTGAACATGATCTGCTTCACGCTGCAGGTTCATTCGAACCTTGTTGGATCGGTCCCTGGGAAGTCCCAAACCAACAACAGCGGAAGCGATAAACGAGAGCTCTACACCATCGCACAGGCACTCCAAAAGCCCTATCACGACCTGCTCTTTACCGTGCATCGGCTTATCTGCCGATTCAACGGATGGGACGGCGTGAAGGTTGAAGTGCCATTCATCCAGCTCACGACACTCGACGAGAATAAAGACGCTAAAACAGTAACCATCAATAACAACGAGTAACATGAAGAATTGTCCAAACCTACAGAAGTCGCTCGACTGGTGCGAAGGTACACCGCAGTACCCCGGCATCCGTCGCAGGCTCTATTACATCAACAAAAATCTCATCGAGATCTGGCCCACGCTGGAACGCGATGAATTCGGGCGAGTCATAGACGCTCACTACCTGGGAGCGTTCACCATCGCCGCAGATGCCACATGGCAGTACATCGACATCAACATCGACAAGTCCACCGTAACGAGCGAGCCGCAGGGTGAAGTGCCCTCACAAACTCAGCTGAACAAAGCAACCTTTGTTCACAATGGCATCGATGCTGAGGCTACCGCTGCCGCTGGCTACCTCAACAACGCTGATTGTGTTTTCGTCTATGAGGACATGATCGGTCATTTCCGCGTCCTGGGAAACAACAAGTGGCGCACCAAAATCACGGTAAACCAAGACCAGGGACAGGGAACGAACCCGGCATCAACGACCATCAACATCGAAGTTACCGACATGATCGCTCCTCCGTTCTACGTCGAAGGACTCGAAACGGAGGATGGCGAAGTGTTCCCCAACTACGACGATGACGCGCTGCTCGAGCCTCGCCTCACGAGCCCTTCGGGAACCTCGTTCGACATCGGCACCATCGCCGACTCGGGCTCGTCAGTATCCAAGACCATGCACATCCAGGGAGTAAACCTGACCGAGCCCTTGACGCTCACAAAATCTGGTACTGGATTGACCGTCTCTAAATCAACCATCACAGCGAACGAAGCAAAAGCAGGCATCGACATCACGCTGACTTACACGAAGTCAACATCCGGCTCTGGCTCGCTGAATGGATCACTCCGCATCTATTCGGGTGAGGTGGACAAGACGATAACCGTCACCGCAAGGAAAGCCGCGCTCACCAGCCCATCGGCTTCTTCTATCGACGTCGGAACCATCGCAAGCGATGGCTCCTCCGTGCAGAAGTCGATCACCGTCCAGGGCACGAACTTGTCAAAGGCTGTCTCGCTCAGAGTGACGGGCAGCGGCTTTAGCCTCAGCAAATCTACTCTCTCGGCCTCACAGGTGAACAACGGGGCTGCAGTGATTATCTACTATACCAACTCATCACAAGGAGCCGCCAGCGCAACTGGCTCGCTCATTATCTCGTCTGATGAAGTGAGCAAGACGATTGAACTCACTGCAGCAAAAGAGGCTCCTGCAGCTTCGCCTGTCCTCACCAGCCCGACAATCGACAGCCTCGACCTGGGTACCATCGCAAGCGATGGCACCTCAGTTAACAAAACCGTGACTGTTAGAGGCCAGAACATCACGCAGCCCATGACAGTCACCGTGTCTGGTACTGGGTTCAGCGCCAGTGTTACTCAACTCACTGCCGCACAAGTACTGGCAGGATATGGGCTGAAGCTGACCTATACGAACAATGCCAGCGGGGCTGCAACGGCAAACGGCTCGGTGCGCCTCCGTTCTACTGAGGGCATCGACAAGACGATTACCCTCACCGCAGCCAAAGAGGCTGCAGATGTGCAGCCCGCTGAAGGGCCCACAAACGAAACTCCCGAAGGAGTAATGGGCCTGGTGTTTGACCCAGCTATGAACGTGAATGGTTTCTTCTCCGATGCGAATGTATCAGCTTATCCGTCCTCCGCTAAACGTCAGACGGTCGCTGTTCCAGTAAGCGAAAAGTTCCCTGCTGTGCCTTCTAGCCAAAGGCATTATCAGGACACGTCAATGGACACCGCAGGCGGGCCCGAGGAAAACTTCGTCTTGAACACCGCGTTTGAGGATTTCGCTCCCATCGAAGCAAAGAACGTGAAAGGTTTCTTGAGTAAAACAATGGGTTCGAAAATTAGCCATAACTCCATCTTCCTGCTCAATCCGCAGAAGACTGGCTCTGGCTCAAACAACTACAAGGAAACATCTGTCGCAACATCATGGAGAGCTGTGCCTCAGACAGAGATAATCAATGTTGCCAATTTGAGCGGCTATGCGGCAACAAATAAATATTATCTCTGCCAAAACTTCAAGAAAACCTCTGGCTCTACCGATACCGTGATGACAACAGAAGCTGTTTATCGCGAGGATTTCGACACCATCATTTTGCCGAACACCTGGAGGATCCATGAACTGCTCGAAACCAACTACCAGTCGCTGTTCCCGAAGGACCAGAACTATGCAGGGGGTATGGCGATTTATGGCAACTACATCGTGCAGGTGTTCACCACTGGCAAAATCGTCGTGCTCAATAAAACAACACTCGCCCTCGTAGCCTGCGGAGTGATGAGCATTGCCGCCGACAACATGCACGGAAACGCCGTATCGTTCGGCACAACCATCCCTAGCGGGGCTGTCGTGCCTTACCTCTACGTAAGCCAATGGACGGCAGGCTACTGCTACTGCCATGTGCTGAAAGTCACCTGGTCAAACGGCACTGCAACCACAGAAGAAGTCCAGACAATCAGTTACTCGGGCTCGAAATTCAAGACGGGCACCCAATACTCAAACTGGGACTGGAGCGTAGACGCAAAAACAGGAAATATCTGGTGTATCGGCTACGCCGCAAGCGCAACGGATCGATATGGAGCGAAGGTCGCGCTTAAATTTGCGCTTCCTGCAATTCCCGCACACGCCGCAACAACGCAGCTTACCGATTCGGAAATCATCAGCGAGTTCGCTTTCACCTTCGCTGGCGCTCAGCAGGACTTCCACATCGAGAACGACCTGGCCTTCTGGGAATTCTCCTACAACAACGGCAATGGCACTGGAGGTGTTATGATTATCGACCTGGCTAACAACACCATGTTGAATAATTACATCATCGACCTGCAAAGCACAGGGCGAGAGCCCGAAGGTGTGTGCCGCGATGGCTCGCTTCTCTACATCACGTCACACCAGGGAGGGAACAATAACTTCAACCTCAAACTGCACGTCGTTGACCTGCTCCAAACGAATCTCGACGAAGAATAATGGCCACCACTCTCAACCCGACGCCCGCAGCCTTCTGCCTATCGTCCATGCTACCAGATCTTCGCTGGAGCACGGACCATGCAGAAGTCCGCGTGCGCCTCTACTATCAGCACCCGGCAGAAATCCTCATAGACACAACCTTGACGGCAGCCAATGGCTTTGTCAAACTCTATGAGACACGGGAGCTGATAGAAAGATATATGAGACACAACGGCCTTGCCAGAGCCTATCCCATCAATATCCAACACCTGGTTGAGGATAACGGCAACTACTGGCAAGGCGACGGGGCATTGACTGTGCTTTTCTGCGAAAAGAACCTGTCACTGCCAAACAACAGCCCATCGGAATGGATGGAGAGAAACTTTCTCTCCACCATCTCGGTGAAGCCGCTACCGTCCATCGATGAAGCGGTAGAACAGCTGTTCTTCGTGCAGCCACAAGGAACACCGCCAAACCCGTCCCTGCATGTCTCATATATCAACGACGACGGAAATGTCGAAACAAGCGACATCCTGCTATCCGCATCCTATAACCCGTCAGCAACAAACTTGTTTGTCTGCGAGTTTTCCGTCAACTCGCTGCTGGCACAGCTGACGGATGCGGTGGCCATCGTCGGTGTGACAGTCTCCGTCGGGAACCGCCACATGGAATATTATCGCCCGGCACGGCCCGAACATGTGGCGTTCCGCTTCCTCAATGCGTTCAACGTGATGGAATCCGCTTACCTTAATGCGATCGTCAACCGCAAGACGGATGACGGTCGCAAGCTGGCGAACGTAAGCGGCTCCCTCGCACACTATGACCGCAAACCTGTCACTGAATATGAAGTCGAGACTTCGCCGCTGTCGTTCGAGGAGGCCAGCTGGATAGACCAGCTCATCACTTCTCCCGAAGTGACCCTCCTCGATGGCACCTCAGTTATCATCACTGATGGAACGGCTGAGTGCCATAACGACAACAGCGAATTGAACAAGGCCAAGTTTACCTACAAAGAACTTGACCAGAGGCACACAATCACCACCGCACAACAGGCTGCAAACATCTTCACCGTGCCGCCTCACTCATACCAGTTCAACTGATGAGCAACGCAATCCACATAACGACAGCAAGAAAAATCATCGATAGCGGCGACCCTATCGATCTGAAAGTGTGGAAAAAGGACGGCTCGGTGATGGCGCTGCATCGCTGCGTCGGACTGCGCTACAATTTTCGCAACGGCACCAGGACCATAAAGGTCTTGGCGTCGCGCGAAATTCGCACCATCCACGATGTCTGCATCTTTGAGGTGAATGGGCTATCGGTTTTCCTCTAAACGTCAAACCGCCATGAACAAACTATCAATCACCATGCCAAAAGACTGGAGCGAGCTGGATGACCAGCAGCTCTACTATGTCTATAGCCTGATCGCAGCGAACATGTCGAGCGAGCAGATAAAGACATATTGCCTGTTCCGCTTCGGCAAAATAAAAATGCTGAGCAAATATGGCGACGGGTACCTGGTGAAACATGAGAAACAGGAGTACCTGGTAAACGCCGAAGTCATCACTCAGGCAATCCAACTCTTGAACTATCTCGATGATGTCCCCGAACACCCTGTCCGCATCTCTAAAATTAAACGGCACAAAGCCCATGATGTGCTGCTTAAAGACATGGACTTTCAGTCCTATCTGTACGTGGAAAACCTGTACCAGGGTTTCCTCGTAACACAGCAGCACAACATGCTGAACGAGATGGGACAGATGCTCTACAACAGCGAGAAGCTCATCCTCTCGCAAGCTGAGAAGATGAATGTGTTCTATTGGTGGACAGCAGTGAAAATCTACTTCTCGAAACAGTTCCCAAACCTGTTTCGTCAAGGTGCCGACGAGGACTCCAACCTCATCGGCGACAGTAGATCGCTGTCCAAAAAGATGCACGACAGCATGAACAACCAAATCCGAGCGCTCACAAAAGGGGACATCACGAAAGAAGAAGAGATCTTGAAGATGAACCTTTGGAGAGCACTCACCGAACTGGATAACCTGGCCAGGGAATCTGAAGAATTAAACCGCAAATTCAAAAAGAAATGAATGACTCAAGGTTAGAGAAAAACTATTACTGGGACGCTGCGGACTATTTCCGTGGCCTCACCCAACGGAATAAGCTGGCACAAGACCAGCATTATATGTTTGCCGAAGTATCGGGGCTTGATGGGCTCGAGGAGTACATCGCAACGATGCAGTCCTCTCGTGCCGCTGTCTGCGTCAGCGACATCAGCCCAGGCTACACGGAAATGAATAACACACCACACACCCGCCGAGTGAAAACGGTATTCCTGATGAAGCGACACAAGATAAACGACATGGCTGCTCGCGGCAGGTGTATGGATGAAATGCGTGAACTGTTCCGACAATTCATGTCCGCCCTTTTCAAGGAACGGACACGAATAAACGAGGGCCTGCTCTACCTCGACCCTCGCGTCCAGTTCACGGAAATAGAGCGATACTTCGCCGCTGGTGCGGCTTGCGCCTATTTCCAGATCTCGCTCGACACATACACCAATCTGGTGTATCGTGAAGAGGAATGGCTGTAATCAAAAGTGCTAAAATGATTCATAAAACTAATTTTTTTTACCTTGTCGACAGGCAACGCCGTGAGGCGCTGCCTGTCTTTTAACGTGCCCACTTTTTGAACTAAATTTGTCTTACAGACAAACCAAAAAAGTAAGCACTATGATTATAATAAACGATAACGATACACTCCTGCAGTTCATCCCGAACGTGGTCGAAACGGTAGAGGGCGAAACGCCCCTTTTCGACAAGCTGCGCCCACAGCTGGAAATTACCGAACAATGGCTGAAGCAGAACATCATCGGGGAAGGCCAAATGGAGGATATAGCTAACGGCGAAGGCTCAGACCTGTGGCGTGCCGCCGCTACAGCCATCGCATGCGATGCGTTCCGTCGCTCGGTACCCTCGCTGGACCTCATCCTTACGCCTAACGGCTTCGGCATCGTCAGCAATAACAATGTCGCCCCCGCAAGCAAGGAGCGAATAGAAAGGCTCATGGCGTCGCTGGGCGACCAGCGAACAAAAGCCATCGCCACGCTGATCTCCTTCCTTACAAAATTCAGCACATGGATGACAACAGGCCAAGGGCAATGGCTGACATCATCATTCTTCTCATCGCCGGACGACGTGCGCCTGGCGAAAACAGTGCTGAAGAATGAAGATGGATGGGACGCTTTCATCGAGCTTCGCGAGAAAGCAGCTCCCATCGAACAGGCCTACAGCGAGAAGTGGCTCGGGCAGGCGCTCACAGCGCGGCTGAGAGCGACCCTCGCCACCGATCCTGCTGGCTCGTCTGACATCGCCACACTCGCCAGGACGGTGCGACAACTCGTCGTTGACGAGATAATAACGAACCGTCGCCCCGTCAAAAATCTTGACCGCCTCGTGAACTTTATCCGCAACAACGACACGCTCTACCCCGAATGGCAGAGCGACCCGGTTGCGGAACTATTCGAGGAGAAATGGCGCTTCCAAAACAAAAAGGAAGCCGCTGGATATTTCTTCTAACCTTTTCTGATTCCTTACAGTCATGGAAAAGGTCAAATTAAATATCCAGCTCGCCATCGCAGTCCTGGTATTCCTGGTCGGAATAGGACTGCTGATAGCTGGCTTCATCCTACCGCCGCCTGGAGAAATCCATGATTCGGTACTCATCGCCTTCGGCGAAGCATGTACCTTCTCGGGATCTCTCATCGGCATCGATTATAGATACAAATTCAAGGAATATCTGCACGAGAAACGTAAGCGTCCTCGTCCAGATCACACATTAAATCCCGAAGAATATGAGGAATGTTAAAGAGATAATCGTTCACTGCAGCGCAACCCCAGAGGGGAGGCCGCATACCGTACAAGACATCCGTAGATGGCACAAGGAGCGTGGCTTCAAAGACATCGGCTATCACTATGTAGTCTACCTCGATGGCTCGATACATGAGGGCAGGTCAGTCAAGCTGACCGGCGCTCATTGCACTGGCCATAACAAGAACTCGATAGGCGTCTGCTATATCGGCGGCATGACAGCCGACATGAAGCACGCCAAAGACACACGCACAGAGGCCCAGAAAAAGGCGCTGCGCTCACTGCTTAAGTACCTCAAGCAGCAGTATCCACAGGCTCGCATCTTCGGACATCGCGACTTCGCTGCGAAGGCGTGCCCGTCCTTCGATGCCCGCCGTGAGTATGCGGATTTATAACTAAAGCCTAACACCTAAAGCCTAAAGCCTAGTATGGAAGATAATCGCTACAAATCTTGCGCTTTCGCAATCGTCATCATCCTGCTCATTGTCCTCGCTATCCTCGTGCTGCCAATGGTATTCACTTCCTGCCGTGCTCATTCTGTCGCATCGCAGGAAGTGACACAGCAGCACAAAGTCCAGACAGTCACCGATAGCGCCACAGAGACCGCTGCGCGGACTCAGTGGCTCAGTGACCTGCACCTGGACTTGGATAGCTTCGAACTGGTCATACTGCCATACCCGGGTGCCCTGGGCATGGCAGACTCCTGCACGGTGCTTGAACAATCCTCAAGCCAACCGCCCAGACAAGCTGGTGCGGTTGTCTTGAGAGCCAAGCACGCTGCGCTCGGCAAATCCGACTATGTTGAGCGTAACGCTTCGCGGTCCACTCAACAGCATACTGCATCGTCGGACACATCCTCGCTCATAGCGCAGGAGAATAAGACCATCAACATGACAGGAATCGCCAAGCCTCCCAATATGGATTGGGTGCTGCCCCTGGCGATCATCACGGCTGCCGCCGTGCTCCTGGTAATCGGGTACTTTAAATACCTCAAGAAATAACGCTGCCTGAACCGTTCCTCCTGCTTCCTCAGCCCCGCAAGGCTTTCTCGCCTTGCACCAGCAAGCCCCGCCACGTCTCATCGTGGCAGGGCTTGCCTCATTTCTTTTCAGGGCAGACAGGCCCCGGGGCGCAAGCAAACTCGCTGCGCTCGTCGCCCGCGCCTCGGTTCCTGCCACCCCATGCCCCAACCCCACGCCCCGAAGCGCTCTGAAGGTATGGCGCACTGCACGACTGCGTCCGCTCGCTCGCTGCGCTTCTGAGAGGCTACGGTGGCCCCCTATCCGCAAAGACACCCCACAGCCTCGGCTCACAAGGCAAGATCCGTCGCTTCATCCCTCGCTAGTATCCTCGCCTTGCAAGCCCAGGCTTTCGCTGCGCTCGGGGTATCTTTGCTGGTGCCCACCTACCCACTCATCCGCTGCACTCACTAGGCTACCTGGCCAGCAGTGCGCCAACACGCGCTTCGCCATGTCGCAACCCCAGAGTAGGTGATGGCTTACTACCGCTCATTCAGGCATGACGGTTCGCACCGCTACGGCTTAGGCGAATGCCATCCCCTGCCATTTCGCTCGCTCAGTGGACAGAGGGATGGCTTCCGCTTGCGCCTGCGCTCGTGCGCCCTGTCACGCCTCAATTCGCGGGGCATGGTGGTAGTCCTGGACTTACATTGTGCGGCAACAGACAGCTGCACAGCTCGCGTCAGTGCTTCCGCTCACTGTGTGCGTAGAGACCGCCCCATCGGCTTGCAGGGTTCCTGGCGTGCCGCCAAGAAACCTGCTTCACCTCGCTGCGGTCACTACGCACGCACCTGTCCAATTACCGCACAATCGCCTTGATGCGCCAGACGTGCACGCACGCCAAGCGCATCACCGCACATCGGGCGGCTCGCCTCCCCTCCTCCCCTCCTCGGCTGATGGCGGGCAGGGTGCAGGAGTGCGAAAAGTATGTTATAAAACATAATTTTAACATGCGTTTACATATTCCGCTAAAGTGGCGGGCGGTCGCTCGCTCGTTTCCGCAGGGCGGGCGGGGGGTCTTCCGACGGACCAAAGGGGCCTGCGGCCCCTTTGGAAACCCCGATTTGGCTGATTTTCAACCAAATCAAATTTCGTTCACTGCGAAATCACGAAATTTAACAAAAATCGTCCCGCCGATTTACCACGGGAAGCCCCATCCTGCGGAGGGAGAGCGGGCACCAGGCACCCGGGCTTCGCCCGTTTTGCCCTGTGAATGTTTGTTAATACGCAAAAGTATACCTACCTTTGCGACACTTTAATGACATTAAACTGTATCGATATGAAGAAAATCCTAGCTCTATGCGCTTTTGCTGCCCTGATGATGAGCAGCTGCGTCACTCCAATCAAGTTCCAACAAAACGCGGGATACATCGATTACTCGATGTTCCCTGGCATGTTCATCACAGAATCCAACTCGGTGAGCTTCGAGTACCAGCCCATCGGCTCCCTCTATGCCGAGGAAACCTCCGGCGAGTACCAGGTAGTCAAAAAGAAAGTCGGCAACAATGAGATCTACGGAGATGAATACGCCGTGGTGGATGGCAAATATCGCCAAGCAAAACCGCAATCCGCACTCGCCTTCGCAACAGACAAGGCGAAAGAGATGGGAGGCAACGGGATCATCAACCTGCGCATCGAGAAGATTGATGGCGGCTATTGCGTGACCGGCATGGTCATCAGACGTAAATAATCGGCGAAAATTCAGCAAATTTCTCGCCTTTTCCTTTGTCACTTCAAAGATTATTGCTATCTTTGCAGTGCTTACATTCATTCATGGTTCATCCATGCCGTGAGCGTCGGATTCGCTCGACATACTCGGGCTTTTTTTATTGCCCTGCACATAGGCCATAGCGGCCATCCTTCCGTATCCTCTTGACGCTTCGGCGGCTACCATGATGGATGTAAGCAGCGGAACGGGTGGCCGTTTTTATATATCACCCCAAAGCTTACATCCATCATGGAATCGATTTCATTAAAGACTAGCTCGCCTCTCATGGCGATGACCACAGCAGCGGTCAAGGTGCTGCTGGTGTTCCTCACCTCGCTCAAGGTTAACTCGTGGCTCGCTGCCGTCGCGCTGCTCGCCCTCATGGGCTGGCTCATCACGGAGCAACACTCGACTGTTGCAATTTTTGCAATAGTCGCCTGGATCTCACACTTCGCAGCCATGTCGGCCATCGACATTCATAGGAAAGGAGGTGAGCTATGAACAAGTACAAGCTGTTTTTCTGCCTCGAGGATGGCAAATTCAAGCTCGCCCAGGTCATCGAATGTGACCTGAAGGAGGCTCGCAGATCTGCCGACGAGCTGGCAGATGAGAGCGGCAGGAGAATCCTGCTTAACCAGGTGTCAGTACACAATGTCAAATGGCAAATCAAAATCGGGTACTTTCCCGGCAAGAGGATTTATGTCAACGACTTCGGGGATAGATACTGCATGTCGGAGGACTACTCAAGTATAGAGTATTGCGGGAAAGGAGGTGCCCAGGCATGAGCGAAATGATAACCGATGGGCTCAAGTATATTACCCTGGAGTTTGAGAACGAGATGACCGAAGTATCCATCTCAAAAGTGACATCGCTCGCAAACCCGGCGCTGCCTCCTGCAGCAATCATCAATGTCAAGGACAAAAGCAAACCATTCGTTACACAATACATCGACCTCGACAACTTCGAGGCACTTCATTTGATCGAAAGGGCAATAGAAATGATCCTTAAGGAGCCGTGAGGCTCAAGTTTGCAATTAATACATACCTTTGTGGCGGCGGTCGTCGGGAGACGATCGCCGCTTTTTGGGACATCCAATCCCCCGAACCCCCTCTTTTTCTGCATGCAGAGTACAGCTGTGCAAGCGTCCAGAAAGGCCAATCAGGGAGGGGGAACGGGGGAAAATCGCCCTCAATCGCTCCTCGCAAATCCGCAAGTAGCTGAATGTTGGCGATTTACCATTTTTATATATTTTTTCTTTTTTAGAGTCAATTTAAAGAGGAAATTCCTAGTACATTCGTACGGACTACCAAAAGTGCGCTGTTGTACGTACAGTACATCTGTACGGCGCTTTTGAAAAGTGCGGAATTTGTGCGGGCACTAATGTACTCAAGCACAAGGTTTTAAATTGAAATTTGACCTCACTCCGTACGATTGTACAACTTTTTCGCACCCTAAAGCGTGGGTGCGCGTGAGTAATTCATGTGCATTTTTGACATTTTTGTTAACATGACTAACCTATCTTGTTAATAAATCGCTGTTTTCTTAACATATTCGGTTAGTTTTTAGTAACTTTGTGCCCATGAATATCTATCTCAAACTGCCGAAATACCTCGCTGACTGGTGCCTTCATGAGTATGGCAACAGCCAGGGAGCAATCTGCTTCCCTCGCGGTGGAGCAGAAATCGACGTGTTTGAGATGTGGCTGGAGCCACAGCCCGACCCAGAACACCCGAAAATGCAACAGCCTGGCGAGTTCCCCATTGAAATCCCGGTGCTCAAAAGTAAACCGCTGCCTACCTACTGCTACATGAATGAGAATGCGAAGAAGATCCTCACACATGTTATCATGGTTCGGCTTCGCGTCAAGCTCTGGCATGACCTCTACAGGGTGGAGAAACTCTCGCTGCCGATAACCGACTCCATCTATGCCTGGATGGAGTGTAACGGCATCGAGGATGACCCGCGCTCCTGGGAAGCGCTCAGGCAGATGTTTATGAGGCAGCGGAAAGCCTACAGAAAAGGCAAACCATCGGAAAAACGCAAGATTTAACGACTTTTAACCAAGATTTCAAAGGGCAAAACTAACAAACCATAACAAGTAACACAAAATAATTCAAACGACTATGAACTACTCCAACTGCAACAAAATGCCTGGCATCATCGCAGTGCGATGGATCAAGGCAGCACAGCTTTCAAGCCATCTGATGGAAAAATTTGTCGCTGGCTTGCCTATAGCAATAGGGACACCCGGCACCGAGCTGGAACTGGTGGACGCTGCTTCGGCTTCTAGCCTCGCCAGCGTAGAGAATAACGGCCTTGTTTGCAAGGCCGAATTAGAGTTCAAAACACTGGACGAAGTCCCCAGGGACGAGGATATTGCATGGGCTGTGCAGGACGCTGACGAAAACTGGTGGCTCATCGGCACCAGGGAAAGAAACTACCCGACCGTGGAGATCTCGACTTCTGCAGGTACGCCCAGCGGCGATCCTGCTGTCTCGACGGTGAAGGTGACTCATACGGCGAAAATAGCCCTTCTACCTGTTGCACGGTAGCGTTTTAAGGTCTTTTCGCCCTTTATCTCGTGATTATATCTTTGTATCAAGAATTTCATAACTGATAGCTATGGCAAAGAAATTATATCACCTCCACCTCAAAGGAACGGTCGGCTACTGGAACTTCGACGCCGACTATGTGGACTATGTGCTCAATAAGCACAAAGATGAGCAGGTGAACGTGCTGATTGACTCGCTAGGCGGCTCGGTCGCCTCAGCATTGTCAATCTCAGCAGCGTTTAAGCGGCACGGGAATGTACATGTGCACTATGTCGGCATGAATGCATCGGCAGCAACCATCGCTTCGCTCGGTGCTGCCCGCATCACGATCGACACGAACGCGATGTACCTGGTGCACAAGTGCAGCCAGATGGTGTTCAAATGGGATCTGCTGAACGCCGACCAGCTGCAGCAGCTCATCGAAGAATGTGAAAAAGCCAAGAAAGACCTCGATAAGATTGACTTGAACATCGCTGAAGGCTACGCCAAGCGATGCAAAAAGGAGAAGGAAGATCTGCTCGCGCTGATGAAGGTCGGTGGCTGGCTCAACGCCGAAGAAGCGCTCGCGTGGGGCTTCGTCGACGAGATCACCGACAACCCGGAAGATGTGAAGCCGAAAGTAACGGAAGAAGTCGTGGACTTCATGGCAGCTCATGGCATACCGATGCCGGACCTGCCCGTTGACGATGAGAAGCAGTCACTACTCCATCAGTTCAAGGAATTCTTACGCAAAGTCTATCCCAACGAATCAATCAAACAAACCACTAACACTACAACGATGAAGAAAACTTTCACTTTCATCGCCGCCGTGCTGGCACTCGCTGCGTTCGAGTGCGAGGAGGGCGGCTCGGTCGAGATGACGTGTGACCAGCTGAAAGATATTGATGACCGCCTCAAATGCCTGACTGACCAGGCTGAGGCTAACAAGGCCACCATCACCCAGCACACCGCCACCATCGACGACCTCAAGGCACAGCTTGAGGCAAAGAACGCTGAGCTCCAGGCATTGGCTAAGAAGCCCGCCGAGGAGACGAAGCAAGTGACTAATCAAGGCCAGGCTCCTTCGGAGACCTCGCCCTTGCAGGACTACTGCAACGAGGTAAAAGGTGCCCAGGAAATGTTGAACCAAATTAAAAAGTAACGACTATGCCTCCCGTACATCTGATTAATGTGACTCCCGACGCTACTATCTTCACTGAAGTAGCGAAGAAATTGCATCGCGAATTCGTCAAGATGCCCGTCCTGGCAATGAAGGACACCACAAAGTTCATGACGGGCCTTCCCGGCTGCCGCACGAACCAGTATCTGGGCACCGTAGAGAGCGAAGCCCAGTTCTACCCCTACGTCGCCAACAAACGCGGTGACGGTTCTACGGCTGTCAACTTCGAGGAATTGGAAATCTTCTTCGGCAGCATGATCCATGACTTCGTGCCCAATGACTACGTCCAGACAATCCTCGGCGAGCATGCTGACATTCTGGGCATGGGCCAGGCCAAGAGTGAGATGGCGAAGCTCATCCTCACTACCATCATGCAGTCGGCTGGCGAGAAACTCGCCCTGGCTATTCCCGTCGCTGAGCGCAACGCCAGCGGGAACACCTCGATGGACCTGTTCAACGGTCTGCTGACCTGCATCGACACCGCCATCGGTGATGGCAAGGTGACTGTCGGTAAGAAGAACCTGGTACAGCTCTCTGAGGCTATCACCGTCGAGAACGTGGTGGACACCATCAAGACCATCGAGTTTGGCCTGGATGCACGCCTCCGTCGCCAGGAGCGCTTCCTCTATTGCGATCCCGCCATCGTTGACATGTACAACGAGGGCTACCTGCTCACGCATCCCGCTGTGCCCTACAACGAGAAGTATGAGCAGAACTACATCGAGGGCAGCAACCGTCGAATGACGTTCGCCCCGCTCGATGGTCTCGCTGGCTCGAACATGATGTTCGTCGCACCCAAGAGCAATGTCATCTACGGTTATGACGGTGTGAGCGACGAGGAGAAGTTCGAAGTGCTGCGCCTCGATGCCGACACCTTCACGGTGAACGCGAAGATGTTCTTCGGTGCTGGCTTCAGGACATTCGACTATCGCTTCCTCAAGGTGATCAAGCTCGCAGACTAATCCGCTTCTATTCACTTATTAATCAAGAAACATCATGCCTAAAAGAGAATGTCCTAGCTTGCAGAAGTCGCTCGACTGGTGCGAAGGTACTCCGCAGTACCCCGGCATCCGCAGAAGGGTGTACTATTGCAATAAAAATCTGATTACTGGATGGCCCACGCTGCAGCGTGATGACTTCGGCCGCGTGACGGATGCCACCTACCAGGGTGAATTCACGCTCGCCGCCGATGCTACTTGGCAGTACATCGACATCAACATCGACAAGTCCACCGTGACCAGCGAGCCCCAGGGCGAGGTACCCAGCCAGACCCAGCTCAACAAGGCCACCTTCGTACACAACGGTATCGACGCTGAGGCAACCGCTGCCGCTGGCTACCTCAACAACAGCGATAACGTCTATATCTATGAGGACATGGAAGGTAACTTCCGCGTACTCGGAAATGACAAGTGGCGCACGAAAACCACTGTGAACCAAGACCAGGGACAAGGAACGAACCCGGCATCAACGACCATCACCATCGAGGTGACGGACGAGATCGCTGCGCCCTTCTACGCTGGTACCCTCGAGACTGAGGATGGCGATGTGTCGCCCTCGAACACTCGCAGCGCCAACCTCAACAATGGCGGTCGCAACGAAGGCGATCCTGCTGAAGGGACCACAAAGTAATTCTGCCAGTCAAATGCGATGGGGAGCCTATGGGACGGCATCTTGAATGATTGTCCGGAGAGCATAGAGCTCTCCTCGCTTTTGATAGAAACAGGTGAAGAAGCTAAACCGCAGGTCAAAGATCTTTTCGCGGTGCAGCAGCGCAAGTCTTGGGATAAATCGCAGGAGGCTCGCTGCGATTTTAACTATAAGCTGCGCGTAACACGTAGATCAAACGTGAACTTCATCTCCATCTGGCAGAAGTCAATCCTGGGGAGGACGCTAACGGACATCAAAAGCGATCCAGACATGGTCGCCTTCTTCGCCGACAGCATCTGCCCGGTCATCACGGAAACGATTGGCTACAATCTCTCGCTCGGACAGTGGTGCGTGGTGACGTCGCCTAAAAGGCGCCACAAAGAGAAGAATTTCGCTACGCTGATCAGCGAGAGAATCGGACAGATACTTGAGATTCCGTTCTATGAGGATGTGGCGCTCTGCCACTCGAAACATCGGGTAAACGCTGTTTTCGAACTGAATGTGCTGCCCAAAGAGCCGAACGTCATCGTCTACGACGATTTTGTCACAACGGGAAGCACGCTGGCATCCATGAAGCGCCTGCTGCAACCGCTCGGCAAAAATCTCGTGTTCTTCACGGGAGTTAATAATAAACTGAACTAAACACATGGACCCGAAAATTACTAAACAAATCCAGGACTGGCTGAATACGCCTCGCGAGCAGCGCAACATCCCCGCTGGGGCGATGCTGCTGCTCAGGCTGAATCACAACCAGGTGCTCTATAACAACATCCTGCACAAGCCCACAAAGCTGCATGACAAACTGGAGTACGAACTGAATAAGTATCTTCAGTGGCGTCTCCAGCAAATCACGCACGAGCAGGTGGTGGAGATGGAGGAAAAAGTGCAGCAGATCGCTGCTAAACGCTCCTTCGCTGCACAGCAGGAGAACCCTGCCAACGAATTTAAGCAGGGCAAGCGTGAGGACCATGATGCCCTTCCGGAGGACATCCAGGCGCTCTACGTGGAGAACAAGTCTCTCATGCAGCGCATGAGAGACATCCATGCCCAGCTGCGCATCATACAACAAGGCCGCCCGGGATTCGTCTGCAAGGACAGCGACAAATACCCGTTCCTGAAAGAACTGCTCGAACTGGACAAGAAATATCGGGACAACTGGGCAGCCTACGATGGCTTCGACATCAAAACCGCTGAAGTGATCGAGAAACTTGACTCCAGGCAGGAAAACCGTCGTGCACTGGCGTTCATCAACTTCAACAAAAAGAAATACAGGGCCCAGCCCAACGAACAGCTGCGAGAGCAACTCGCTGCTGCCTACGCTAAGGTGAGCTCTCCTACGGAGAAACTCACCAGCGAACTTGTTGAACTGGGTATCATCACCAAATGAAAAGAGGCGTAAAAATAGAGAACTACCTGCAGCCGCTCGATGACAAAGAGACACAAGCGTATCTCACGAACGAGCTGCAGGTCGCAGACGTCCTGGAATGGATCCTCGAGCAACTCGGCCCATCCCGCGTCTGGCAGACATCGTTCTCTATCTCGGAGGAGTTTGTTCGCCGCCTGTACTTCATTCAGAAGCAACAGAATTTGCTCGAGTATAATCTTATACTCGACCACAAGGCGACAAACAAAACTATCAAGCTGTGGCCGTTTATCTGCCAGGTGGTCTCTAAGACCTACCTCGCAGACAACCACAGCAAGCTGCTCCTCGTAGAAAGCGAGAAGGGCGAAGTCGCGGCGGTAGTCACGAGCCAAAACTTGACTCGAGGCAACCGCCAGGAGTGCGCCTTCGTCTCGTCAGATCTCGCCATTTTCCGCACTCTGTTTGCACAGGTGCAGTCGCTTATCAAGAACCACTCAATCCCGCTACATGACCTATACAGACAAAGAATTGCAGCAAATTGAGGTGATGGCTGGACTATACCTCACCATCACGGACATCGCCCTTATCCTCGGGACTACGCCTGAGGAATTGAGGCGAGACATCGGTATCGTGGGCAGCCCTGCTCATAACGCATACCAGAAGGGGAAAGTGTCGCGCAAGGTGGAACTCCGCAAGCAGGAGATCCAGCTGGCGCAGGTGGGCTCGCCACTCGCATTGGAAAATGCGAGACTCGCCCTTATAGAGATGGAGGATGATGAGTAATGCCGCCGCCCAGGATCATAGATGTTGCCCGCACTGACCTGTTCACACCGCAGTCCGACCTCGAACAGCGGTATGACCACAAAACGGTCAGTGCGCTCATGCGTATCCGTGACGAATACCAGTGGACGCTCGCCAATCCCGACAAGCCCGACCGGGCTTTTGTCGATACGATGGTGGCTCGGCACGGCATGTCGGAACGAGCCGTCTATGCCGACCTCGCCGTTATCAAGCAGCTCCTGCCCGCACTCCAAAGCTCCAGCCGTGAGTGGCATCGCTGGAAGGCTAACCAGATGCTGCTCGAAACATACGAACAGGCGAAGCGCCGTCACGATACGAAAACAATGGAAAGGGCAGCGGCATCCTACGCAAAGTTCAATCGCGTTGACCTTGAAGATGAGCAGGTCATTCCCTATGAGGATATCGTGGTCCAGCCGTTCACCGCAACGTCAGACCCGACTGTGCTGGGCATCAAGCCCATCGAGAATCTCGATGAAGTGGTGAAGTCGCTGATAGCGAAATACCGTCAAGAGACGCTCGACATCGAGGATGTCGAGTTTGAGGAGGCTGACCTGGAAGAAAAATCGCTGTTCGGAAATGAAACCGTCGAACCCCATATACTTCAATAATCCGCAACGCCTGACGCAACTGATCGGGGCGAATACTACCGTCATCGTCGCTGGGCGACGAACAGGAAAAACGGATAGTATCGCAGCCCCCTTCATGCTTCGCAATATGCAACGGATGCCAGGCAGCACAGGGGGCATCGTGGTACCTACGTTTCGTCATGGCCTGACGAACACGATCCCTGGGCTGCTGGCAGCATGGAAAAGATGGGGATTCATCGAAGGCATCCACTACGTGGTCGGTCGGAAACCTCCCAAATCCTTCGCTGAACCCATCATTAAGCCACAGCATTATGAGCACGTCATCAGCTTCTATAACGGCAGCGTGGCAATTATGCTGTCCCAGGACAGGCCTGGTGCAGCAAACTCGCTCACCCTTTCGTGGGTGCTCGTCGATGAAGCCAAGTTCATCGACTATGCCAAACTGAAAGATGAGGTGCTTCCGGCCAACGGTGGCATTAAAACCCACTTCGGCAAGCACTCCTTTAATCACAGCATGATGATTCTCTCGGATATGCCGCAGACCCAGAAAGGCTCCTGGTTCCTGCATTATCGAGAGAAAATGGACAACGAGGTGATAGAAGCGATTAAAGGACTCATCTTTAAGATTTGGAGCACCAAAGAACACATCCGCAATCTGAAGGCCGCAGGGAGACGAGTCCCTGGCTACCTTCAAAATTCTCTCCGCAAAATGGATCGAGACTTGAACCGCTTGCGCTCAGTGGCAGTTTTCTATCGTGAATACTCATCGATAGAAAACCTGCAGCTCATCGGAGAGAATTATATCAAGCAGATGAAGCGCGACTTAACGCCGCTGACGTTCCAGACCTCCATACTTTGCCAGCGCATCGGAATTGCGAAGGATGGCTTCTACAATTCGATGAGGGAAAGGCACAAATATAATGCGTCAGACTTTGAATATCTCGACTCACTCGGATGGCACTATGATGCACATGCAATCGATTGCAGAGCTGACCGTGATCTTGACCCGGACAGCCCGATTTGTATTGGCATGGACTATAATGCAAATATCAACTGGATCGTAGCAGGACAGCCGCGTGGAGACCAGCTGCTGGTCCTGAAATCTTTCTATGTGAAGTATGAGCGCAAAATTCCTGCACTGGTGCAGGAGTTCTGCGCCTACTACACATATCATCGTAAGAAAACAGTGATATTCTACTATGATGCTACAGCCCTCGGCAATAACTTTGCGGTCAATGAGCAGGATTTCCACTGGAACGTGGTCAATGAATTCAACCGCAACGGTTGGGATGTCGTGGACGTGTACATCGGACAACCGATGCGACACGATGAGAAATACCTGCTCATAAACAATGGCTTTGTCGGTAAACAACGGCTGATGCCGCTATTCAACCGACAAAACAATGATGACCTTATACTCGCCATCCAGTCGGCTGGCGTAGAACGTGGCCGAAATGGCTTCCGCAAAAACAAGTCGGGAGAGAAGCTCGCTGAGAACGAAGAAAATCTCCTGGAACACCGAACGGACGGAACAGACGCCTTCGATACACTATATATCGGCTGCGAGAAATTCCCTCAATCGGCTACGGTAACAACCATATCACTCACTGGTATCGGGTGAGAAAGTTTCATTTTCATACTATACTTTTTCCAATGTGTTTTACATCTGAGGAAGGTGACTCGGGAGAGCCGCCTTTCTTTTCATGCGAGAACTGGGCTGGGCAAATAGTCGCCCCTGGAGACCAGAGGCGAAGATAAGGAAGCACCGAATGGGAGTCGGCCTCTCGCTACCGCCGACGGGCGATCGTGCCAGCCGCTGCATCGAGACGCACCAGGACAAGTCTTGGCGCGACCCGATGCGCGTCCTGCACTTGTCGCGCCCAAACCAGCAAGGCTGGATTTGGACACGCCATCGCCTGTCAGCTACCGCTCAATCATCGGGCACGCCCCTGCATCGCTGCGCCCGTGGCTGCGCCTACAGAGTGTCTTTAATGGCTCGCTCACGCTCGGGTCCGGCACGGCTTTCGGCTCGCTTGGCGGTGGGGCCCGCAACCCCTTCCGCTGGCAGCAAGTCCATAGCCTGTCGCTGCGCTCCACCGAAACGAGCTACTCGCCATTGACACACTGCCGCTGGCCACCGGCTTGCGCTGCACGGGAGGCTCTAGGGCGCTGTGGTTTTCGCTGCGCTGCAACCACAGCACCAGTGCCTGTGCCCGATTGCCGATTCCCGTTCGGATGAGATCAAAGAATGCCCGACCCAATCTCCGCAATATGCCCGATAAAATTATCTTTCGTGATAACTTTCGCCTTACGCAATATAATCACCTAATTCGATGGCAAATATAATTACCTATGCCTTCGGTAACAGATCTGCTCACCTCATAAATGAGGCGAACTAAATTGGTACGGGGGAGCCAGTGCCTGGCTCCCCTCGCTCCTTATTTGCCCTGCTCCGTGCTGCAGACGGGTGAACAATGATATGGGATGCCGCCATATTGATTTTAGATGAACATATCGCAGTCGTCGCTATCCTTTCTGATGCAAAGCTAGCGGGCATCGTGATACTGCAAGGCTATACAGAGCCGCCTCGAAATTTTTTACAAATTTTTCATGCTGAAAAATTGGTCCCCTACGGTAAAAATTTTCGGTCGGGCCTTGACAGACGTATCACTAACAGCCCTCGCTTATATAGCATCCGAAAAGGATATACGCGACAACAAGCGATATGATTATTAACATCTTAAAATCAATTAATTATGACAGCATCTTATAACATATCATTTCTGGGTTCACCCGAACAATCTGCTACACAGAGCAGGGATCGAAAAGGATACCGCTCATCCAATCGATATAACAATTACATGGTCGAGGTCGTGGACTTCGACAATGAGTCGAACACGTTCGAGGTCGATGCCCGCAGCGAGGCAGATGCCGCCGAACTGGCGCAGGAGATGGCCGCAGCCGCTGGGCTGCAGGTGAATTACTGCAATGTTTACCTGTATGTAGATGGTTTTTAATTCATATATATTCATTTTCTAAATTTTACGATTATGGCAAATTTGATTTTCGCAAGCGAGTATGTAAGCAAGAACACGGGCGCTCAGATGTGGCATGTGTACGCCACGCGCGACGGCAAAAAGGTAGCCAACACGGTTAACGGCGAGGCTACAGTGAAGAATGAATTTTACTTCTATGAGCCGCTGAAGGCGCTCCGTTTCGCCTTCCTCCTCCGTAAGCGCCTCGAGGGCTCTTTCTCCATCCCGAAGGGAGTCTATAACAAGCTGATGGCGGCCATTAAGGCCGCCAAGCCGGCAGCCGAAGCCGAGCAAGGCGAGAGCGCACCGGTGCCCACGGCAACGGAGAGCACTCCCGCCCCCGAGGAGGCACAGCCCGCCAAAAAGAGCCGCCGCCGTTCCACTAAAAAGGAGAGCAAGTAATAACATGTGTAACATGGTGGGCGAGGCTAGCCCCGCCCACCGCAATACTAAGAAGATATGAATACCGAGGTAAAGAAGCTAATTACCCGCATCCGCAAAGCGCAGGATGCCGTGTTTAATGGTAAGGTCGAGAAATGCCACTGCATTTGCCTGGACTGTGACACTCGATACAAGGACAGCCGCACGCTTCACGCATGGTGGACAGTGTACGTACATATCACCGTAAAGGAGCCAACGTGCACGCTGGCAGAAGCCTATCAGGGCATGAAGGAAAAGCACCCCGATTCATTGCTACTTTTCCGTGTGGGCGATTTTTATGAGGCATATAGCGAGGACGCACGCACCGCCGCCGATGTGCTGGGCATCACCCTAACACGCCGCAGCGGGGTGCCCGTCGATGATGAAATGAGAGACATGGCAGGTTTTCCCCATCACGCCCTAGATAGCTATTTGCCCCGCCTCGTTAGGGCTGGCAAGCGTGTAGCCATCTGTGACAGCCCAGAGATGTGGACGTATGAGGAAAAATCCCAGTGCGAATTGTGGTATATTCATGACGATGACAGCCCCGAAGAGCTAGAGCGCATCGCCAGGGAGATAAGCGAATATATAGAGTATAAGGTTTAACACGGTTGGTCACGCAGGGAGGGCGAAAGCCCTCCCCAGCGGAACCAACCACAACACGACCGAGACAATGAAAAAGATATACCAAGTAGAAGTAAAAGAGATACTAAGGCGAGTAGTCGAAGTAGAGGCATCATGCGCTAACGAGGCCGAGCGCCAGGTGAGGGGCCAGTACTGGAATAGTGACATAGTGCTGACTGAGGACGATTTTGAAAATGTAGAGATTAACACCCTGCAATTATAGTTATTGACCTGTGGCGGTAGATCTAGACATCTGCCGCCACTCAAAAACGAAAAGAAGATGAAAGCAAGAACACCCGAAACATGCTACTACTGCAAACACCTGCAGTGCTATGGATGGCAGCACTGGGGATGCAGACGGACGAACGAGGAGACAGACCGTAATGCGACATGCCCCGACTGGGAAGAGGCCGACTGAAAAAATCGCGCCGCCTGCCGGCTGAAGCTGGCAGGCGGCATCACTATGCAGTCGGTAACATCCGGCCACACGGAAATCGGGCTCCAAGGAGACCCGATTTTTTTTCTTATATGGTAGAAAAGCGATCGATTAAGCAGGATTGAACCTGCTTAAAATTTGGCCGCTGCCTTGCCAGCGACCTGACGGCGATCGGCAAGGCAGCGGCATGTAAGGTTAGCTTGTAAGACTACAAGCTATGTGGAGGAAATGAATTTCCTCCAGTTCTTCAAGCTCTGGAAAGAATTACTACAGCCTGGCGTAGCTTTTCCGTGAAATTCCGTGAGATTTACGTGAGAAAGATGGCATAAAACAAAAGATCTTATTTGCTTATAATGTCACATTCGCCTATAACTATCTGAAACAAAGGTATTTCTTATTTGACGGCAATTTGCTCACGAAATGAATGTCGGGAGCAAATAGGGGAAATTTTCCGCATGTTTCCGCTAATTTCCTTCGCCTGACGCAGCGGGGCAAATCCACAAGCGGCAATGGAACGGAAGGTGATGAGTAGAACGCAGATCCAATCCGCTCTCGCTATCTCGGGGATGATGGTGGAACACCGTCCATCCACAAGCGAACAGGAAGCGGCCATGCCGGCAGGAAACCGTGCTCATGGGTTGATTATACGCGAACTTGATTACAGGTGCAGTCAGTGGAAATGTCGCTCACAAAAGTATCAAACACGCCGTTCCTTTACACCGCAAAATTAGTACGCCATCCGCACACGCAAGGCCGAGACGAGTCCCGACGGGAAAATCTCCAGCCCTGCGGGTAGTATTTCCCCTGGGAGCCTTGCTTTCAGTGCGCTACTGGCGCATTTTGCTCGCAGTGTAAAATTCACTTTGTTTAATTTAATACTTTTTTATTATGAGCAACATTGATTTTGTTTCCGCACCTGCTGACATCAAGCTCAGCGATTATGAATTTGATTTCCGCACGGGCAATCCTGCCGTGTATGTTGGCACATACCACAAGTATGCTAGTGGTAGCCTGTTCGGGATGTGGATGGACTTGACGAAGTTCTATGACTATGAGGAGTTCATGGATGCATGCAGAGCTCTCCATAATGATGAAGAAGATCCAGAGTTTATGTTCCAGGATTATGAGGGTTTCCCCGAAGATTGGTATAGCGAGAGCAGCTTGGATGAAGATACTTTTGACTTGATTCAGAAGTATGTAGATCTTGATGATGACAAGAAAGATGCTTTCGAGGCATTTATGGAGTGCAAGAGCAGCGGTCGAGATGCTGAGGTATTCGAGGACTTCGAGGATCGCTATCAAGGCGAGTTCGACAGCGAAGAAGATTTCGCTAGGTACATCGCTGATGAGTGCTGCATGCTTGACAATGTTCCTGACAACATTAAGCAGTACTTCGATTATGAGGCATTTGCACGTGATTTATTCATGGATTATACATACTGGAATGGTTATGTGTTCCGTGATTAGTTCACGAATCTTCTTCACTCCGCAAAGCGGGTCCCCTTCGGGGGATCCGCTTTTGCTTTCGACAATGAACGAACTTGCCGCTTGGGGATTTGCCCTGTCTTTTTGCTGATGCCAGCAAAAAGATACCTTTGCAGCGATGGCGCAACAGAACACAGAAAATAAGGCATTGAAGGAACGAGATAAATATGTCTCGGCCTTCAATGCTACCATGACGAAAATATGGCAGGAGCAGATTGTGCTGCTCGGCGTGATCGACACAGGCCAGCTGCTGGATTCGCCCGTCGGCGTTCGATGCGACAAAGACGAGCGCATCGTCTCTATTCACCTCGGGCTCGAATTCCTGGAATACGGTCTCTGGCAGAACTATGGCACGGGTCGCGAAACTCCCCGTGGCAATCCCGGCGACATCGGTCGTGACAAGGTTCGTAAGAAGCGCCCCTGGTTCAGTAAAAAATTCTACGCTTCGTTTATGAATCTAAAAGAATTTATGGCAGACTCACTAGGCCGTGAGTTCCTGGGCATCATCAGCGACGCACTCGACGCTGACAAGATGCGCCAAAATTCTGCTTACTATAGGAATCAGCTATAATTTTTTCACGTTAATGTTATTAGAGGTTGAGGCAGACAGCGCGAGAGCGGTGCCTGTCTTTTCTTGTCCAGTCGCTGTCACTTATCTTTGTCAATATAAATGTGACTAAGATATGAGTGACTATAGAACAAGAGCAGTCGCCCAGGTGGAAATCAATGGCAACGCCGGGCCAGAACTTGCAAAGCTGAAAAAACGTGCGGACGATTTTCGCGATGCCATCGCTCGTGCCTACAAGGAAGGTAACGATAAGCTGGCGAAAAAGCTAACTCGTGAGCTGAGATCGACGGAGAAACAAATCCGTCAGATTCAGTCACAAACCGCCAACGTGGAAATGACACTCAGGCGACTGGACAAGGCGTCGCCTAGGGAACTGAGGCAGACGCTCAAGCAGCTGGAGAAGGATCTCCAGAATATCGAGCGGGGCTCGACTGCATGGAACAGCCATGTCGCCAAAATTAAAGCGGTGAAGGCTGAGCTAACGACGATGAACAACGAGCTGAAGATGCAGGAAAGCCGATGGGAGCGCATCAACCGCACCCTCAACAACTGGCAGACTTCGCTCATGGGAATTACTGCCCTGTTAGCGGGTCTGGTGATGGCTGGCAGAAAAGCGGTGAATTCCTATGCGGAAATGGAAGAAGAAATCGCCAACACCATCAAATACACGGGAATGGCCCGTGAGGATGTTGAGGCGATGAATGAGTCTTTCCGCAAAATGGACACCCGCACCGGGCGAGATAAGCTCAATGAGCTGGCGCAAGAGGCAGGACGTTTGGGAAAGAACACCCGTGAAGCGGTGCAGGGCTATGTGGAGGCCGCAGACATCATCAATGTCGCCCTGGTGGATCTCGGCGAAGGTGCTACGCAAACCATCGCCAAGCTGACCAATATCTTCGGTGTCGAAGAAATCTTGGGCACCAAAGACGCCATGCTGGCTGTCGGCTCTACGGTGAACGTCCTCTCGCAGAACTGTACGGCGGCAAAACCTTACCTGGTGCAGTTCGCACAGCGCATGGCTGGTGTGGGTGCACAGGCGAGAATGACGATCCCCGAAATCTTGGCTTTTGGCGCGACGCTGGACGCTAACGGCCAAAAGGTGGAGATGTCCGCTTCGGCGATCTCCCGCCTCATCATGATGCTGTTCCAGAAGCCCCGTGAGCTCGCTGCAACGGTCGGGCTCGACGTGCAGAAATTCACGGAGACACTGAACAAGTCCACCAATGAAGGCTTGATGATGTTCCTGGGTAAGCTGCAGGAAATCGGCGAAGCTGATGCGCTCGCCGCCCTGTCGCCGCTGTTTAAGGACTTGGGCATGGATGGCATCCGTATGTCCCAGGTCCTCGCAACGCTGGCGACACACCTTGATATGGTGAAATGGGAACAGGAGGAAGCGAACAAGGCGTTCAAAGAGGCAACGTCGGCCACCCGTGAGTATAACATCTTCAACAATACCGCACAGGCTGGTATTGACAAGGCTCGCAAGCGAGTCCAGGAACTGGCGATCTCACTGGGTGAGAAACTGCTGCCCGTTTATCGTCATATCATGACGTCGGGCAGTGCCATGCTGCGCTTCCTAAATATCCTCGTGTCGTTCATCATCAAACACAAGACAGCTATCGTTACGGTGACGTCGGCACTCGTCGCCTACAAAGTAGCGGTGATCGCTGCCAGGAACATCGACAACCTGCACTATGCGCTGCTCGTCACAAAAGATGCGCTGATGAAAGCGCACAAGGCGACTGTGCTGCTGTGCTCAGTGGCATACAACAAGCTCACTGGTAACATCACCAGGGCTGAGGCAGCACAAAAGATGCTGAACAACACGATGAAGGTGAACCCCTGGGGGCTTGCTCTCGCTGCTATAGCGGCGCTCGGTGTAGCTATATACAACCTCGCTTCGAAAACCGACAAATATACGGAGTCAGTCAAGGAAAATATCAAATCAGCCAAAGAAGTGAGCAGCGAGTATGTCAAGGAGCAGCGGGAGCTGGACCTGCTCTTTGGTAAACTCAAGGGCGCAGAGAAAGGCTCAGATGACTACAAATCGGCAAAGAAAGCTATCATCGACCAGTACGGAAAGTACCTTTCCGGCCTGATCGATGAGAAGGGCGAGATAATCAACCTCACCGATGCCTACGACAGGCTGACTGAAGCCATTCGTCGTTCAGCCAGAGAACGAGGCATAGCTGCGGTGAAGGAGAAGATGGAACAGGAATATGCCCAGCAGACTGCAGACGATCTGAACCGCCTGCAAGAGTCGCTGGAGAAATATGGTGTTTCTGCACAACTGGCAGCAAAGACGGTGGAACAGGTGGCTACGGCTCTTGCTCAAAATAAACCGATTCCTAAAGATGCCATCCAAGTCATCGAGGGCGCAAGCCGTAACATGCCGTGGTATGAGAGCTGGACAAAAGGACGCAAAGACCAGGTGCAGTACACTGGCCCTGCGGGCATCGTGAACAATATGTATCGTCACCAGGGAGAATACAGCAAGGGAATGAAGGGCATCGAGGCGATGGAAAATGCCAACGCTCCGCTGCGTAAGGTGGACTCGGCCTGGCTTAACCGTGCAATAGAAGGGCTTGAAGCCATCGTCAAGTCCGGCACGAAAGGCCGTGCCATAGTCTTTGTTGATGGCTCCAACCAGGGAGAATATAAAGAACTCACGCCTAAGCAGGCAGAAGATCTGCTCGCCCAGTATAGGTCTGAGCAGAATTATCGTGGCAGCGGATCGTCTGGCGGCGGGGCTACGACCCCGCCTGGAGGCAGCTTCACGCCTGGCGGCTCATCAGACAAGCCGGGTAAGGGTGGTGGCTCGGCGAAAGCGGAAGATAAGTTCAAGGCTGAGAAGGAATGGAGAGAGCGCGAGGAAGCCATGAATCGCATCGCCTACGCCACTGGCAAAAAGAACTATGAGGAATACACCAATGCAATGCTGGAAATCGAGGAGCAATTCTATCGCCGCCAGCTGCTTCACGCCAATCTGGCCGCGAACGAGAAGCTCTCGATCGAGGCTCAGCTGGCAGAGGTGATTCGTAAGCAAACTGAAACAGCCAATAAGTTCACCATCGAGCAGGAAAACCAAGCCTACGACGAGCGCAAGGCTTTGCTGATGCAGATGTTCCTCGATGAAAACCTCACTGCAGAGCAGTATAACAGGCAGATGGAATTGATAGAACTGGGGCACCTCAAAGCTGTCAAAGACATCTATAAAAACCAAGCCGAAGCAGCCATCAACGAATGGGAACAGGCTAAACGCCTGGCTGAGGAAAACGGCGAGGAATTTAATGTGGTTAAGCCCAGCGTTGATGAAAAGGCTTGGCAGAACTACATCAAGGCAAATGCGACTTACCAGGACAAGGTCATTAAGGACCAGATGAAGAAGCAAAAGGAATACGAGGAAGCACTCAAGCGCCATAACGAAAAACTCAATGACATCTGGGAAAACTACTTCAAGACTGATGAGCAGAAGAAGCGCGAATACTATGAAGCGACCAAAGCTCTCATAGATGAGGCTTACCAGCGTGAGCTCGCTGGCTTCGCCCTGACATCTGAGGAAAAACTGAAAATCGAGGAGGCTTACCAGCGTGCCCTCGCAAAACTTCGCAAGGAAGTTTTCGAGAGCGGCAGCAAAGGCGCTTCTTCTCCTAAATCAATGGAAGAAGGACTGAAAAGCGTCTTGAAGGCTCCCTTCAAAAAGATGAAGGACAAGAACGGAAATCCGATATTCGATGAGGATGACCTTGCCAATCTTGATTTAGTGCTAGACCAGGCTTTTGCGTCTGTCTCGTCAATGTACGACAGCCTCAACAAGCTATGGGAGGCTGAGGAACAAATGAAACTGGCGAAGCTGGAACAGCGCTACGACCGTGAAATCTCTATGGCTGAGGGCAACGCCTACAAAATTAAGGAGCTGGAGAAAAAGAAGGCTCGCGAACAGGCACTGATTCGTGCTGAGGCGCAGAAACGCCAGTTCGCTCAACAGGTTTTGTCGGCGATCGCCCAGACAGCGACTGCTGCCATCAACGCCTATTCGTCCGCTGCAGCCATCCCGGTGGTCGGACATGTGCTGGCTCCTATTGCTGCTGCAATGGCAACTGCAGCAGGTCTCATGCAGGTAGCTGTCATCAAGCAGCAGCAGACGCTGAGTAATGCCCAGGGCTACAGCAAGGGTGGCTTCACTCCCGATGGGCCCGCAGATAAACCTGTGGGCATCGTGCATGCGGGCGAATGGGTGGCTTCTCAGAAACTTCTGAAGAATCCTGCCACTCGCCCGGCGATTGAAGCCCTTGACTTCGCCCAGCGTAATAATACTTTCGGCTCCATCAGCCAAGAGGACGTGACAAGACACGTCACCGCTCCTGTGGTAATTGCCCAAGCGTCATCCGACGGCTCGATGGAACGAGCCATCATCGCCATGTCGGCTGTCATGGGACAATACCAGGAAACAATGCAGCGGCTCGGTTCCCGCCTCGATGAGCCGTTCGTCACCGTCGCCACTGTCAGCGGTGACAAGGGTATCAAACAAGCCCAGGACGAATACCAGCGGCTGCAGAACAATTCACTGCCTAAATCGAAAAGGAAATGATACTGCTTATCAACAATAAACCTGCCGCAATCAAGCTGGACACTTCTATCGAGTATAACTCGGTAAACCCGCTTTTCGGCGACCGCGAAGATTATACCTTGAACATCGAGCTACCGCTCAACAACAAGGCAAATCTCGCCATCTTCGGCAGACTAGACCGCCTCGATACTGACATCAATAACATCTTCTTCGACGCTGTTATCATTGATGGGAATTTCCGAAAATCGGGTGCAGTGGCCATCACCTCAGTAACTGAGGCGCTGGTGAAAGTCCAGTTCCTCGCTGATCGCTCGTTCCAGAACTTCTACCCGGAATTCGACAAACGATACATCGATGAGCTGGCGCTGCCTCTCATGCCGAAGTGGATCCCCGACAATATCGCTGAGCAGTCAAACGGATATTCGGACAACCGAAATCCTAACGGGAGATCTGGCAGCAGCAGCGGTCGGGCAGGAAACGCCAGCGGTCGTAACGGCCATGAGAATGATGATGAAGAAACAGTGACATCAGAGTATAAGTCGCCTGATGATGTCTGGGGCAACTCAGACATCATCGCCCTGCCCTGGGTGAACGCCGCTTCGGGCAACATCCAAAACAGGGCAGATTATGGGCCTAGAAACGGCATCGACAAATATTACTGGCATGTGGCAGCGGAAGATGAATACGACACGGAAGCCGTGAGACAGCTCTCGTGCCAGATTCGTCTATATACGCTGACACAATATATCTGCGAAGCGCTGGGCTACACGCTGCTCGCCTCAGCATGGCAGGAAAGCGATTACTACCACCTCTATTCGTTCAACTGCATCCCTGCTGCCTGGGATAACAGCAGGTGGCAAGATACGCTCCCGCACTGGTCAATCAATGAGTTCTTCGATGAACTGATGAAACTGATGCTGTGCGACATCAAGATTGACCATAAACAAAAGACGGTGTCTTTCGCCTGGCAGGAGTCGTCTCTTGGCGAAACAATCGAGCTGGACCGCGTAGTGGAGGAACACACGGCAACGGTGACTAAGGAGGACAACAGCGAGTATAAGCCGGCGCGAAACGTCAGCTATGCGGATGGCGGCCATAATATGGCGCACATCTATTCGTGCCCCTGGTACTTCCATAAGTATGACCCGAAAGTGATGACCTTCGCAACGATGCAGGAGATAGCTAACTGGATGGTTGACCCGAAAGATGCACGGGGCAGAAGCATCGACATCTATTCGGGCTATCCCTACGACATCATCTTCTACGCTGAGCAGGAAGATATGTACTTCGTGATGTATGTGGCTGGGCGATTCCTGGCATACCCGAACAAGGCAGTAGATTATGCCAAGTACGGGAATGTGTACCGCCTCCTCCCGCTGAATGCCTTCGGCACCCGCATCATAGATGAGGAAAACTGGGAGGAGTCGGAGGAAATCAATATCATCCCTGCCTGGATCGATGATACCGACAAGGGCCTGCTGCCGTTCTTCGACGCTGGCACAACGGGCGATGGCTCAAACATCGATGATGAGCAGTATAAGCACTGGGAAGGCGAAATGGGCGCAAACCCAAACAAGACGTATGTGGAGCCAGACCAGATTATTCAGCCATACCACTACAAATACATCAAGAATGGGGATGAGAATAAGAAAACGAACTTCGGTCATCTGCAAGTCGGTTTTTGGTATGGCATGAGCCATCGCACATGGGGCAACACGGGAGAGCTACCTAGACCGTTCCTCACACAAAAAGAATTCGTCACGGTGTGGGGATATTGGAACGGTGGAGGCAACAACATCGAGTTCAATCAATGGCAAGTCGTGCTGAATCCTGGAAATGGTTCGCTTCGCTTAAACACATCCCTATATGGCATGGGCGCGAAGATGGACGAGTGGATTAAGATTGACACCAACAAGAAATATGAAATATCTTTCCTCGCGGATGATCTGCCCGACGTGAAGTCGGTTTTCATCATCCACGGGAAACGATACCTATGCGCTGAAATCAAGGTAGACATAACCACGGACGGCATGAGCCAGCTAAAGAAGGGGACGTTCTATCGAGTGATCTCATAACGACCCCTCCCAGTTCAAGACTGCCTCATTCGCTCGCTGCTGGTGTCTCGTATAAACCTCGGTAATGGCCAGCGAGCTGTGCCGTGCCTGGTCCCTCACGGTAATGCTGGCAATGTTATTGTCAAGCATCTCCGTGATACCTGTATCTTTCAGCGAATAGAATTGCCACTCCTTGCGAAGCCCTAGCGCACTTCGCAACGAGTTCCAGTGGTGCCTGAATATGATGGTGTCAATCTGCTGCGGGCCCGGGCGAAGATTTCTTGAGAACAAAAAATCGTCGCTCGGACTCTTGAAAATCCCCAAGTCCATCATCCTATATAAGACCGACTTCGGCAAGGTCACGACCATGCTCTCGCGGTTCTTCGAGGCTTCGGCTGGAATCGAGACGGTTCCGGCCTCAACATTAACCCAGCCAACCTTTAGGCGCGTCATCTCGACGGGACGGATGAAGCAGTTATACAACAGCTGGCACGCCAAAAGGAAATAGGGATCGTGTTGCTCCAGCCACCGCCCAATGCGCTGCACCACGTCCAGCGGTATGACCTGCCGCTGCTTCACGAGGTGCCGCTTATCTATCTTTGGTATGCCGTCGGTCGGGCGAGCTGTCAAATATCCTTTGACAACCGCCCAACCTGTGAACACGGAAAGCCACGATAGATAATTGTTTCTGGTCTGACCGCCATTATCTCTACCTATGAAGATATAGTCAAGGAAACTGACTATATAAGCCCTGTCAAACTGGTAGAGATAATAAATGGGAGCCTCGTCTGCTACATAAGCCCTCAAGTTCTTGAGGTAGCTCTTGTAGCCGACATAAGTCTCCTTGCGGTACTGCCCAGATGAGAACATCTTATCGATGTAGGCCTCGTATGCTGCGCACACATCGGCGAAAATAAGAAGCTGGCTGGTGTCCTTCGCTATCCAGGGATTCCACCCTCGCTGGAGCTGCAGGGTAATCCTCGCTATCATGTCCCGGGCATACTGCCGACGCTTCGCTATGGACTTGATGCGGTTTACCTTGATGCGCTTGCGCCTCAACTTGCAGCGCTCGGGATCATAAGAATAGAATTCGATGTACCACTCTGAGCCCTCTCTGAGGACTGGCAAAGTGTATTGCCTGACATAATCAATGCCGCTGCCTAGCTGGTACGGCAGCACTGGAGAATAATGCGGGTGATGCTTTTTGGCACACATTTTTTTTAGACATTTCTTGTCAGAAACGCCTGATGTGAAACAAAAGGATCAAAAAACGGCCAATTTGCGTCCAATTTACGTCCAATATTATTGTCCCGTTTTTGTCCCGACAATTTTAATAATTTAGGGGTAACAAATTGGGTACTCTAACCGGACTGAGCTACACCCCGAACATACTTGCCGAAACGCAATTGTTTCGTAAAGCGGTGCAAAGGTAATACCGATTTACATACCCACCAAATTTTTTTGCGATTTTTTTTGCCGCAAAAAACGGAATATGGTGTTATACTCCTGATATTCAGCAAAATAATAGAGGCGCAAAAATTTGGCATAAGGTCCATTTTGCAGGATGAAAATCATCCATAGTGGTTCTAAGGTTCATTTTGCAGGATGATTTTTCAAATCAAGAATAGCATTGCTAAAAATAGCTATTATCTTTGCAATGCAGTCTGAAGCGTAACATGGCTCTGCTGGGGAGCAACCATGCCAGGAATAGGGCTGCGGCGCAAGACGCAAGAGACTGGGCGGAGCGTATCCGCCCTTTTCTATTGCGGATTGTTGCCCAATGCCAAGAAAAACCCATTGATGAGGCGTTCCCGATTCTTGCGGCTCATGCCGC
>ONYP01000064.1 GCA_900322135.1 uncultured Prevotellaceae bacterium
TATTGCCAATGATGCTTTTAATGTAAAGCACAATCCCCTTCCCAAGGGCGAGGTGTGGAAGAATGCCGAGTTGATCGACATTAAGCCCATTTATACTCACGAGGACATCGAGGGTCTGGAACACCTGGAGTTCGTTGCCGGTATTCCTCCCTTCCTGGGTGGTCCTTACTCGCTGATGTATCCGTTCCGTCCGTGGACCGTTCGTCAGTACGCTGGTTTCTCGACCGCTGCCGAGTCCAACGCTTTCTATCGCCGCAACCTGGCATCTGGCCAGAAGGGTCTGTCAGTAGCATTTGACCTTCCTACCCACCGTGGCTACAACGCCGACAACCCCCGCGTGGTCGGTGACGTCGGCAAGGCTGGTGTGTCGATCTGCTCTGTAGAGGACATGAAGGTGCTGTTCGACGGTATCCCCTTGAACAAGATGTCTGTCTCCATGACCATGAACGGTGCTGTGCTGCCCATCATGGCGTTCTACATCGTTTCAGGTCTGGAGCAGGGTGCAAAACTTGAGGAGATGCAGGGTACTATCCAGAACGATATCTTGAAGGAGTTCATGGTGCGCAACACCTATATCTATCCTCCCAAGTTCTCGATGCAGATCATCGCCAGCATCTTTGAGTACACCTCTAAGTATATGCCCAAGTTCAACTCGATCTCGATTTCGGGTTACCATATGCAGGAAGCAGGCGCTACCGCCGACATCGAGTTGGCATACACGCTGGCCGATGGTATGGACTACATCCGCACGGGTGTGAACGCCGGCTTGTCGGTTGACGCCTTTGCTCCCCGTCTGTCGTTCTTCTGGGGTATCTCGATGAACTTCTTCACCGAAATCGCCAAGATGCGCGCTGGCCGTCTGTTGTGGGCCAAGATTGTGAAGAGCTTCGGTGCCGAGAATCCCAAGTCGATGTCGCTGCGTACCCACAGCCAGACCTCGGGCTGGTCGCTGACCGCTCAGGATCCCTTCAACAACGTGGGCCGCACTTGTATCGAGGCTATGGCTGCCGCACAGGGTCACACCCAGTCGCTGCACACCAACGCCCTCGACGAGGCTATCGCTCTGCCCACCGACTTCTCGGCTCGTATCGCCCGTAACACTCAGATCTACATCCAGCAGGAGACCTATATCACCAAGGTTATCGACCCGTGGGCTGGTTCCTACTATGTAGAGGCTCTGACCAACGAACTGGTGCAGAAGGCTTGGGCTCACATCGAGGAGATTGAGAAACTCGGCGGTATGGCCAAGGCTATTGAGACTGGTGTGCCCAAGATGCGTATTGAGGAGGCTGCAGCTCGTACCCAGGCCCGCATCGACAGTGGTCGCCAGACTATCGTCGGCATCAACAAGTATGCCCTCGAGAAAGAGGCTCCCATCGACATCCTGGAGATTGACAACACTGAGGTTCGCAAGGAACAGGTTGAAGGACTTGAGAAACTGCGCGCCAACCGTGACGAGGCTAAGGTTAAGGCCGACCTCGCTGCCATCACCGAGTGTGTCAAGACGGGTAAGGGCAACCTGCTCGAGCTCGCTGTCGAGGCCGCCAAGGACCGCGCTTCGCTGGGCGAAATCTCGGATGCCTGCGAGGAGGTCGTTGGTCGTTACAAAGCAATCGTTAAAACCATTTCAGGCGTGTATTCAGCAGAAACCAAATCAGATCCCGACCTGGAGGAGGCTCGTCGCTTGACCGCCCTCTTTGCCAAGAAGGAAGGCCGTCAGCCCCGCATCATGATTGCCAAGATGGGTCAGGACGGTCATGACCGTGGCGCCAAGGTCGTTGCCACCGGCTATGCCGACTGTGGCTTTGACGTGGACATGGGTCCCTTGTTCCAGACTCCCGAGGAGAGTGCCCGCGAGGCACTCAAGAAGTTGGGTCGTGAGGACATCATCGTTACCGCTGGTGGTGTAATCCCCATGCAGGACTACGATTATCTCTATAAGGCAGGTGTTGCCGCCATCTTCGGCCCCGGCACCAATGTCATGAAGAGTGCCATCGAGGTGATGCACATCCTGCTCGACGACGAGTAAGATTCACCTGATGTAAATTATTAACAGGGCGTAGCATTGGCTGCGCCCTGTTTCGTGTTACAGGGTAAAATAGGGACGGTTCTTTTGATGTAATTTTTAGACCTATCGGTGTTGTGCACCCTTGTTTACTCGGGGATGATGATCCGTCCCATTAAGCGGATGTCGGCTCTTGATGAACCTATCAGGAAATGGTAGGTGCCGGATTCGACGGTCCATTGCATGTTGGCATCAACAATGGCAAAGGTTTCTGGACCAAGTGCAAATGTCATGCCGCGGGTCTCGCCTGGCTCGAGCGTGATGCGTTTAAAAGCCTTCAGTTGGCGTTCGGGCTGCACAACCGACGGGTTGTCTTGATGCAGATAGAGTTGCACGACCTCGTCGCCCTTGCGGCTGCCGGTGTTGGTAACCATGAACTTGACCGTAGTTCCCTCGATTCTCAAATCGCTGTATTCAAATGTCGTGTAACTCAAGCCGTAGCCAAAGGGGTAGAGGGGCTTGGCCGACATTTCCACATAGTCGTGTGCTGCGGGGGCTGGTCGATTATAATAGACGGGCAACTGGCCCACATGGCGAGGCACGCTCACGGGAAGCCTTCCAGCAGGGTTGAAGTCACCGAACAGCACATCGGCGATGGCATTGCCGCCTTGTTCGCCTGGATAATAGGCCGTGAGCAGGGCATTGGCGTTATTGTCGGCCCAGTTCTTGTTGAGGGGGCGTCCTTCGATATAGACCACCACGAGCGGCTTGCCTGTTTTCTTTAAAGCTTCAAGCAGTTCCATCTGGCGACCAAGCAGGTCCAGCGTGGCACGGTCAAAACCCTCGCCACACTCCATGTCGCTGATGAACTTTTGCCCGGCGGTGGCAGCACCCGTATCCTCGTAGGAAGTCTTGAAATCCCTCGCTGACGAGCCGCCCACCACGGCAACCACCACATCGGCCTGCATGGCGGCAGCAACGGCTGCAGGGATATCACAGTCCAGCGTGTCGCGCACGGCACAGCCCTTGGCATACCTGCAGTTGTCGTCGCCAATCATCGCCTTAATTCCTTTGTAAACGGTGACCACCTTGCCATCGGCCTGAGGGGCGGTATAGTCGCCCAACATATTATAGACATTATCGGCATTAGGCCCGACAACGGCAACTTTCACGTTTTTGCTCAACGGCAGTGTGCCGTCGTTCTTGAGCAGGGTGATGGACTCCAGCGCAGTTTGCTTTGTCGTGGCAACAGCCGCGTCGTTGTGGACTTCCTTTTGTGCTGCTTTGGCATTGACGTAGGGATTTTCAAACAGTCCCATCTCGAATTTCAACCTCAGCACCCGCTTTACGGCAGTGTTTACGGCATCTTCACTTACCTTGCCCTGCTTGACAGCATCAACCAGTTGTGAGAAACAATTACCGCCCAAATCTACATCTACACCAGCCAGCAGTGCCTGGATGGCTGCATCCTGTGACGACGCTGCGGTGTGGTGGGTGCCCTTGAGTCCGTCGATGCTGAACAGGTCGCTGACGACAATTCCTCGGTTAAATCTCCATTCTCCACGCAAGACATCAGTGAGCAATTCTTTGTTGGCGGTGCAGGGCACGCCGTCGAGCGAATTATAAGCCGTCATTACTGACAACGCCCCAGCGTTGATGGCACGCCTGAAAGGTTCCAGGAACACTTGTTTCAGCTCTCTCGGTCCCACAATGCTGCGGGCTCCGTTCTGGCCGCCCTCGCTGACGCCGTATGCGATAAAGTGTTTTAGCGTGGCGATGGTCGAGTAGGGCAGACTCAAGTCTCCTCCGCCCAGTCCACTCACCATGGCGGCACCCATCACGCCGCTCAGGTAGGTATCTTCACCCATCGTTTCCTCAACACGCGACCAGCGGGGTTCACGGGCCAGGTCCAATACGGGTCCGTAACTGATGTGACCGCCCTGCAGCTTGATTTCCTTGCTGATAATCGCTCCTGCTTGCTCCATCAGTTGCGGGTCCCAGGTCGCCGCCATTCCCAATCCCGTCGGGAATACCGTCGTTCCGATGGCCATGTGGCCGTGGGGCGCTTCCTCGGCCAGGAAGATGGGAATGCCCAGCCGTGAATGCTCGATGGCATAGCGTTGCATGGCGTTGGCCGCCTCGGCAGCCATGGCGGGATTCAGTCCGTTGTCCAGCGTTTTCTGTGTCCAGGGGTCGGCACGGAACACCGCCCAATACATCCCCACGTGCAGGCTGTCCACCTCGTGGCGGAACTTCTCGCTGACAGCCACCTTGTTGCCGTTTCTCACATAGGAGTCCCAGCCCATGAGGCACACCAGTTGCCCAACTTTTTCCTCAAGCGTCATGCGCGAGAGCAGGTCCTCAACGCGTTTGTCGATAGGAAGGTCGGCATCTTGGTAGGGACACTTGTTGGTCGCATTGCCGCTGATGGCCAGCAATGCGAAAGCGATGATTGTAACCAAAGAGCGTTTTATCATAATTTTAAAGTCATTTTAGGAACATTGGTGCCGGTGATTTCTACAATAGGAGAAGTCCCACGTGTGTCCTCGGCTTTCCATTCAACCTCGATGGTGCGGGAATGGCCGGCAGATAACAGGTTGAAATAATTGTCGCTGTAGATAACGGGCAGGATTTGCTCACCGTCATCACCCTTAAGATTCAAACGCACCATCAAGGCTGGCACTTCACCAATGTTGGTCAGCGTGATGCTATTTCCTTTGCTGGTGACACTCAATTGAGCAGGGCGCATGTCGTGCAAGGCTTTACGGTTTTCTACGCCATTGGTCAGGACATAGTCGTTGCGAGTGATGAGTTGGCCGTTGTAGTTCGTCAAAGCCAGACTCAGTATATACAATCCCTCGAAATGCCGTGGTACCTCAATGGTCATCGCGTCAAGGTAACTGTCTTCCTGCAGGTCATAGGACATTTCCCTGCTCCACAGGAGGGTGCCGTCCATGAGGAAGATATCGGCCTGAACAAAGCCTGTCTGGTGCCCTGCACTGTGGTTGATGACTTCTACCTGGTTGGTGATGGGGTTCCACTGCACGTGGAGCGGCTCACAGGCATGTTTCACGCCATAGTAGGCCGCTGTGGGTTCCAGGTAGTAGTCATAGGTCTGCCATACCATCGAGGGCCAGCAGGGATGGCTCATCCAGATAAGCAGGCCCATGGCGTTCTTGTTGCCGCCCTCATACATGGCACGGTAGCCCTCGTAGTTGATCCATTGCGCCCACTCACAGAATTCTTGAGCAGATGTCGGCTCACCGAAACTCTCGGCAATCATCTGGTTGAATGAGGCCCCGCGCTGGGCTCCCTCCATCGTGTAGTCGTGGCGGCCCCAGTACAGGTTCTGCGGCCACAGGTGATCGGTGTCGAGTGTACGGCTCAACCCCTCCCATGTCATCACATTGGGCATGCCGCGCTCGGTGTGCAGTTTGCCCGTCTGTTTCTCAAAATACTCCTTGGCGCTTATCGCCCAATAAGGTCCATGGCCGCTCACGCCATCGTCGGCCGAACTGGAAATGTAGTCCAGACCGGGATGGAGCGTTGCCACTGCCTGCCGCAAGCCGTCATCCAGCGTCTTGGGCGGATAGCCCTCGTTGCGTCCGCAGTAGATGCCGATGCACGGATGGTTGCGGATTTTCAGCACCAGGTCGCGGGCGTTGTCCATGAACATTGCCTCGTCGTCAGGGTCGGGACCGTCGGCGGGGTTGGCGAGCCAGAAGTCTTGCCATACCATCAGGCCGTAGCGGTCACAGGCCTCGTAGAATTCCCTGTCGCCGGTCATGCCCACCCAGTTGCGTATCATGTTGTAGTTCATTTCCTGGTGGTGGCGCACGGCAGCGTCAAATTCCCTGCCGCGGTAGTTCAGGTTGTTCTCGCTGAAGGCCCAGTTGCCGCCCTTGGGCACCAGGCGACGGTGGTTGATGTAGATGCGTAGCCTCGTATCCTTCTCGGTGGTCTTCACCTCACGGATGCCTGCCTTGTAGTTGACGGCATCGCTCTGCACGCCATCAACCGTGAACGAGAAACTGGCATCGTACAGGTAAGGCTCGCCATAGCCGTTGGGCCACCACAGGCGCATGCGCTGTTGCTTGAGTTGCGGGAACTCCTCGGGATTGAATGCCTGCTCGGAGGTCTCTCCAGGTTCCAGCGTGACCTGTTTCTCGAAGCAGATGTCCCCGATGTGACCATGCAGCACGCCCGTCACGGGTCGCTGTTCGTGGTTGGTCAGCATCACGGCAGGTGTCATCGTGGCGAGGGTGTCGCTATCGCCCAGTCGGGTGGTCACCACAGGGTCGCTCACGGTCACATCGCTGGCTGCTGTCAAGAAGACATCGTCCCAGATGCCGATGTCGCGCCCGCGGATGGTCGAAATCCAGTCCCAGCCGATGGTGGCATGGAAGGTGGGATTGTCTGCCCCGAGGATGCCGCCGTTGAAGTCGGTATTCTTCTCGGTCTTGACCTTCACGCCGCCAGGGTTGGCATTGGCGCGGATAATCACTTTCAGGTAGTTGCTCTTATCCTTTAGATAGGGCGTGATGTCAAATTTGCCCCGCTTGAAGGCACCATCGATGCGTCCCAAATGATTGCCGTTGAACCATACCTCGGCCTTCCAGTTGATGCCGTCAAAATTGAGGAATACGCGCTTGCCCTGCATTTTGTCGGGCCGGTCAAAGTGGCGATAATAAATAAAGTCCCCGTCAAAGAACGATTCCGAGGCCAACATCAGGTTGTCGTCATGGTTCATGTCGGGCAAGGCCCCGATGTTGACATAACTTGACAGAACGGTAGCGGGCACGGTGGCGGGAATTGCCGCTGCGTTGGGGTGGGAGGCGCGTAGCAGTCGCCAGTCGCCGCCATTGAGCAGCCATCGCCCGTCTTGCCAAGCAGCTTGGTCATGATCCAGGGGCGACAAGCCTCCTGTACCCCAAACCTCAATCTCCTTCAGGCTATAGGGCTGGCTTTCGCCTTTCATGTTGACCCTGACATATCGAGCCGACACCTTGTTGAATTCAAGCGTCGACAGATTGTCTTTGGTTTTGTTGCTTACCGAAACGGCTTGCCAGTTCTTATTGTCATTGCTTACCTTGATAATATACAGAATTGCTTTCTCTTGCCAGTGCAGCATGATTTTGTCGATGGTGGCTTTTGCTCCCAAGTCGATGGTCACCCACTCGTCCTGGCTTCCCAGGCTTCGCCATGCGCTGACGAAATGCTCCGCGGGCAAGATGCCCTTGGCGCGCTGACCGTTTTTGCTCATCTTCAGTTCGGTGATAGTCCAGTGGGCAGCCGCCGGCACGATGATTTCCAGTTTCAGGTGTTGGTACTGCTTTCCTTTCAGATGGAAGGTGTGGTTGATGTTGCGTGTGGGCAGCAGGTCATCACCGCTGTTCTTGTTGGGGTCGCTGTGGACGCGGCGGTACGACGGCTCTCCTGGCAGCGAATCACCCGCCCATTCATCAGCGGTGACCCAGAACTTGCCATCAGTGGAAGTCAGCAGGCGTATCCTGAAGCCCTGAGGGGCGTCTTCGCGGTAAGCCATGTTGCACACCATTTTCACCTCGTCGATATCGATGCTCATGCCCTCCCAGTCATATTGCAGCCAGGTGTCACCGCCCATCAGGATGTTGCTGGTCCATTCGTTGCCGTCGATGCACGCCTCCCGCTTGTGTGGCGGCAGCGGTCCTTCGGGCGTCGTGACATTGAGCCATGCCGGAGCAGCCTCGTCAACGATGCCGTCGGTCAGCAACTGCGATGTGAGGTTGAAGTCCCACGATGACGACTGATAGACGGTGCGGTGCAATGCCACATTGCGGTAGTTGTTGTCGGCAACCAGCGTCGGCCCATAGTATTCTCTCGGATTTCCCGGATATTGCCCAATGGGACGGTTCATCACTTGGGCTTGGACAGAGAAGCCCAGCAACAGGATATTGATGATAAAGAGTATCTGCTTCATATCATTTCGGTTTTAAAGCGCAAATATAATCAATCTCGGCCAAAAAAGCATCGGAATGCTTCCAGTTTCAATAAAAAGCAGTACCTTTAGGGTCAAATTTCAGTAGGACTTCGACCGCAACCCGAAGGCCAACGCCTAACCATTAACAGCAGAATGCTACTTGCAAACCATAATATAACGCTCAATCTTGACCCCCTCAACGAGGCGATCACCACGGTCAACGATGCCCTGTGGGCCTATCTGCTGATAGGTGCCCTGATTCTGTGCGGCCTGTATTTCACGATAAGGACCGGTTTTGTGCAGTTCACCATGATTGGCGACATGTTCCGCCAACTTGTGGATTCTTCCTCCAAGAGTGGCAAGAAGCACATCTCCTCATTCCAGGCCTTTGCCGTGTCGATGGCCACGCGTGTAGGCACGGGCAACCTCGCCGGTGTGGCGACGGCCATTGCCGTGGGTGGACCCGGTGCCATCTTCTGGATGTGGCTCATTGCGCTCTTCGGCTCGGCGACGGCCTTTGTTGAGGCGACCTTGGCGCAGTTGTTCAAGCGCCCGTCCAGTGACTCGTTCATCGGTGGCCCGGCCTATTACATCAGGCATGGTATGCACAACAAGTGGATGGCAGGACTGTTTGCGGTGCTCATCACGCTGACCTTCGGCCTCTCCTATAATTCCATCCAAAGCAACGCCATCTGCGGTGCCCTGAACCAGGCCTTCGGCTTCGACCCGCTGGTGGTGGGCGCGATTATTACAGCGATAGCCCTGTTCATCGCCTTTGGCGGCATCCACCGCATTGCCCGTGTGAGCAGCGTCATGGTGCCGTTCATGGCCTTTGGCTACTTCATCCTGGCCTTGGTTGTTGTCATCATGAATATTGACATGGTGCCCCATGTGCTGCGGCTGATTGTCGAGAACGCTTTCGGCTTTGAGCAGGTGGCTGGCGGTGGCTTGGGCATGACCATCATGGTGGGTATCAAGCGCGGCCTGTTCAGTAACGAGGCGGGCGAGGGTAGCGCGCCCAATGTGGCGGCCACGGCCGATGTCACCCATCCCGTCAAGCAGGGACTTATCCAGGCCCTGGGCGTGTTTACCGACACGCTGCTCGTGTGCAGTTGCACCGCATTCCTGGTCCTCGTCAGTGGTATGTACAATACCGAAGGTCTCGAGGGCATCCAACTCACGCAGGCCTCGCTGGAATCGCAGGTGGGCAGTTGGGGTGCCATATTCGTCGCCATCGCCCTTTTCCTGTTCGCCTTCAGCAGCATCATCGGTAACTACTACTATGGCGAGGCCAACATCCGTTACCTGACCGATAAGAAGTGGGTGCTCACGGTGTTCCGCATCCTCTCGGGAGGTGCCTTCGTCTTCCTTGGCGCCGTTGCCAGTTTCAAGTTTGTGTGGAACCTCGGCGACCTGTTCATGGCGTTGGTCACCCTGTGCAACCTGATTGCGCTGGTGTTCCTGTGCAAATATGCGTTCAAGTTACTGAAAAACTATCGCGACCAGCGCCGCCGCGGCATCGAGAACCCCGTCTTCCACCGCAGCGACCTCCCCGAAGTCGCCGGCGACCTGGAAGCCTGGGATTAGATATCAGTTAAGAGTTAACAGTTAACAGTTAACAGTTCTAGAACATCTAGAATATCTAGAAACTAGGGACTAAGGACTAGAAACTAAAAAACATGAAAGGATTAGTCATCAAAAATACTGGCAGTTGGGTCACCGTGCGCCTTGAGGACGGCACCGCGGTGAACTGCAAGATGCGCGGCGTGTTGCGCCTCAAGGGGATGCGCTGCACCAATCCCGTGGCTGTGGGCGACATCGTCCAGGTCGAGGACAAGGGCGGGGACGCTCCCGTCGTGGGTGCCATCGAGCCGCGCAAGAACTACATCATCCGCCGCGCCAGCAACCTCTCCAAGGAGTTCCAGATCATCGCCGCCAACCTCGACCAGGCGGTGCTTGTCGCTACGCTCACCAATCCTGTCACTAGCACCACATTCATCGACCGCTTCCTCGCCACGGCCGAGGCCTATCAGGTGCCTGCCGTGCTGGCGTTCAACAAGGTGGACCTGCTGGACACCGACGAGTGGCGCCAGCAACTCGACGGCTTGAAGTCGCTGTATGAGTCCATCGGCTATCCTGTCATCACCATGTCGGCTGCCACAGGCGAGGGCGCCGAGGCCCTGCGCACGCAGTTGTCGGGCCGCATGTCGCTGCTCTCGGGCAACAGCGGCGTGGGCAAGTCGTCCATCATCAACCTGCTGGTACCCGAGGCTCACGTCAGGGTGGGGGACGTCAGCCAGACCCACCACAAGGGAATGCACACGACCACCTTCAGCGAACTTCTCGACCTGCCAGGTGGCGGCGCCATCATCGACACGCCGGGCGTGAAGGCTTTCGGCACCATCGACTTTGAACGGGCCGAGGTGGCACATTATTTCCCTGAAATCTTCCGTATCTCGGACGGCTGCCGTTTCAACAACTGCACCCACACCCACGAACCCGGCTGCGCCGTCCTCGATGCCGTCGAGCAGGGCACCATCGCCCATTCGCGCTTTGTCAGTTACCTGAGCATCCTCGACGAGGACCCCAACAACAAGTACCGCAAGCCGTTCTGACACACGGCATTTCCCCGCTTTCCCAAGAATAAAGGTCCCGTAAGGCGTCCAACGTTTTTCGGGGTACTACAGCCCGTCTACTCATCCATTCATCCATACGGGCATGTGAGTGTGGACGAGGTGCTGCCTGTCTTGCTCTGCAATGCGGCTGAATGCTAATCCCCATTTATATGTGATTGTAAGGAATATATATTTGCTTATCAATAATAGGAATATTTTGGCGCAAATAATTGGAAATTAATATTACTTTTACTATATTTGCGGCAAATAATAACTTCTAATCTTGAATGCTTATGAAAAATCAATCCTTTCTCTTTCGGCTGCTCGTCCTGTTGGCGGCCGTGATGTGCGCCCTCGGCGCCAGCGCCGATGAGGCCTATGCCTGCTTTACGTCATCGAACATGAATCTGACATTCTACTACGACAACGAGCGCAGCAGTCGCACAGGCTTGACCTACGACCTGAACACGGGTTCCAACCAGCCCGGTTGGTACACTGACGGCTTTGCTCCCCATGTGCTCGTCGTGGTCTTTACGTCGCCATTTGCTGACGTTCGACCCACATCAACTTCCAACTGGTTTCATGGTATGCAGAATCTTCAATACATCTCGGGTCTCAGTAACCTGAATACCCGCGCGGTGACCGACATGAGTTCTATGTTTTATGACTGCACCCGCCTTACGAGCCTCGACTTGAGTAATTTCAACACGTCCAACGTGACCAATATGTCTTATATGTTCGAAGATTGCTCTAGTTTGACGAGCCTCGACTTGAGCAGTTTCAACACGTCCAAGGTGACCAACATGCGTAACATGTTCAGTGGTTGCTCTGGTTTGAAGAGCCTTAACTTGAGCGGTTTCGACACGTACAGGGTGACCGACATGTACTCTATGTTCGGTGACTGTAGCAGCCTTACGAGCCTTGACTTGGGCAGTTTCAACACGTCCGCTGTGACCGACATGGCTGACATGTTCTTTGGCTGCTCCAATCTGCAGCATATCTATGCTGGCGTGGGCTGGAGCACGGCATCTGTGACGAACTCCTATTATATGTTCTTAGGCTGTTCCAGTCTGATGGGTGGCAAGGGCACGATCTATGATGCCAACCATGTGAATGCGGCCTATGCCCACATCGATGGCGGCGCGAGCAATCCGGGCTACTTAACTGCAACAGGTACCCAGGCCTATGCCTGCTACACGTCGTCGTACACGACGACACACAAGACGCTGACGTTCTACTACGATAACCTGCGCAGCAGTCGCCCGGGCACGACCTATAACATGCCTGGCTTAAACGCACCTGGCTGGTACTCTGACGGCACCAATGCCAACGTGACTCAGGTGGTCTTCGACCCCTCGTTCGCTGGCTACCGCCCAACGTATACCTATAGTTGGTTTGCGAGCATGTATAAACTACAAACCATCATGGGCATAGAATATCTGAACACCGAAAACGTGGTCGATATGCGTTATATGTTTCAGTACTGTCCAGCATTGACAAGCCTTGATGTGAGCCACTTCAACACGTCCAGGGTGACCAATATGAATGCCATGTTCGATAACTGCAGCGGCCTAACGAGCCTCGACTTGAGTAGTTTCAACACCTCCAACGTGACCAATATGGCCAGAATGTTCACAACCTGCCTCAACTTGACCGCCATCTATGTGGGTGAGGGCTGGAGCACGGCTGCAGTGACAAACTCAACAGATATGTTCAAGACCTGCACCAGCCTGGTGGGTGGCAAGGGCACGACCTATGATGCCAACCATGTGGACAAGACCTATGCCCACATCGATGGCGGCCCGAGCAACCCAGGCTATTTCACTGTTGAGGGTACTGAAGCCTATGCCTGCTACACGCCGATGAGCACGACGCTGACATTCTACTACGACACCGAGCGCGCCACTCGTCCGGGCACGACCTACGACCTGAATACGGGCATCAGCAATCCTGGTTGGTACAGTGACAACACCTATCGCAATGTGACCCTGGTGAAATTTGACGCGTCGTTTGCTAATGCCCGCCCGACGTCCACCCATGAATGGTTTTATGGCATGAATTACCTTTTATCGATCTGGGGCATGAATAATCTGAACACCAGCAAGGTGACCAAAATGTCTTACATGTTCTTTGGCTGTTCTCTCTTGCCGAGCATTGACTTGAGCAGTTTTAACACAGCCAATGTGACAGACATGCGATACATGTTCTGTTCCTGCAATGGTCTCGAGAGTCTTGACTTAAGCAGTTTTAACACGTCCAAGGTGACCGATATGAGTGACATGTTCTTCTTGTGCGGCAATCTGCGGACCATCACTGTGGGCAGTGATTGGAGTACTTCGGCAGTAACGAGTTCTTCAAATATGTTCAATAACAACACCAGCCTGGTGGGCGGCATGGGCACGACGTATAACGACTCCAACCCGATGGACAAGGCCTATGCCCACATCGACGGCGGTGCGAGCAACCCGGGCTACTTCACTGCTGCGGGTACCGAGGCCTACGCCTGCTACACGCCCGAGAACACCACGCTGACGTTCTACTACGATAACATGCGCAGCAGCCGCACGGGCACGACCTATGACCTGAACACGGGCGAAAACGAGGTCGGTTGGAAAACTGACGGTAACAATGCCAATGTGGCCAAGGTGCACTTTGACCAGTCGTTTGCCGGTGCCCGCCCGACGACCACCTACATGTGGTTTTACTTGATGAGGAATCTTCAAACCATTACGGGCATGGAGTATCTGAACACCAGCGAGGTGACCAATATGGCTCACATGTTCAATACTTGCTCCAGTTTGACGGGCGTTGACTTGAGCGGTTTCAATACCTCCAAGGTGACAGACATGCGAGTCATGTTCTGTAACTGCACTGGTTTGACCAGCCTTGACTTGAGTAGTTTCAACACATCCAATGTGACAAACATGTTTAACATGTTCGGTGGCTGCAGCGGTCTTACGAGCCTCGACTTGAGATGTTTCAATACGTCCAACGTGACCAATATGGGTAGAATGTTTTATGAATGCTCCCGCTTGACTGCCGTCTATGTGGGCGAGGACTGGAGTACAGAGGCTGTAACGAGTTCCTCGTATATGTTCCATAACAACAATAATCTGGTAGGTGGCCAGGGCACAACCTATAACGGCTCCAACCCGAAGGACAAGACCTATGCCCACATCGATGGCGGCACGAGCAACCCCGGCTACTTCACTGCTGCGGGAACCGAGGCCTATGCAGTGTACACGCCCGAGAACACGACGCTGACGTTCTACTACGACACTGAGCGCGGCAGCCGCCCGGGCACGACCTATAACCTGAACACGGGCAACAACGACCCTGATTGGGTAACTGACAGCACCAATACCAGTGTGACCAGGGTGGTCTTTGACCCCTCGTTTGCTAATGCCCGTCCGACGACCACTGACTCATGGTTCTATAATATGCAAAACCTTCAGACTATCGAGGGCATGGAGTATCTGAACACCAGCGAGGTGACCAATATGACTTGGATGTTCGGTTACTGTCCAGGCTTGACGAGCCTTGACCTGAGCCATTTCAACACGTCCAAGGTGACAAACATGACTCGTGTGTTCGCTTACAGCAGCGGCCTGACGAGCCTTGACTTGAGCAGTTTCAGCACGTCCCAGGTAACAAACATGACTGGCATGTTCCGCAGGTGCGGCAATCTGCGTACCATCACTGTGGGCAGTGATTGGAGCACAGCGGCTGTCGTGTACTCCCAAAATATGTTCGGTGATGACACCTGTCTGGTGGGTGGTAAGGGCACGACCTATGATGCCAGCCACATAGACAAGGCCTATGCCCACATCGACGGCGGCACGAGCGATCCGGGCTACTTCACCGCTGCGGGTACCGAGGCTTATGCCTGCTACACGTCCGAGAACACGACGTTGACGTTCTACTACGACAC
>ONYP01000045.1 GCA_900322135.1 uncultured Prevotellaceae bacterium
GGCCTATGCCGAAGCCCATGGCATCCCGTGCCACATCTTCTACGACAAGAGCAAGACGCAACTGTCGGCGATGCTCACGGGCAACCCCTACTTCCACATGCACCCCTACGAGCACGAACAGGACATCTACCCCCTGTTGGACCAAATCCTGAAATAACCAACATTTTTTGGGATTGTGGGGTTTTATGGATAACTTTGCGGGTGGATAAGTATTGTTGAATAAAAACTAGATTTATTGACCTATGATGAAGAAGATTTTTACTTTGATACTGCTTGCCGGGACACTGGTTTCGTTCCAGATGGCAAGCCAACGGGGGCATTGTTCTCAGACTGGGGAATTGACGGCCGATGTCCAGCGTCTCCGACCTGTAGCGATTGACACCATGGCCAATATCTCCATGACGGAATATAAGCATATTGTCGAGTTGGCGGACAAAGGCGAGATTGAATATGACTCAGTCTACAGTCTTGGCGTCTATGGCGCACTATATGATGACGGCTGCAGTTGGTACTGCGGGGGTGTTGTGGACACGCTGACGGCTTCGGGGTGTCTTGCTTCGCAGGGTGGTTTTACCTATGGTGCGATGAACGCTCACGACTTTGACCACGAGAGCGTGTGGGCCACCGACGGCAACGGCATCGGCCAGTACCTGACATTCACATTTGCCGGCAACAATCCGCGCATCACATCGGTCGCCATCCTGAACGGCCATGTCAAGAGCGAGAAGGCATGGCGCGACAACTCGCGGGTAAAAACCCTGCTGATGTACTACAACGACAAGCCTTACAGGCTGCTGGAACTGGAAGACAGCCGCTCGTTGCAGTATTTTGATGTGGACACCGTGGGCTACGGTCCCGATGTAGAGAATGCTCCGAAGTGGACACTGAAGTTTGAAATCAAGGAAGTGTATCCCGGCGCGAAGTATCAGGACTGCGTCATCGCCGACTTCATCTTTGACGGCATCGATGTGCATTGAATAAAAGGTTAAAGGTTAGAGGTTAAAGGTTAAAGGTTAGAGATTAGAGATATTGAGAGAATGCGGCGACCAATGATTCATAACGCGACCGAGTTGATGGACTACATCCAGCAGGTGGGCTTCCTGCCCCTGCTGGACAGCGGCATCGCGGGTTATTCGGCCGACGAGGCGGTGGACCCTGACTGCCGCTATGTGCTGCTCGACGACGGCGGTTGGGACTGGCCCCTGTGGGAGTGGAAAGGCCCCATCGTCACCGAGAGCGACTGCGTCTATGGCAAGTTCTTCAACAAGAAGGCCGGCTTTGTGAGCCGCTCGTGGTGGCCCGACCTGTACAACTGGCGCCGCCATTCCCACCCTGCCCCATCGCCCGGTTCCATCGAAGAGACCATCCTGATGACGCTGCGCGAGCACGGCAGCATAATCACGCGCGACCTGCGCCGGGCCTGCGGCTTCACCGAGCCAAAGATGCGGAGCCGCTTCGACGGCTATGTCACGCGGCTGCAGATGGCGTGCCGCATCGTCACCGAGGACTTCGTCTATCCCCAGGACAAGCACGGGAAACGATATGGCTGGGGCTGGGCACTGCTATCCACGCCCGAGCAACTGCTGGGCAAGGAGGCTTGCCAGTGTGACCGCGCACCCGAGGAGTCGCTGGAGCGCATGCTGGACCACCTCAGGCGGTTGCTGCCCCGCGCCAGTGAACAGCAAATCACGAAACTGATTAAATAAACAACAGATACCGACATGAAAAGAATCCTTATCATCCTGACCATGCTGATGGCCTTCACCGCAATTCAGGCCCAAAAAATCAGTTATATCGAGGCCAAGAGTTCGTGGTACTATGTCTATGACGAGAACGGCAAGAGGGTGCACACCTTCAGCACCACCCAGGGCGAAGTAGTGGCCTACAGCGAGTCGTTCTATGTCCTCAAGAAGAGCGGCTGGTACTACACCTGCGACGCCAAAGGGAAGAGACTGCACACCTTCTCGGAGAGCAGCGTGGGAGAGGTGCTCTCGGCAGCTGGCGACACCTTCACCAGCCGTAAGAGCGGCTGGATATACACCTGGGACAAGAAGGGCAAGAAAATCGCCACCCGCAGCGCCCACTGACGGATGTCCGACAATTGCCGCCCTACAAAGCCGATGTGACCGACCCGGTTTCATCGGCTAACATCTATTAACGCGCCACATTTGCATATCTCAAAACTTTTTCCTAGATTTGCCTAACGAAAAACCTGACAGGAAGAAAATGTATGAATTTTGTCAAACAATTTAATTCAGTGATTGTTCATGTTTAAATTTATCCACACCAGCGACTGGCACCTAGGCCAGAATTTTTACAACTATGACCGCAGCGAGGAGCAACGCGACTTCCTGCGGCAACTGGCTGCTATCGTGGCCACAGAACAACCCGACGCCCTGCTCGTGAGTGGCGACATCTACCACACGGCAGCACCGTCGAGCGCAGCGGTGAGCATGTATGTCGAGGGAATGCTCGACATACACGAGGCGTGCCCCGACATGACCATTGTGGTCATTGCCGGCAACCATGACAGCGCATCCCGGCTCGAGAGCGACAGCCTGCTGTGGCGGCTGGCCGGCGTGAGGGTGCTGGGCGGCATCGCCCGCGACAGCCAAGGTCTTGCCGACCTGGAGCGCCACATCATCCCGGTGAAGGACAAAGGTATCGTCGCCGCAGTGCCCTATGCCCACAGGAACAGTTTTCCCAAGGTGAACGACGAGGACATTGAGAGCGACCAGCGCCAGCAAGCCTACTTTGAGGCCCTGCTCGAGCGGGTGGACACCGAGAATCGCGGCGCCTTGCCCGTAGCACTGATGGCCCACTTGGCCGTCAGCAACAGCGACTTCACCGGCCATGACCGCGACATGACGATGGAGCGCGTCGAGATTGGCGCGTTGGGCAAGGGCTACGACTATGCCGCCCTGGGCCACATCCACCGTCCGCAACAGGTGAGCGAGCGCGCCCGCTACTGCGGCACCCCGGTGCCCGTGAGTTTTGACGAACAGTGCGAGCACTCGGTGAGCATCGTCACCATCGAGGCCCACGGCGCGATGCCCCAAGTCACCACGACCGTCATCAAGAACATCAAGCCCTTGCACACCATTCCCGCCAAGGTTCCCGTGGACCTGGAGACCGCGCTGGCCATGGTGGAACAGCGCACCGACATCAAGAACGCCTACATCAGGCTCAATGTCACCGTTGAGCGCTACCTGCCCAACGGGGCACAGGAGCGCGCCGCCAAAGCCGTGAATGAGCAGCAGGGTCGCTTCTGCGAAATCAAGATGACCGCCCAGGACACCACCTCGGGCCCGTCCCGGCAGATGACGGTGGAAGAGTTCAACCGCGCACAACCCATCGAGGTCGCCAACCAATACTACCTCGAGAAAACCGGTCGAGCAATGACCGATGAAGAAAAAGCCATGTTCAATTATGTTCAACAATTAGTAGAAGAGGAAAACAGACAATGAAACTCCACCGACTTACCATCGAGAATATCGCATCCATCGAGCATGCCGTCATCGACTTTGACAAGGCTCCGCTCGCCAACGACCGTCTGTTCCTGATCACCGGCCCGACCGGCTCGGGCAAGTCCACCATCATCGACTGCCTGTGCCTGGCGCTGTACGGCAGCACACCGCGCATGGACGCTGCCCGCAATGTAGCTTATGAAACCGACCGCGTCATCGGAAAGAAGAGAGAAACACAAAGGACCAACAATCCCCGCCAGTTGATGCGGCGCGGCAGCGTGAAAGCCAATATTGAACTGACATTTGAGAACAACCAGGGCACCCCCTACATCGCCACATGGGAAGTGCACCGTGCCAACGGCAAAATTGACGGCAACATCAAAGATATCACCAGGACCCTTCGCACCGCCGACGGAGTCACTCCTGCGAAGTTCTTGAGCAAGTATGAAGAAATCAATGATGAAATCAAGGAAATTGTCGGGCTCGACATCAAGCAGTTTTTCCGCACCGTAGTGCTCGCCCAGGGCAAGTTTGCCGAGTTCCTCAACAGCAATGACGACGAAAAAGCAGACCTGCTGGAAAAGATGACGGGCACCGAAATCTACACCCAACTGGGCGCAAAAATCTATCAGGTCTACCAGGAGAAGAGTGACCGGTGCAAAATCCTGAGCGGGCAGATGGAAAACATCATCCTGCTCGATGAGGAGCAAAAGGCCAAAATCGTCGAAGAAATAGGGCAACTTGACGCGCAGCACAAGACCATGAACGCAGTGCTGCAGCGCGCCAATGCCATGGTACAGTGGCTCAGCAGCAAGGCCCGGATAGAGAAAGACATTGCCCTGAAGAGCGAACTGCTAGAACAGGAAGTGGCACGCACCAGCACCGAGGAGTACAAAGCGCAGCAATCGCTGGTCAAGGGCTGGGACGCCACCATCGACGAGCGCCATCACCTCAAAGAGAACCAACGCGCACTGGACCGCATCAAGGAACTCGAGGAACAGAAATCCTCCATACAACAAGAGTACAACCTGCTGTGCGCTGCCCTTCGCGCCATGAGTGCCCACATCGACGCCACCCAGAAAAAAGTCGATGAAATGGGACAAGCCATCGACCGCGAGGCAGCGAACAAGGCCATGTATGACGCTATCGGTGAAATCGTTTCGTTGTTTGGCCAGTGGCGGGAGATGAACGGCAACATCAAGGAGTATTCCGAGGGACTGGAGAAAGACGAGAAACGGCAACCCGAGGCACAAAAGGCTGTTGAATCCGCCAAGGCCACAGCCGATGAAATCGGAGCCATCGTCGAGAAACTGAAGCATGAACTAGACCAGTTCAATGTGCCCGGAATCAGCGCCAAAATCAATGGTTGGAACAGTGCATCGCGAGCCCTTGACACCTTCAAGGCCAAGCAAGACCTGGTTGCTCAAGCCCAGGACAGGCTCACAGAATTGAAGGACCTGCAAGCCGATGAAATCGGCAAATTGGAGGCCGTCAAAGCCACCATCGGTGAGAAACGCGCACGCAAAGAGGCCTGCCAGGAACAGGTCGACAGGATGACCGACTGGAACCAACTGCTGGAGCATGCCCACAAGACTCTGCACCAGGGCGACACCTGCCCCGTGTGCGGCAACACCATCACCGCCCTTCTCGCTCCCAAAGCCGAAAGCGAACTCGAGGAGTTGAGAAAACAACTCAAACTGGCCGAAGACGACCTGAACCAGACCCTCGCCCAAATCAAGGGTGCCGAGAAACTGATTGCCAACAATGAGAACCTCATCAAGCAAGCAGGCCAAGACCTCGCCAAGCGGCAAGATGAGCGTGCCAAGCAATGGAATGCCACCCGCCAACTGCTCGCCCAATGTGGGAAAAATGTCGATGAAACGGGAAATGAAACCATGGCTGACAACCTTATCACAGAGATAGAAAGCCAAGTGGATCTGCTCAACGGGCAATTGAAGGCCGCAAGCGAACTGGATGACAAGATGAAAGCCGAGCAGAAGCGACTCGACGAGGCCAAACATGAACACCACAGTGCCGAGCTGAGTCTCAACACCATCACGGACAGAATCAAGCACCAGCGCCAGCTTGTCGACATCAGCAAGAAAAAGGCTGCCGCAATGACCCAACAATTAGACGGCCTGCTGGTCATCAAAGACTGGAAAGAGCATGACGACGATGAATTCATCGCAAAACTGCAGGCAGCAGCAGCCAATTACCGTCACCTGGTAACCACCCGGCAAGAACTGGGTCAGTCGCTTGAGGTGCGCCGTGCAGCCATCCCAAACATGGAAAAGCACAAAGAGAGCATCCAGGGCTTCACCGACGACGGCAGCACCCTGCCACAAGCCCCCGACAACCTGGATGACCGCTGGCGTGAACTCGCCGGCACATACCTGCAATGGAAGACCCAGTTGAGCAATGCTGAAGAAAATGCCGCCACAAGCAAACAGGCACTGGACGCATTCCTCTCTCTCAACCCGGCAATGACCCTTGTGAGGCTGCGTGAACTCACCAGCCATGGCCAGACCGAGATTGATGGCATCAAGCGGGCACACCAGGCCCTAAACGACAAAATCATCGGCATCAAGAGCGCCATCGGCACATTGACCCAGCAACTGCAAGAGTTGAATAGCAAAAAGCCCGATTACAACGAGGAGAACCTGGAGCGGCTCGAAGCGACCATCTCAGAAAAACAGGAAGCCCTCGACGGCCTGATGTCGCAAATCGCCGAGAAAAAGACCCGGCTCAGCGACGACGAGAGGAATGCCGCGCAGTTCCGAGACAAGAAGGCCAGGCTTGAACAGGCCGAGAAGGAGTGCAAGCAATGGGAGCAGCTAAACACCACACTGGGCAGCAGCGATGGCAAAAAATTCCGTCGAATCGCCCAAAGTTACATCCTGGGCAACCTGCTGCATAGCGCCAACGGCTACTTGCGCCAGTTCAACAACCATTACGCACTGGAGGCCAGCCCCGGCAGCCTGACGATTCTGGTGCGCGACCTTGTTCAGGGCTACCTGACCTCGGTGACCACCTTGTCGGGTGGCGAGAATTTCATGGTATCGCTGGCCTTGGCCTTAGCCCTGTCCAACATGTCGGGGCGCGTGTTCAGCGTCGACACCATCTTCATCGACGAGGGCTTCGGGTCACTGAGCAGCAACTACCTAAGCAATGTAATTGAGACCCTGAACCGCCTGTATGACATCGGCGGCCGCCGCGTGGGCATCATCAGTCATGTGGAATCGCTCAAGGAACGGATTTCCACCCAGATTCAGGTTTCCCGTGACAAGGACAACAACATGGTGAGCCGCGTCGAGGTCGTTACCACTTAATGCCACAACATGAAACGAGAGGCGGGCCGCTGCGGTCCGCCTCTTGCTCTGCTATATGACTATTCTTTAGCTCCGTTACAGCATTTCAAGGCCGTGAAGCATGCCACTGTAGGAAACGGCATCTCGTCCACGCGGCTCAACATCAATCGTTGTCTTACCGTTCATGAACACCTCTACATGGAACCTGTAGTTGTCGTCACCGTTATCTACCTTGAAGGTGATGCGGGCACGGTCGGGTTTGGGGTACTCAACCTTGTAATCCAGCATCGGGGCTGAGAAGTTCAACGCTTTGAACCCACTGGCGCCATAACCCACATTCTGGCCAGAGCCAGCATAAGGCAGATAGCATGTGACTGTGCCGTTGCGGACAATCATCTTCTGGCCCTGGCTGACACTCATCGTGGGAGCCGACAAGGGCCGCATTGAGCCTACCATAACAAAGTACTGCTGGTTTTCAAGCAGAGACTTGACTGCCGCGGCCTGCTGCGGGTCTACAGCATTCTTGCTCGTGTTGCAAGCCATTAGCGCTATTGCCATAACGGCTAAGAATAATACTTTCTTCATTGTTCTATGTTTTTTGAGAGTTAAACAAACCGAAAAAGCTGTGTCTTCTACTAATTAGACATTTTTTTCCGTAATTAGTTTAATTCTTGAAAATCATTTCACCGGCAAACGAGATGGCATCGCGGTCACGGGCGATGATGTCGATAATTGACTGACCGTTGTTGAACACATCGATACGGAAATAATAGACATCCTCTCCATTGTTTACTGTAAACTCGATGTGTGAACGGTTGCTGGTAAGATAGACAATGGAATAATCCTCAATGGTTCCCTTGAAGTTCAGTCCCTTGCCGCCACCATAGGGCAAACGGTAGGCCTCGCCCACATAGGGCAGGTAACAGTCAATCTGATCACCACTCACATTCAACTCATAGTTGGAGTTCACATGACGCGACATACCGCCCAGAGGCTTCATCCAGTCCACGGATATCGTGTAGTGCCGCGTGTCTAAACCCTCCTGAACCTGGCGCGTCACAGCCGCCTCCCGCTCGGCCTTGGTCAAGCCGTCGGTGGTACCGCAAGCCTGTAGCAGCATGGCCACAAGTGCGGTCAGTAATAAAAGAAATTTTCTGGACATAATGTTTAGATTTTAAATGTTAAACTTCGGGATACATCCCTTCTCAATTAAGTCACCTAATATAAACCGTTGCAAAAGAAGCAAAAAAAATGCAAAAAACAAAATTTTCAGGCACAAAATCCGACTAATTTGCTGCCATTTGCCGTTTATCGTTAAAACTTGAGCCCGGCGGCAAAAGCCATCAGCACCCACCGCTATCAAAAAAACAAGGACGACAAAGCCGTCCTTGATTCTTTTTACCGTTATCTATTGCCCGATTACTTGATCACGGCAATCTTGGTGACCACAGCCTCACTGCCGCCGTTGGCGCGTGAACACAGTACCATATAGACGCCCGTCTTGACGCTCTCGCCATACTCGTTACAGCAGTCCCAGGTGACCATGCCGCCCGTAGACTTGAGCTGGCGGATGACATTGCCGCTCGCGTCGGCAATCTTGACCAGCGAATTGTCCATCAGTCCCGTGATGGTGACATCACCGCCATAATCAGGACGCACAGGATTGGGGTAGGCATAGATATCGTTATAGGTGGGTTCAGCAGGGCTGGAATCGCTGAAGTACTCATACAAGCCAGCGGGCGTGGTAACATACACCGAATTGCTGTTGGGATTGCAGCACACGCGGTATACGGTATTGGACGCCAGCGGGCTGTTGGTAGTGTTGAACTTCCTGATGATCTTGCTGCCGTCGGCACTCACGAGGAACAAGCCCGAGGTCTGCGTAGCAATCCACTTGCGGTTGGCGCCATCTACCGCGATGTCATTGACCTGGATACCGCTCAGCAGGTAATCGGCCATATCGGTGCCGTCGTTGCGAGGCACCTTGATGTGGTTAATCCTGAAGTCAGCCGAGAAAGCTTGGGCGGGATTGAACGAGATGACGCCCTCGGTCGTTCCCATCCACACGAGTCCCGTCAAGTCCTCGGCAAAGCACATGACATTGGTCCAGGTGAACGGCAGGCCGTCCTGGTCGGTCAGTTGGGCGTACTGCACCTGCTGGGGACGAGACGACGACAACTCGCCGTTATTGTTCCACATCACGACAGGCATCTCAAAATCACCGTCGCTGAATATCTTGATGTCATTGTTGCCATAATGGGTTGATATCAACACGGGGCGCACGGTGTGTCCCGTATTGATACCGTCAATCGACGGCGTCAACCAGTCGGCCTCGGTCGATGTGTTCAGTTTAGCCTTGGCAGCGGGCAGCACCATTGCGGGATGTTCGGGATTCTCAAGCGACTGCAACGCCCACACATTGCCATGACGGTCGATTGTAGTGATGGGATGCATCGCATATTTCTTGCGCAGAGGGCTGTTAGTGGCATCATAGGTCAAGACAATCTCGTCATCCACCACCTTGAGCAAGCCATCCCTCCATGTGCCCAGGAAATAGGTATCGGGGTCATCAGGCAGGAATTCAATCCAGTAAGAGCCATGCACGGGAGCGCCCTCGGGAGTCACATCATTCCACTCGATGCCGTCATAGGTATTGACCATTGTCGGATACTCGGTGCCGAGCAGTGCGTTGGCAGCTGTTGTCGAGACATACAACAAGTCCTTGGACTTGTTGTAGGTCATCCAGAACGGAGCCGATAACGACAGGGCGTTAGGCTTGTAATAATTTTCTTCCTGCCACTTGTGCAAGCCGTTGTTGCCAGCGAGCCACCAGGTGTCGCCATCGGGGTTGCTGCTACACAGTTCGCCGCCCACATCAGCACCTTCGGGATTCAGACCCTCCTCGACAGTATAGTAGTAAACCTTTCCCTTGGAGGGGACACAGAGCAGGAAACCGCCTTTGGTCTTCTGCAATTGCTTGGTCGTGTTTTCCATCAGGGTTTGGTTATGGAACGACGGTATGCCTTGTTCATTCACCTCCATTGTCGACAGGTAGGTCCATCCTGTCAGGCAGAAGAAAGACCTGTCGTTGATGGGGCGTAACAACGCTTTTTTTTGCAATGAGCAAACCGTCAACGACGACAGCTGCTCATAATAGGTGTCGGCATTGCCATAGTAGGTCGCGTCAGGAGTTGAGACAATCAGCATCTCACCCACCTGAGCCACCGAGGTCACGGGGGTGCCGTAGATGTGTGACTCTTTCACGACAAACTTGGAATCATCAAGCACGACATAACCAAAGTCGGTGGCAAGATATATTTTGCCTGGGGCAAAAGTCACATCGCTGATGTTCTTGCTGGTCGTCAACACTGCATCCTTGATTTCAGACACATTCACCACCTCGCCGCCAGAGCATATCACATCGATGTTGGCATTGGCGTAAACGACCACCAGATAGTCCTTGTCGCTGTTATAATAAATATCGGAAACCGTCTGGTCGCTCAGTTCATTCACCTTGCTCAATGCCTCATTTTCGGCAGTCTCCTTGTCGAGGCGGAACAAGCTGGATGCCGACAGATAATACACCCATCGGTGACTCTCGGCAACCGCTTTCACCTCACTGCCGACAAATGATGTGTGGATGCGCCAGTCGCCCACGGCATTCTGGGCCACTGCGCTCAATGTCATGGCAACAGCCATCAACAAGTATAATAATCTCTTTGTCATCTGATACCGATTGATTAATGTCATTATTACTTATTATAACGCAAACACACCACACTAAATTGTGTGTGGCTACAACATCGCTTGTATAGACCGTGCCCCTGCTCGGGAGATGAAAAGAAAAATCATGATAAGACAGTCATTCGCTTCATTTCCCTTAAAACTACTGCTGGGCCAATTTTCTAATCGCTTCCTACTATTTTACAGTATTCGGTTTAATTACTGTCTTATAGGTGTCATTGACCAACTTGAGGGCTGAACCCGGCTCGAGCATATCACCCATCACATACAGTCCATTGGGCATCAGGGCAACCTCGGGGACTGCCACTTCGCTATCATTGATTTTGCCAGCATAGCGTTGCTTGCCGTCTTCGTTCAGGACATCTTTGTAGCCAAGCATTATCCCTTCTTGGTTGTCGAGCGTCAAGTAGCGGTTGACCATCAAATAATGGCGACCAGCTGCAACATAACAAAACTCATAACACATGTTGTAAGTCTCAAACCGCCCATCGGCTGACCGCCAAATCGGGACAACAACAATGGTTACGCCCTGGTCATCAACTTTAGCGAAAGAGGGAATCACCGCCTCACAAAAGTCTTTGACTGTGTTTATGCTCTTGGCGTCCTCGATTTTTTCGGCATGAGGCATAAACTGGTATAACCATGCGATGGTTTGTGCTAACAGTTTTTGTTCCTGTGCGGGACGATGCTTGATGAGAAACCTTGTACCAGAAATACAGATACTGTCGGTGACAAAATCCTCACCAAGCCTGTTGGCATAGGCATCGATATACCGGGGCATATCGGTAACATCATACTCATGGGGCTGTTCCTCGTGAAAAATCACTACCCGGTTATTCATGATTATGACATTTGCGTCAATATTGTGCCCACGGAAGTAGCACTGGTCCACGATTCTCCCGTCCTGGAGCGTCACCAACCTCCACTGTGGATAATCAATGCTAACGCCATTGATTTGACAAAGGTCCTCATGATAATCTCTTGCCTGTAGCACGACATCCTTACCGTCGACTGTACCCACCTTGCGGTAGTCAGTCCATGGCTCGTCGGGTATTTCGGCAATGAACAGGGAATCCTCATGTGACATGGGGCCAGCAAGAGATTTGGGGCTAAACGGATCAGTTACACGAGTGGAATCTTCCTCTTTAGCTTCATTGGAGCCACCATTAGCATTTGAGTTGTTTTCGCCAACACAACCGCCCAAAGCCAGCAGCAGGCAGCAAACCATTAACCAGGAAAAGAAATTTTTAGTATTCATAGGTCTTCTAAGTAAAAAATTAAACTTCAAGTAGTAGAAAAGACAATGTCTCTAATCTACGGCAAAAATATATAAAAAAACCTTATCGGCAAAAGTTGCACCAGAATCGGGTTACAGTGCTCAATAGGTGAGAACGACCTGCTTGGGCTCTTGTGATGCGGCATCATAGGTGAATGCCGCCCAAGTGCTCATCACCTGGCTCTCGTAGCGCATGCTGTACTTGACAGGGCGCAGGCACTTCACTATCACCTCGCCGGCAACAGGCGAGCCCACGACACCGCGTTTCTTAATCCCCTTTTTCTCCACGATGGTGCACTGCTCGTCCCTGATAGTGAACACGAGATTGACAGTCTCGTCAGGAACCAATGTCAGTCCGGTGCGACGGATGCGCACGCGACCATTATCCAGTCGCTCCAGCAGCAGGGTATCCTCCTCGGACTCATCATCACTGGGCAGGGTAACCAACTGCACGATGTGAGTGCTGGGGGCCCCATGCTCGCGACGACCTATCATCATCGCCACGATAGCCATAGCCACCACAAAAGCGAGCGTGAAAAATTCTACCGAGGTGACATCCATGGTTTACTTGAGTTTCTTGGCAATCTCGCTGGCGATAACACCCGACGATGAGGGCGACCAGTGTGTGTCGTTATACAGGTACACATCCTTCACGCCCTGTTCAATAAGCGGATGCAAGACGCGCTTGGACAGCACAAAACGGTCAAGCCTGGGAGCCATCCATTGCTCGATATCCTCGTTGAGCGTTTTAGCAGGATATGGGTTACTGACCACATAATCCTGATAGATGTCATACTTGTCACAGGCCACAAGCAACACCAAGTTCACCCCTTTCTCCTCGGCCAGGGCGATGACCTTGTCATAGCAGTCGATCACCTTGCGCTGTTGTTCAGCCGTCACATCAAATCCCAACTGCACATCCTCGTTGTAGAAATACAACTTGTCGGGTTCCACACCGCCAAAGACGGGCCGTGTCAATGTCAAGGTATAGATGGGGTTGGCACCGAACAGGTGATAAAAGAGGAAGTCCCTGACGCGCATCAAGGGGCCTGAGTCCTGGCTTGGTTCAGCCGTCGAAGCCTCCAGGGTCGAGGGATCGGGACGGGGAATCGAGGTGTGGTCGGTCACAAAGGTGCAATGGCGGTCCACCAGGTAACGCTCTACCTCTTCAACAACCAGGTTCTTGACATGGGTGGAATCGACACATCCCAGGCTGAGCACATCATAGGCTATCTGCATCGGGCTGGTGAGCGTGGGGTCTTGAGGGGTAAACACCACCACCTTGCGCCCGCTCTGATGGGCCAGATAGTTGACATAATCACCCTTCTTGCCCATGCCGCCGCCATGAGAGAACGAGTCCCCGATGACAAGCACATCACAGGTATCACGCCTCAACAGGCTGTCGTCCTCGAGTCCGGTATAGTACACATCGGGGAGCAGATGTGTGCCGATAGAGTCGGCATACTCCGGCCCGCAGTCAATCAGTCCCAGCCTCATCAGGTCGCCCGAATTATCGTTGGTCACCCACAGATAGAACGCCAGCCCCACGAACAACAGCCAAACGGGCAGTACGGTATAGGATATTTGGATGAGGAACTTTCTCATGACGGCATCAGAACTGGAAATAAATGAATGTTTGCACCTGACCGGCAAAATAGAAAATCAGGAAAGTGACGGCGGCATAAAGTGCCAAGCGCACGGACTTGGCCGCAAACAGCCGATAGCCGTCGATCTGCAACACATGCTCACGGTCGCGTTGCATCCACTCGACGAGCACCAGACCCACACACCATAACAGGGTGGTCGCCATCTTCATGGTCAAGCCATTCAGCTTGAACAGCGACGGTGAGAACAGGCGGCCAACAAACTCACTGAACTGAGCGAAGTCAGGCGCGCGGAACAAGATCCAGCCAAAGTTGACCAGCAGGAAAGTGACCACCATGGCAATGAGTTCACGCCATGTGGGCAATAGCCGTCCGGCAGCCACGGTGTCCTTGTAGGCCCGTGACCCCAGCAGGATGAGCGGGATGAACAACAGCGCGTGGTAAAGTCCCCACAGCACAAAGGTCCAGTCGGCCCCGTGCCACAGTCCGCTCAGGGCAAACACGATGATGGTGTTGAGAATGGTCCTGCCCCGCGAGCAACGGCTGCCGCCCAACGGGAAATAGACATACTGAGTGAACCAGTTCATCAGGGTGATGTGCCAGCGGCGCCAGAACTCCCGCACATTGCGCGAGAGATAAGGCACGCGGAAGTTGGTCGTCAATCTGATGCCGAACAGTTTGGCGCAGCCGATTGCGATATCGCTGTAGCCCGAGAAATCGGCATAGATCTGGAACGAGAACAATACCGAAGCGATAAACAGGCTCAGCCCCGATGCAGTGTTCAAGCCGTCCCACATGCCATTCACCACCTCGGCACAGGTGTCGGCGATGATGAGTTTCTTGAAAAAGCCCCACAGCATCTGCCGCATGCCGTCCACTGCCGTGGCGTAGTCAAAGGTGCGCTCCCGCAGCATCTGGGGCAGCAGGCTTATGGCGCGCTCGATAGGGCCAGCCACCAGCTGGGGAAAGAAGCTGATGAACGAGAAAAACGCGATGACATCCCTGGTGGGCTCAATCTTGCGGGTATATACATCAATCGAGTAACTCAATGCCTGGAAGGTGTAGAAACTGATACCCACAGGCAAGATGATGTGCATGACGGGCCAGTCGAGAGTCCAGCCGAACACCTGCATCAACCCACTCAAGCTGTCAACAAAGAAGTTGAAATACTTGAAGGTGGCCAGGATACCCAGGTTGAGCACGATATTGACAGCACTAACGATGCGCTGCAACGGGCGGCGACCCTCATAACGCTTGATGAGCAATCCGCTCACAAAACTGCTCAGCGAGGTGATGACGATAAGTATCAAAAAACGCCAGTCCCACCATCCGTAGAAGGTGTAACTAGCGACCAGAATAAGGAGATTCTGCCACTTCAACCGCCTGAACACAAACCAGTAGAGCAGAAACACCACTGGCAGGAATATCATGAATGTGAACGAGTTGAACAGCATTTCTACCTTATTACGCGATTACTTTACATCATTTCGTGACAGGAGGGCATGCTGAAGACGGCATGCCCTCCTGTGAGAAATCTCCTTGTGTCAAGGACACCCTGTCATCACTTGATAATCATGATGGTCGTCTGGGGGGTGCCTGTCGTCGACGGTTGAGAACCTTGAGCGGCATAGACATTGTAAATGCCCGTGGGCACGCGCTCACCGTCGGCACCGCTGCCATCCCACAAGGCGCTACCCACAACCGGACCGAACTGAGCCACAACATTGCCCTCACGGTCGGTGATGGTCACGAAGGAGTTGTCCATCAGGTTGGCAATCTTGATCATGCCGGTAAAGTCAGGCTCAATGGGATTGGGGAAGGCATACACATTGTCAAAGTCGATGCTCATCATGTCACCGTTAACAATGTACTCAGCCATACCGTTGTCGGTATAGATGTACACGCGGTCATTGACCGTGTCACACTCGACGGTATAAACCAGATTGCTGGGGACATCGCTGTTCTCGGTCGTGAAGTGGTCATAGACCTCGCTGCCGTCAGGCGAAACAAAGTACACACCATTGTTAGTGGCAAGCCACTTATTGTTGTCCCTGTCAACACCGATGTCATATACCGTGTAACCCTCGCACAGGTAACCCTGGCCCTCGCTGAACTTCGTCACATAGGGACGTGTTGCCCTGGGATACTCGTCAAAGACGATGTCGGGATCAAACACAAACACACCCATATCGTGACCCATCCAGAACATGCCGTCGCGGTCTTCCTCCATGTGGCAGAGGTAAGTCCAGTCCACCTGGCTGTTATTTTGGTCGATGAAGTGGTCAATCGAACTCAAGTGATAATTGTCTACCATGGGATCCACATTGTCATTGTCCCAGCAGTAGATGCGTCCGGTAATCTTACCACGATACTCGCAGTCGGTGTAAATCTTCACATTGTTCTTCTTGGAAACCAAGAAACGCGAACGCTGCATCTTATCGGTGTTCAACGCCAGCAGGCCCGAGGGTTGGAACCAGTCGGTCTTCACGGCTGTCGTCTTGGCCACATTCTCCTTGGACATCACAACAACAGGCGCTGAAGGATACTTGTAAGAACTTACCACCCACAAGTTGCCATAATTGTCAAAGGCGGGATGGCTCTTGTACTGACTGATCATCGCATTGTTCGTGGTGTAAGTGGTCACGAGCGCATCGTTCACCACCTTGAAGATACCCTTATTCCAACTGCTGCGCAGGTACATCGCGGGGTTCAGTGGATTGAACACGAAGTCATAACCGGCACCCGAGGCTGTGTAAGCAGTAGCGTTGTGCCACTCCACGCCATCATAGGTGTTAATCACATTGGGTGTAGAGAGCGATACCACATTAATCAGCGAAATGGGGCCCGACACGCCGGCATAGAGTTTATTCAACTCACCATTATAACGCAACCAGAACGGTGCTTCGGTGGTCAGCGAGTTAATCTTATAGGCGGTGGAACTGCCCTTGATGTGCAAGCCGCTGGCATCATTAATCCAAACGGTACCGTCGCCATACGGGTCACTGGTCGCAAAAGCGATTGCCGAGCTCACCTTGGTCCCTACCTTACCCGTCTCGTCAAAGGTGTAGTAGAAGGACTGGCCGGCAAAGTTGGCGATAAAGCCCGAAGGCGTCTTCTGGATATTGGTGCACACGCCGTCGGCAAGTTTCGTCAACTGGGGGATGCCGCCAACAAACTCATAGTTATAAAGCGCCGATGAACCCATCATGAAAACCGAGTTGTCATTGATGGGATACATCCGGCAGTCGTTAAACGAGAATGCACTCGTGGGACTGGTCTCTCTAGAATAGTTGCTGATGGGGTCATCATCATCAATCTCACCATGATAGCAATAGCTCTTGGAGAGCAGCAGCAGCTCATCACCGATAACGGCAGCCGAATTGATTTTCCTGCCCAGGTCGTAGTTCTTGACAACCCTGAATGTCGACTCATCGATGCACACATAGCCATAACCGGTGGCGACATAAGCCCTGCCGTTGGCAAAGTTGATGTCATGGATTTCTTTTCCAGTATAGTCGGTGAGTTCGCCATCTTTGAGCGAGTAACTGTGCACACGCACGATGATGTCCTTGATGTTGCTGATATTAGACACTTTACCATTCTCGTCGATGACATCGATGTTGGAATTGGCATAGGCGACAAAAAGCAACTTGTTCTCCCAATCATAGTAAATCTGGGAAATCATGTCGTCAGACATCACATTCTGCTTACCCAATGCGATTGTCTTGAGCGTGCTCTTGTTAAATTTGAACAACTTTGAACTGTTCAGATAGTAAATCTCGTCACCAGTGTCAAACACATTCTGAATCTTACTGGTCACATAACTGTTATGCATTTTCCATGTGCCTGCGCTGGCACTGGCAACAGCCAACACCAACAGCATCACAAACATAAAGCTTTTTTTAAACATATCTTGTTCGTTTAATCTATTATTATCATTTCTAACATGTTGATTCACAGTGAGATATGAAAAACTTTCACATAAAACCCACTGAATCAAATGCCAAAATTATAAAATAATAACGACAAAACGGCCCATTTTGCCGGAAGAAGATGAAAAAAACTTTCTTAAAAAATGCAAATTCCTGAGGGCCTTGGGCAATGATAGACTCAGGCGCCGGGGCATCCAGAAATGAATCCTTGGCCCGGCGCCTGAGTATGGGATTTCACGGGGTGGTGACTACAGATGCCGTCATTGGGCGGCTGCAGCTGCAGCCTCGACCCACTTCTTGACCTCGTCGACGACGGGCACCTTGTAGCCCAACTTGTACTTCTTGTTGATGTCGAGCAGGTCCTGGAAGAGTTTGCCGGGTTTCTCCAGCGCACC
>ONYP01000095.1 GCA_900322135.1 uncultured Prevotellaceae bacterium
CCGCGGTGGATGAAGTCCTTGATGCGGTCCATGAAGGACTTGTCCTGACGGTTGGCACGGTTGATGGCGAACAGGCGCTCAAAGAAGATGTAGATGCTCACGACTGCCAGCAGTGCCAGGGGAATCATCAGCCAGCCACCTGCCATGGTCAGGTCCCAGATCGAGAGGTTCTTCACTACCTGTTCGGTGGTCTCTTGGACTGCGGGAACTGTGGGGGCAGCGGTTGTGAGGACTTGGGCAGCGGTGTCGGCTGCTTGTTGCAGAGTGTCGGCGACCTGCTCGGTCATGTTGTCGACTGCAGGGAGTTCTTCGGGGAGAATTAAATTGAGGATTGACATATCAGTACAATTCGTTTTTTATTTGGTTATTGCTTTGTTTATTTCTTTAATGTGAAAAATGAGCTGCTTTATTTCAAGCACTCCTTGTAGGCCTTCACGGTAGCCTCGAGACCCAGATAGAGCGCGTCGCAGATGAGTGCGTGGCCTATCGACACCTCGCTCAGGTGGGGAACATGTTGCTGGAAGAACTCAAGGTTGTGAAGGCTCAGGTCATGGCCGGCATTCACCCCAAGGCCCACGCTGTGGGCGGTGAGCGCAGCTGCGGCAAAGGGAGCAACGGCGCGGTCGGGGTTCTCGTCAAAGTCCTCGGCATACGGGCCCGTGTACAGCTCCACGCGGTCGGTCCCCGTGCGGGCGGCGGCGCGGATGTTCTCCTGGTCGGTGCCCACAAAGATGCTCGTGCGGATGCCGGCTTCTTTCAGGCGGTCAACAATGCCGGTAAGGAGTTCCATGTTGGAGATTACATCCCAACCGGCCGATGAGGTGAGTACATTGGGACCATCGGGCACCAGGGTCGCCTGAGTGGGGCGCACGCTCAGCACCAGGTCCATGAACTGCTCGCTGGGATAGCCCTCGATGTTGAACTCGGTGCGAACCAAGGGACGCAGCGCATACACATCGCTGCGGCGTATGTGGCGTTCGTCGGGACGGGGATGGACGGTGATGCCGTCGGCCCCAAAGCGTTCACAGTCCATGGCCACTTGCAGCACATCTGGAATGTTGCCGCCCCGCGCGTTGCGCAGTGTAGCTATTTTATTGATGTTTACGCTCAGATTAATCATTGCTGTCTATTTGTCTTGTAAAGATCTGATTAGGGTGTTTTTTTTGACTTTTGCCGTAGTGTCATAGCACTACAATTTGCAAAATTAGCCATTATTTTTAACATAGGTGTGATAACGAATGTGAATTTAACCAAAAAAACCAATACGGGGCACTCGCCCATGAGTGGTGCTGGGATATGCGATGTAGGGCGAATCGGCAAGGGCTTCGTCTTTCCATGATGGCAACAAAGGGGTATAAATCAGACATTATAGGGCCATTTTATTCGATGAAACCGCATTTTTTTCATCTTTTTCGGGTGATTTCCTGCGGGGGGGCGGCAGCCCCCTGATCGGCTGTCGCATCCGGGTGCCCATAAAAACAACTACCCGTCATGGATGGTGACGGGCAGCAGTTTGGATGATGTGTGTTTCTCTAATTTAAGGAATACCTAATTATTTAAAATCTAAACATTTCTCTATCTCTTGTTTCTGTCTATAATTAGCTGGCTGTTAGGCTTTGAACTGCCTCCAATATTCGTGAAGGTCAACTTGCCTAGGGTGCCATCAAATACATAATTGTATCGTAAGCTATTATTTATGAGGGTGATATCGTAAACACCGCCTATCAGCATCGACGCGTCAATAACACCCATGTCTCCTTCAACTATCGTGGAGAGTACAACAGCATCGTCATTTGCGATGGTCACTTCCACATTGTAGTACTCTGCAAAACCGTGGACTGTAATCTCCTGCTCCTCAGCATCATAAGTCAAATCTGGCTTGGACACACTAAAGGAGGTGATCTCCACGCGGTCGCCACCCGTAGTCTGGTGGGTGACATCAGGCCTGTCTTGTGCCATCGCGGTCATGCCGACGATGGCGGCCAATATGGTGATGAAGATAAGTCGTTTCATTGTTGTAGAATGTTTAGATTGTAAAATAATGAACTTATGTTTAGATTTCTGACGCAAAATTACATCAAGTAATTGAAATGACCAAATTTTTTCGTAATACATGACATGTTTAATGCGCTGATGCTTAGATATTTAGCAATTTTTTTCTAATACGGCTTTTACACCCTTGTTTTTATGGCTTTTTAGGGGCATTTTTTCATGTTTTCGGGCTGTTATCATTGTTTCCGTATTGATTGATGTACTCGTTGAGCGAACTTTCGAGACCCATTTTCTGTGCCAGGCGCTGCTTGATGACACTCACGCTGGTGGCATTGGAATATCCCATAATGATGGCTGTCTGGATGTAGGAGAAGCCCATGCTTGTCAAGGCGAGCAGCAGCAGGTCGCGGTCGTTGAGCTGCGGATACTGCTCGCGAGTGCGCGTCATGATGTTGTTGCGCTCCATGTCGATGTAGTCATAGAGTTTGGCCCAGTTGTCCTTGTTGCTGTCCTGGAACTTGACGATGCGCTTCATGTTCTCGGCTATCCGGTTGTTGGGCTCGTGGTAACAAGCCTCGATCATCTCGCGCATCATGCCCATGTGGGACGAGATGAAGCCCTTGAGGCGTTCGTCGTTGATCTTCATCTCGTTGATGTTGCCCTGCAGGTCCGACAAGTCGTTCATCTGGCTCTGGGACTGGTCTTTAAGTTCGACAATGAGGCGGTCATAGCGGTGAGCGCGGCGGTAGAACAGCAGGGCCAGGGCCAGCAGCGACAGTATCACGGCGGCGACGATAGCACCTGTGGTGTAACGCGCTTGACGCTGTTTGCTCTCCAGCATTTTGGCGTGTTCCCGGTCAAAGTCGTTTTCGGCATACATGATGTTGACAATGTCAGGATCTTGCAACGATTGGAAGGAGATGCGGTCCGAGGTGTAACTGAGCTTCAGGTAATTATGCTCGTCGCCCTGGGCTTTGGCGATTTGGCTTTTGGCTTCCATATAGGTGGTCGTACCACGGTAGAGTGTGTCCTGCTCATATTTTCCGGCCATATTCAGGTAGGTTGTCGCCGAGTCGGGCATTCCCATATTGGCATATACACAGGCAAATGTGGTGTACACATTGCTGGGGAGACCTTCCAGACCGTATTTCTTGATATTCTGCAACTGCTTGTAGGCCTTCTTGAAATTGGCTTTATCCTTCTGGCCCTGCATGAAATACAGATAGGCCAGGATATTATGGCAGTTAATCAGGTTGCTGATGTCCTTCTGCTTCTCGGCCAGGGTGATAGCCTCATTGAGGGTCTTCTCGGCCTTCTCCGAGTTGGAACTGCGGTAGATGGCTCCCAGGTCTTTCAAGCAGATGATTTGATAGGTCGTGTCTTTCGACAGCTTGAAATAATCCAGTGCCTGCTCCAGTTTCTCGATATCGCGACCGTCATAGGCATGGTGGTTGGTATAGAGCTTGCCCATCCGCAGTTGGGCATAACCATGGTTGAAGGCATCTTCTTCTCCTGCTGTGGCATAGGCCTTCTTGTAGAACAGCATTGCACTGTCGGGCCTGTTCAAGTCTTCATACACTGCACCTTTATATATATAGGAGCGTGTGAGTTTCTCAACCTCCGAGTCGTGATGCTCGTAGTAATCGACGGCGGCATTGATGGCGCTGTCGCTGGTGAACCGGATATAATTAATGTATTGGGCTTGGGTGAGAAGCAATGAATAATAGGCGCGGTCGGCATCATTGGAGAGGCTGTGGGCATCGAGGGACTCAAGCTGTTGCAGGGTAGCCTTGCGCTGCGTCATGTCGCTCAGTCTCAGCAGGCTGTCGGCCTGTATTAGGCGCTCGTCATAATGGGGTGCATGACCGCAGCCGGCAAGAATCCCTGCCAGTGCGCAAGTCACAAGCCAAATATGTACGAGTGTTTTTTGTATCATCCGCCGCAAAGTTACTATTTTTTTTCAAAGCAGATGTTTTTAGCCTTTTTTTTATTGATTTTAAGCCTGGTTTTTGGACGAAATCGGTAAAAAAAAGTCACTGTATTAAGCCAAAAATATTCGATGAAATCGGCATTTTGGGCTTAATACAGTCCTGTTTTCAGTGAAATCCGTTGCTTGGCGGGCGCTAGACGGTTATTCCTTGAGACGACTGTCGATGATGATGGTCACGGGGCCGTCATTGACCAGCGACACCTGCATCTCGGCACCGAATACGCCTCGCTGGGTCGGGCGACCCAGCAGGTTGGCCACCTCGTCGCAGTAAGCCTCGTACAGGGGCACGGCCAGGTCATGGCCGGCGGCATGGATATAGGAGGGGCGGTTGCCCTTCTTGGTCGAGGCGTTGAGGGTGAACTGGCTCACGGCAAGCACCTCGCCGCCAGCATCGATGATGCTGCGGTTCATCACGCCCTGCTCGTCGTCAAAGATGCGCAGGTTCACCGTCTTCTGCGCCAGCCAGCGCATATCGTCTTCGGTGTCGCCCTCACGGACACCCACCAGCACCATCATGCCGGGGCCGATGGTGCTGTGCAATTGTCCGTCGATGGTGACCGAGGCTTCGGTCACGCGTTGTATCACGATTCTCATTTTTTAGTCACTAGTTTCTAGCCTTTAAACCCTAAACCCTAAACTCTAAACTTCAGTCCCTAAGAACCTTAGGGACTGAATATCTCACTTGATCCACTTGAACAGATCCTTGAAGCTGGCTTTCTTGCCATAGTGCAGGATGCCGCGGCGATAGATGCGTGCTGCTATCCAGGTGATACCCAGTGCAGTGCCGAACAGCAGTACCAGACTCAGCAGCATCTGCCAGGCGGGCACACCAAAGGGGATCCTGACCATCATGACCACGGGCGAAGTGAACGGGATGATGGAGCACCACACCGCCGTGGGTCCCGAAGGATTCTCCATACAGAATATTCCGGCATACAGGGCTATGATCATGATTAACATCACGGGGGTCATGAACTGTGATGAGTCGCTGGGCTGATCCACAGCCGAGCCCAGTCCCGCAAACAGCGAACTGTAAAGCAGATAACCACCCAGGAAGTAAAGGATGAAATAGAGGATGATGGGTGCGAAATTGATGGAGTACAACTCCCTCATGAAGCCATCCATAAATCCCTGTTCGGCCGCTGCTCCCGCTGCAGCCATTGTCTCGGGCGTGATGCTTCCCGATGCCATCCCGCTGATGCCCAGGATACTGCCTGCCACCATGGTGACAACGACAAGCATGACAATCCAGATGGCCATCTGGGTCAGGCCCACGAGCCCCACACCGATGATTTTACCCAGCATCAACTGGAAGGGGCGGCAACTGCTCACGACCACCTCGACGATGCGGTTGGTCTTCTCCTCGATGACACTGTTCATGATCATCGCGCCATACATGAGCACAAACATATAAGTGAATAACGACAAAAACAGGCCCAGCCCCATGGCGATATCGGTCGACGATTCCTGTTCGCCTTCCTCGCTCAACTTGATGGAACGCACATCAACATCGACATGGGCCTTGTCGACCATCTCTTGCAGGTTGGGGATGCCCATCGATGCGAGGTGGGCACTCTCGATGGTGTCGGCAATGGCACTGCGCACCGTCGTCACCAGTGCGGGCGTGATGGTCCCCTTGCTCAAGATGTTGACCATGCCTGTACTGTCCACATCGCGTGGGATGATGACCATGGCGTCGATGCCGTCGTCGGACTTCTGGTAGAATTCGTGGGCACTTGTCGCGGTCATGCCCTCCTCGATGACATAGGTGTACATCTCGTCGCTGTGCAGTGCGGAGCCATAGCGTCCTGTCTCGTCGACAACCGAAATCAGTTGGGTGGGGCTGCCCTTATCGTTGAGGTAGCCGAGCAGCATGGGGACGGCTCCGATGACGATAAACAGCAGGGGCATGCCCAAGGTCATCAATATGAATGACTTGCGCCCGACAATCGACATATATTCACGGGCGATGATAAGGCGAAGTTTATTCATTGTTGTTCAGTATTATAGGATTTAACAGTCTCGATAAATATCTCGTGCATACTGGGACGCACCTCGGTGAAACCCGTCAGGTTGTAATGCTCGTTGAGCCAGGCGATGGCATCGCGCACCTCCACACCGGGAGCCAGTTTAATCAGGGTGTCCTTGTCCTGCGGCTTGGCTGGTGGGAGCAGGGTGAACATGTTGGGTTTTTCTTCGATGGAATCGGAAGTTTTCACCGCGATGATGTTCTTCTTGTGCTGCTGTTTGATTTCATCCACACTGCCGGTGAGCACCACCTTGGCGTGGTTCAGCAGGGTGATCTGCTGGCAGACCTCCTCGACCGATGACATGTTGTGGGTTGAGAACAGGATGGTGCTGCCCTGGTCGCGCAGCCCCAGGATCTCGACCTTCAACTGCTCGGCGTTCACGGGATCGAAGCCCGAGAACGGCTCGTCGAAGATCAACAGCGGCGGGCGGTGGATGACGGTGCCGATGAACTGCACCTTCTGCTGCATTCCCTTGGACAGGTTCTCTACCTTTTTGTTTTCCCACTCCTTGAGGTCAAAGCGGTTGAGCCACCAGCGCATCGAGGAGATGGCATCGGCCTTGGTCATGCCCTTCAGGCGCCCCAGGTAGACGATGTGGTCACCCACCTTCATTTTCTTGTACAGGCCGCGCTCCTCGGGAAGATAGCCGATGTGGCTGATGTCGGCATCGGTCATCGGCTTGCCGTTGAGCAGCACGGTGCCCTCGTCGGCAGCGAGGATGCGGTTGATGATGCGGATCAGGGTGCTCTTGCCGGCGCCGTTGGGGCCCAACAGGCCGTAGATGCAGCCTTCCTCCACCTGCATGGAAACGCCGTCCAGGGCGGTATGCCCCTCATAGCGTTTTACCACATTGTTGATATCAAGATAAGCCATGTGATTAAGTATTTGGTTTTTAATTGTCTGCTAGCACAAAAATACTGCTTTTTACACATATAGACGCAGAGACTCATCCGAAAACTACACGGTAATCCCAAAAAAATGAGAGCCAGGGGCACTCGTGCGCCTCTGGCTCTCGAAAATAGAGTATTATGAATTGCTTACTTCTCAGGAGCCATCACAATCTCGATCCTGTTGCCGGCGCTCAAGAGTTGGCGGGCAAAGTCGGCAATCGATTCGGGAGTCTGGGCCTTGACGATGTCCTCATAGCCGGTGTGGCCGTCGACACCGTTCAGGAGATACTCCGTGATCGTGCTGCGCCAGTACCAGTTCTCCTTGATATTGGTGGCGTAGTTCTTGAGCATGTTCTCCTTAGCCTCGTTCATGGCAACGGGGTCGATAGTGGAGCAGGCGTTGACCATCTCCTCGTTCATGATCTTGAGTGCGGTCTCCTCAAACTCTGGATTCACAGGGCAGACAGCCAGTACCAGGGTCTGGGGCTTGCCGCCCGAGATGCCTGTTTGGCCCATGGCCTGGGTGGAATAGGCGGCACCGGCATCCTCGCGGATCTTCTGCAGGTAAACCTTTCCGAGTACTTCACCGAGGATTTCGGCCTTGACCTCATTCTCCAGACTGTAGGGCATCTCGTTGTTGTGCCAAATGATAACCTCAAATTCCTTGGGCGACTCCATCTTCTTGGTGAAGTGGTTGATAACCTCTCCCTTGGGCATATTGACTTCGTTCTTCCAGTTGGTCTTCACACCCTTCTTGGCGGGCAGGCTGGCGATGTACTGCTCGATGAGCGGGCGGATGGTAGCCTCGTCAAAGTTGCCCACGAAGGTGAAGGTATAGTTGGCGGCATTGGCGGTGCGCTCTTTGGCAATCTCAATGATGCGGTCCAGACTTACCTGCTGCAAGTCTTCTACGTTGAAGGGCTTGTTGCGCCAGTTGCGGTCTGAGATGACATACTGCAGGGTGTCGCTGAGTGCGGTCTCGGGCATCAGGTCCTTGTTCTTGAGTTGGGTCTCCATTAGGCTCATCGTCTGGTTGAACTTCTTCTCGTCCTTGGTCAGTGCGGTGAACTTGAGATAGAGCAGTTGGAACATAGTCTCCAGGTCCTTGACCGTACTGTTGCCTGACAACTGGTCGGTATAGTCGGTGATGTTAAGATAAACCGAAGCCTGCTTACCTGAGAGGGCCTTATTAAGGTCAGAGTTGGAGAAGTTGCCCAGGCCGGTGAACGAGTTCAGCGAGGTGAGCATCTGCAGGTTGGCCCAGTCTTTCTCGTTATACAGTGACTGGCCGCCGCGCTGGAAGGCGCTCATTGATACCTCGTCTTCCTTGAAGTCGGTCTTCTTCAGGATCACGCGGGCACCGTTGCTCAGTTCCAGTTCCTTGTAGCCGAACACGCTGTTCTCGCTCTCCTTGACGATCTTGCCAGGCTTGGGCAGTTCGCTCATCAGGGGCTCGGTCGGTGCATTGTCCACATAGGGGGTGATGTCGGTCGCATTGGCAGCGGCGATGGCAGCCTTGAAGGCGTCAACGGTGGGATAGGTGGCGCCTTCTTTCTCCTGGTTGAAGTTCACGATGACCATGTTCTTGCCGTCGGTCTCAATCAGTCCGGACATCAGTTGGTTGATGATGTCAACATTGATTTGGGGAGCAATCATACCCATAAACTGGTAGTAGGTCTCTACCGAGGGGATGGGCTCGCCGTCGAGGAAGTTGCTGCAGTAGTCGCGGCCATAGGTCTCGTTGGAGATGGTGTTGCGGTTGTTGTACCACTGCTCCAGTTGGCTCATGTACTCGTCGCTGGCGCGGCTGTACTCACTGGCTGTGAAGCCGTGCTTGGCGCGGCACGCATGGCCTCGACAAGCAGGGCTTGGGTTGCGGCTTCGGCCTGGCCTTCCTTAGGCATGGCATCGATGGTGAAGGCATCCATGGTGTTGGCCAGGATGTACTCGCTGTCATAGCAGGAGGCCCTGTCAAACGGGCAGTCAGGCTCCTGTGCCATGTCGCTCAAACGCGTGTTAAGCATACGGGTAATCATGCCCTTGGCGTACTCATAGACCAGATATTCGATACCGGCTTTGGCCTCTCTGGGCATGGCCTCGTGCTTGAAGCAGATCGATACATCGCTGTACTGCTGCTCCTTGTCCTTGTCGACCACGATGATGGGCTCATCGTTGTCGGGAACGGGCTCGTCAACCACCTGTGCGGCATTGGGCATCACCCACGATCACCAGGGCCTGGTTGTCGGGACGGTACCACTTGTGGTAGTAGTCACGCAGTTCCTTGTACTCGAAGTTGTCCACAACGCTCATCAGACCGATGGGCAGACGCTTGCCGAACTTCGAACCGGGGAACAGGGTCTCCAGTTGGCGCTCCAGCATACGCATCTGTGCGCTCTGGCCCAGTCGCCACTCCTCGTGGATAACGCCGCGCTCCTTGTCGATTTCCTCGTCGGTGAGCAACAGGCCGGTGCTCCAGTCCTTCAAGATAAGCAGACAGGAGTCGATGGCGCTCTGGCGGGTGCTGGGCACATCGTTGATGTTGTAGACGGTCTCGGCAATGCTCGTGTAGGCATTCAGGTCGGCACCGAAGGCCACACCCAGCGAGCGGGTATAGTCGATGATGCCCTTGCCCTCGCCGTTGAAGTGCTCACTGCCGTTGAAGGCCATGTGCTCCAGGAAATGGGCAAGACCACGCTGGCTTTCCTCCTCCTGGATGGAGCCCACGCGCTGTGCGATGTAGAAGTTCACACGGTGCTCGGGATAATCGTTGTGGCGGATGTAGTAGGTCAATCCGCAGTCCAGTTTACCGACGCGCACAGCATCATCCACGGGGATGGTCATTTCCTGTGCCGTCGCCATGTTGGTGCCGAAGGCTACCAGCATGAGCAGCAACGCTGCAAATAATTTTTTCACTTTCATAATACTCGTTTTAAAAGTCAATAATATTTATTTATTCTCGTTTTTTTCTTTTTCTGTTGTTTAGACGCAGTAGCCTTTCAAGAAACTACACATCTCAATCACTTTTTTCAGGTTGTGGCTGCTCACATGGTGGTGTGTGAGAGCACGATGCTGGTCACTAGGCTGATGAGGGCGACGGCGATGGCGGCTGCCGTGGCGACGAATGCTTGAGGTTTCATAACGCGTTTGTTTTAAAAGTCGTAGTGATGTTGTTTTGAGAAAAGAAGACAAGAAAGACAGTCACAACGATGACTGGTGGTGGATATGTTGATCGAGAGGGTCATTACTTATCGATGAGTTCATTGTACTTGTCTTTCTTGTCTTGCATGATTCGTCCTTAGGGGGCCGTCAATTCGAGGCGTTGGCCCTGTTCAGGTAGTCATTATAGAGGTCCTGGAGCTCGGCGGGGGTGATGCCCACGGCCTTGAGTTGTCCCAGGAAGTAGTCCATTTCGCCCTGCATGAGCAGGTCGCGGCGCGTGGCGACAATCTTGTCCTTAGCGTCGGCGCTGACGAAGTATCCCAGTCCGCGCTTGGTGAAGATGATGCCGTTCTGCTGCAGGTGGTCGTAGGTGCGCGCCACGGTGTTGGCGTTGACCTCGATCTCGGCGGCCAGTTCACGCACGCTCGGCACTTTCCCTTCCGGCGTCAGTTTCCCCGAGAGGATCTGGTCGCCGATGCGGTCTGCAATCTGCAGATAAATCGCTTTATTATCCTTGAAGTTCATTGTAGTCTTATTTTTTTAGGTTTGTCGGTTATGTGGATATGAAAAGTCCCTCTAACCTTTAACCTTGAATTACTTCCACCACTTGAGTGAAACAACATCTTTGCGCTTGAACAGGTACCAGGCAAGACCCCAGAACAGGAGTATCTGGATGACATACCAGCCGATGGTCCAATAATTGATTTCCGTACCGGAGAAAATACCGACGAATTTCCTGACATAATTTGTTACCACGCTATCGCCCACGATTGCCGCGAACACGATGCCCAGAACAACCACAGCAATTTCAACGCCGTAGAGTGCGGCAAAGGTCTTGAGGACCGACAGGCGCGGCCACAGTACACTGCCCATCAGGAACAAGCCTCCACTTGCAATCACGCTAAGGGGCAGGGTAATGGTTAGCGTTGACGAGCCAATATGTTCCTCGCCACCAAAACTGAAAGGAGAGGATAAAATATTCAGGAAATTGATGGGGCCGGGCACATTCATTCTATTGTGGAAGTACCACAAGGCTGCGATGCGGGTCAAGTCGGCCAACTGGGCGCAGACAAAGAAGGCCACGATGAATCCCAGCACATAGACGAGGGCGTTGACAAGGAATTTCTCCAGTGTCGACGACGGTGAGGTGAACAAGTCGACGCGTCCGTTCTTTTTTGTCAGTTTTCTGAATGCCAAACCCGCTGCGATGCACACGGTGAAAGTGAAGATGATAAATACCACAGCATAGGGGAATCCTATTCTCTCGCTGCCAAAGATTACATTGCCGATGATCATGACCATCGTCAGCAGTCCATAGATGCTCAGCAGGGTGATTAAGATACCGCGCTTGCTCTCTACAAGTTCCTTGCGCAGGGTGGCTACGAAACGGCTCCAGTTGAATGTTTGATTGACGGTATTCATAGTGGTGTTCAGTTTTTAGCGGTGAATAAATTGTTGATAGCAGCAGGGTTCTGGAGCGTGGCGTTGAACAACATTTCCAGGTCAACGACAGTCTCCTCGCCGGATTCGGCGCGAACAGCGGCCAAGGGGCCGAAGGGGCTTTGTACCACGAACAGGGGCTCGTCGCCAGCACGCAGCGGGCGGAAAGCCAATTTGCTCGTCACATCGGCAAAACTTGCATTGAGCAGTACCTTGCTGTTGTCGATGATGACAACATGGTCCAGGATGTCGCTGATGTCACGCACCTGGTGGGTCGAGATGAGCATCATGCGGTCATCTCTCATGCCCGTGGTGACGAGTTTGCGGAACTGGCTCTTGCTGGGGATGTCCAGGCCGTTGGTCGGCTCGTCCATGATGAGCACGCGGGTGTTGGTGGCAAAGGCGAAGGCCATGAACACTTTCTTCTTCTGGCCCATCGACATCGAGTGCATGTTCACATCGATGTAATCGCTCATCTCAAAGATGTCCAGGTAGCGCTGCATGTCCTCCATGCTGAAGCGGGGATAGAACGGGGCATTGATGCTCACATACTGCTTGATGCTCAATCGTGGCAGGTCAAACTCTTCAGGTACCAGGAAGAGGTCGCTCATCGTCTTGGGAAGGCGACGGCGCACATTCACGCCGTCCATCAGGGCCTCGCCGGATTGGGGAGTCAGCAGGCCTGTCATCAGGTAGATGAGTGTGGACTTGCCGGCACCGTTCTTACCGAGCAGGCCATACACATTGCCTGCCTCCAAATTCAACGAGAAATCGCTGAACAAGTTGCCGCGCTTCTTGTTGTAACCGAAACTGATATTATTGATTTGTAACATAACAGATAGATATTTAATTGAGTTAATATTTTTACTGTCTTAGTGTACTACTTTAATAGTACACTGCAAAGGTATAACAATAGTACTGAATTGACCAAATTTTTTAACATCTTTTAAGAATTTTCTTTTTCTTGACCGTCGATTCACCCATTCTGCAGTACCTGGATGCTAAACACTCCACACCTCCAATTGATTAATGACATTGCGCCATGCGGGGATTCTTCCCGCATGGCGCAACGCATGTAATAAGGTACTAGGCTGTCGGTTACCAGGTTCCGTTCAGCACATAGTCGATGAGTGCAGTCACATCGTTGATGTTGATGTCGCCGTCGCCGCTTTCGGTGTTGCAGTCGGCAGCCTGGGCATTGTAATCCACATCCTGGCCCAGCACCACATCAATCAGGCGGGTGACATCGTTGATGTCGACTTCACCGTCATTGTTCACATCACCGCGCTTGACCGTCGTGCCGGCCTCGTTGCTGAAGTACATGTCCTGCACCTCGGCCAGGGCGATGGTCGCGCTGGTCTCGGCATTGGTGACATACACATTGGCGTTATCGTAGGTAACTTTGAGACCGTCTACCGAGTAGGTCAGGGTCGAGCCGTTGGTCTTGGTGAACTTCAGGTAGTTATAGGTCTCGGCGCCGGCAACCATGGCTACCAGTGCGATCAGCATCGTTATAATCGTCTTTTTCATA
>ONYP01000003.1 GCA_900322135.1 uncultured Prevotellaceae bacterium
GATGTCGTCGCTGCTCGACAGCGCCGTCTTCCCCGGCGTACAGGGCGGTCCCCTCGAGCACGTGATTGCCGCTAAGGCTGTCGCCTTCGGTGAGATTCTGCAACCTTCCTTCAAGGACTACGCCATCCAGGTACGCACCAACGCTGCCGCTATGGCACAGGCCCTCATCGACAAGGGTTACAAGATCTGCTCGGGCGGCACCGACAACCACTGCATGCTGGTTGACCTGCGCACCAAGTATCCCGAGTTGACCGGTAAGGTGGCCGAGGCTGCTCTCGTTGCTGCCGACATCACTGTCAACAAGAACATGGTTCCCTTCGACGACCGCAGCGCCTTCCAGACCAGCGGTCTGCGTCTGGGCACTCCCGCCATCACCACACGTGGCCTCAAGGAGGACAAGATGGGCGACATCGTCGAGCTCATCGACACCGTGCTCCGCGCTCCCGAGGACGAGGCTGTTATCGCCGCCGTCCGTGGCAAGGTCAACGACATGATGAAGGACTATCCCATGTTTGCATGGTAAATTCAGTTAACAGTTAATAGTTAACAGTTAATAGATAACAGATAGACATCCGCGCTCCGATTTTCTCGGGGTGCGGATGCTTGGTTATAAAAGCAGGAAGAGCTGTTTTTTAACATCAGGCGCGCAGATGCCATTCATAAGATTCAGAAATTTCAGTTGTTTTTTAAATGGCGACAACTGGTAAATAACCTGTTGCAGGTCGCCGGTTTGGCGGTCTCAACAATAATGATTATCTTTGCACGGCTTTTTCGGCAAGAAAGGCCGTGCAATGGTTTTAATTGACTTTCAATCACTGAACTATCATTAAATAAAGAAGAAAAGACAATGAAAATGTTAGAAGGAAAAGTGGCGCTCATCACCGGAGCCGCCAGAGGCATCGGCAAGGCCATCGCCCTGAAGTATGCAGCCGAGGGTGCTGACATCGCATTCACCGACCTCGTCATCGACGACAACGGCAAGCAGACCGAGCAGGAAATCGCAGCCCTGGGCGTCAGGGCCAAGGGCTATGCCAGCAATGCTGCCAACTTTGAGGAGACCGAAGCTGTGGTCAAGCAGATCCACGAGGACTTCGGACACATCGATATCCTGGTCAACAACGCCGGTATCACCAAGGACGGCATCATGCTGCGCATGACCGAGCAGCAGTGGGACGCCGTCATCGCTGTTAACCTCAAGAGCGCGTTCAACTTCATCCATGCCCTGGTGCCCATCATGATGCGCCAGCGCGCCGGTTCCATCATCAACATGGCATCGGTAGTGGGTGTTCACGGTAATGCAGGACAGGCAAACTACGCCGCCAGCAAGGCAGGTCTTATCGCACTGGCCAAGAGCATCGCCCAGGAGATGGGCAGTCGCGGCATCCGCGCTAACGCTATCGCTCCGGGCTTCATCGATACCGACATGACCAAGGCCCTGCCCGAAGAGGTACGCAAGGAGTGGTGCCAGCGCATCCCCCTGCGCCGCGGCGGCACCGTCGAGGACATTGCCAATGTGGCCACCTTCCTCGCCAGCGACATGTCAAGTTATGTTACTGGCCAGGTCATCCAGGTCGACGGCGGCATGAACATGTAAATCCTGTCATTTTGACGCCAACACATCCAAGCGGGGATGCTACCAGTTACAGGTGCACCCCCGCTTGTTTTATCAATTCCAACGATGTGGCCGTCCATAGTGATTCGCCCAAAGGCTCAACAACAGGGCAAGGGGAAAACAAAGGTTTTCAATACCAAAACGGGAGTTCTTCAAAAATATCGCTAACTTTGCACTGGCTACTTGAACCTGCAAACATGCCAAATACCATATCATTTACAGAAAACAACCCGACAAATCAAGCGTTATGAAAGCAATGACCAAAATCTCAGTATCACTTATCCTGGCTGTTCTGTGCATCACCGTGAATGCGCAAGGCTACCGGCAGGTTAATGACATCAGTTATTCCGGCAAGACCGACGCCTACTCGCTCGAGCGGCTGAAACTCGATGTGTACCACCCCAAGGGCGAGACAGACCGTCCCGTCGTCGTCTGGTTCCATGGCGGCGGGCTCGAGGGTGGCAACAAGGAGATTCCGGCTCAACTCAAGGAAAAGGACTTGGTGGTTGTCGGGGTCAACTACAGGCTCTTGCCACAGGTGACCGTCAAGGAAACCCTCGACGATGCCGCCGAGGCTGTGGCCTGGGTGTTCAGGCACATCGCCGAATATGGCGGCGACCCGCGCAAGATTGTCGTGACCGGCCACTCGGCAGGCGGCTACATCTCGATGATGCTGTGCCTGGACAAAAAGTGGCTGGCGGCCTATGGCATAGATGCCGACAGCGTGATGATGTATGTCCCCTTCAGCGGCCAGGCCATCACCCACTACAATGTGCGCAAGATGCAGGGCATACCGCCCCTGCAGCCCACCATCGACGAGTATGCCCCACTCTACTGGGTGCGCGGCGACTGCCCGCCGCTGGTGCTCATCTGCGGTGACCGCGAACTGGAACTCTACGGCCGTTATGACGAGAACCAGTACCTTGCCCGCATGATGAAATTGGCAGGGCACCAGCAGACCTACCTCTACGAACTTGACGGCCACGGACACGGCGGCATGGTCGCCCCAGGTTTCCACATCCTGGAGACCCACCTGCACCAGATGCTCGGCCAACCCGTCAACCCATAGTCAATTGGTTCCCACTTGAAATGATCATCGCGCTTGCACGAGAAAAACAAAATGCCGAATCGCCAACAGGCTGCTCGGCATTTTGCAATCAGTTTAATGAATTAGTCTCAATCAAGTAAATTTAAAATGGTGGAGTCCAACCTTCGGGAACCCAGCCCCAATATCCACTCCATACCTCTCCCCATACATAATACTCACCAAAATCACCGAAGAAGTTTATTTCTAATACGATTTTATTGGAAGGATCCTCAGGGAAAGTGGTATATGACCTACCCTCAGCAAATTCAGCATTAGTGATTTCCACACCGTCTTCTACTTTTGCATCAACAAAAATCCTGCAAAAACCATCGTGTTCCATATCTCTTACTATGGTTATCGGTATATTAGTCATATCAACATTCCAGTAAAAAGTCCTGCTCCAATCTATTCCGTCATTAGAATGATACAGCTCTTTCATAAATTTTAGATTAGCAATCTGACGATTACCGACAACAGGGTTTTTATAATCCAAGATATCAAACGAGAGGGTCAATGAGTCTCGATTATAGCCGATACTATAAACATTGGTTTGAATAAGTTCCACATGGAGGTCATCACCGTTGATTGTAGTCTTCTCATAATAATGTTGAATATTTGAATTGTATTCGTCTGGTTCTTCATTCTCATTACCAAAGTAATTATTCTCACATTCGTAAGTAGAAGTATAACTTGAAGACGGTGAGTATTTATACTTCATGGTTGAAGTGATTCCGACAGAATTAAACATCCTTTTTCCGCCATTAGGTAGGTTGGGGTCAGTTCCTGGGTCTTCTCCCGCACCTTCTTGAGTCACCTCGATGGAGGGAATGCTTGTCTCTCTACCATCAGGAGCGGTGCCGTTTATATAGATCCACACATAGCGGCTGCTCTCGTCGGTGTTCGCGTCGGCGGTAACGGTGATGACATTGTCCGTCATCGACACATGAATATTATCGGAAACGATGCTCGGTGTGATATTGGTGAGGCTGGTCTCGGTGATGGTCACAGTTTGTGAGCCACCTTCTTTGGGGAAAGTCAACTGTTTGGGTTCTACATCGACATAGGCGATGCTCTGTATAACGACAATGCTGTCCTCGACCAGTTCTTCGCCCTTCTGTGAAAGGCCAGTAAGGCGGATGACGCCTCGGCGTGACCTCATACCATCAGGCAGGTCATCCCAGAAGAAGGTTAGTTCGTTCTGGTGACCTGACCAAATGAGATTTCTCAACCAGGTGTCCTCAGTCTTCACCTCCACATTCTCCATATTGGGGATGACACTTACCTCGATATTGCCGACATATTCCCCATTGACCATACCTGACTCGGCACCCACGGTGATGGTTCGCTGTGCAATGTCAAAGGCTGCAGCCTCCACCTCGAATTCATATTCCTGGTCGACTAACAGCTCATGGCCGTTGGAGAGGCGCACCATCGGATAGGCAGTGTACTTCACGGGTTCACCCTTGCCCGGGTCGATGTTCATCGTGAATTGGTAAGTGCCGTTCTTGAAGAAGGGTATGTCCTGGTTGAAGATGTTCTCGCTGAACCAGCCCAGGTCACACTTCTTGGCAACAATTTCATGGTCCTCATCAACCACCACAAAACCGATGTCAACTGGCATCATCAGATCGCGTGTGATGGGCGAGACGAAACGCTTGACATAGGGCTTAATCGGGTCTTGCTCCGTATCGGTGGCCACTCTCACGCCCGAGATACTCGGCACAAGACCTCGCGGGCGACTGGTCATGGCCTTCTCTTCGGGTGGTTCTCCAAAGGACCAAGGTCCCAACTTGAGCGATGCGCTATACTTAGCATAAAGCGATGCGGTGAACTCACTTTCATCGTCCAGCCGTTTGAAGACGGGTTGGCTCTCAAGCAGAGGGGGCTCATCCCACAAGAATACATTCCATGGTGCTTTCATGTCCAACTTGCCACCGAGGTCGATACCTGCTTCACAATTGAATCCGATGGTGTCATTCTGCTCATTCAATGCATACTTCTGCATGTATTTTACCAGGAACTCTGGAAGTTCTTCCCTTGCTTTCTCCAATGGCATGCCGAGCTTGGTCTCGGCTTTGATATACAGGCCAGTGCCAATGCTCATCGTATTGGGCGGCTGGATGGCACCGTCACTGTAGGGCAGATAACCCTCATATTCAGTCGTGTCTTGATGAACCACGACTTTGGTTTTCACCAAGGGATCGGCTACAATCATGCCGGCATTGTCAATGATAAAATCGTTGGAGGTCATTACGACATGGTTAATGTATTCCGTCTCCTTTTTAATGTTTTTGCTCACCTTATAGCCGCCGATTGACCCTTCGACATACAGTCCGGCTCCGAACTCAACAGCGAAATCACTGGCGAACTCTTTCTTCTTCTTTTTACCCCATTCAAATCGTCCACTTAGGGATCCTTCCAGCGAGTAGGCGTTCTCCAAATGATGCTGCCAGGAGCTCTTCTCATCAAACTCGAACTGTCTGGAAATCACATCAATGAAGAGGCAGGCACGCAGGGTGACATCCGATTCGTATTTTATCTTCCAGGTGCCTGATAGGTCTGCTGAAATAGAAACGGGAGCCTCATCGGGAGTACTGATCACAGAATTGGACAATGTGTATTCTTTGTCTAAATTGAAGAGGTCAAAAGTTATTTCTGGCACACCATATGTATCGCCGTCAATGAGACCTCGGCTGGCCCTGTGTCTCGCTTGCGCTCCGGGAGTGGCGCCTGCGGCCTTGGCAACAAGGCGCTGATAGATATCGGTAATAGCCGTAGGTTCGGTAGCGATAAGCCAGCCGTCTTCTTCATGTTCCACCACCGCCACGCGGCCACCGAAGCCGTTGGGGATGAATTGACTGACGCCGGCTTCAATCAGCATTTTGCCTTCGACAGTCGGCAGCAGGTCGGCGGGCGTGTCATGCGCCAGGCGTATCCACCAGATCGAGTCGCCGTCAATGATGTAATCAGCGATGCGGTCATCGGGGCAGAACACATCAGGCCAGACCTTATTCTCGGGCGTGACGAAAGCCACTGAGTCAATAGCCGTCAACTGGTAGCGGTAGACGGTATCGAGCGCCCATACCTCCTGCACAACATAGTCGGGCTGCTCCACACCCAGGGTGTCGATTTTGCTGTAGCAGATGCGGTCGATATCACCGTAGAAAAAGAAATCAAACCCGCCGTCGTTGCGGAAGATGTATAGTGCATCCTGACGGGGTTCTGTCTTGGCCACCGTCTCCTGCACGCTTATCTGCGAGAGCAGCAGAGCAATAAGGCATAAAAGTAGATGTTGCTTTTTCATCGCTTCGCAATTTTATAGGTGACACGGTCGGCTTTAACGACATACACTCCTACGGGGAGTTCCGAGAGGTTCAGGCTGTAGGTTCCTGACTCCCGGGCAGTGAGTTGACGCACCAGGCGGCCGTCGACCGAGTAAACCGCCACGGTGGCTCCTGCCTTGAGGTGGTCAATGACAATTATGCCGTCACGGAAGTTGACTTGGGCTTCGTCAGCCTTGAGTTCCTCGACGGCATCGGTTGTGTTCAGGAAGGTGAAACGGATCACATCCGGCAGGGCGAACGATGTCGTGGAGTTCACGCAGCTCACCACCAGGTCGGTACCCACGAAGGTCACCTCGGGCCTATCGGCGAGCACGAACATATGCTGCGCATTGTCACGGGTCAGCACAACCAGCGTCACTGGACTGTCGGCAGCCCGCAACGGCACAGCCAGCACCATCGAGGCCAACAGCAACAAGGTTAGTTTGAGAAATTTTTTCATAAAAGCAACTGATTTAATAAGTAAATATTGATATGAATGGGTAAAGTATTCAGGAAATATGAGGAAATTTGGGAGAAATGGTATTCTTATCTGGTATTCAGGAGGACTAATGTTGGCATCTAGTACCCTCATATTCAAACGAATAGCGGAAACAAAACACCTCGCGGGCGATACAATCACCGATAGGGGCTGACTATTATTTACAAAATTACTAACAAAAATGCCTTTTTGTGACTCTCAAAAATGCAAAAACGACTCCCAAAAATATTTTTGAGAGTCGTTTTTTGGGGTTTTCCTGCACGACCGCATCGAGACATGGAAAATGAGCACTTTCCACCAGGGCCGCTGCTATTATGCCTTACTGTTGCTTTTCCACTCGTTGGGCGTCACGCCTGTGATGGACTTGAAGATGCGATAGAACGAGGATTCGCTGGCAAAACCGGTGGCTGTCCACACTTCGATCAACTTGATATCGGGCTGGTTGCTGAGCAGTTGTTGCGCGAGTGCCACACGATAGGTGTTCACAAACTGTGGGAATGTGCAGCCCTGCTGCGACTTGATACATTTAGACAGAACGGCGCGGGTCGTGCCTAGGGCCGCGGCGATGTCATTCACCTTCAGATCAGGGTCCAAATATACCCGTTGCTCCTCCATCATCTGACACAGGCGGCGCATGAGTTCGGCATAATACTCACCATCGTCAGTTGCTTCTGGATTCTCAGTTTGGGCGGCAGTGAGCGTTTCAGCATCGGGCAATGGGGTTAGCGGCATTTCATCTGCTTGCTTCTTTTTCCTTCGCCGCAACAGCAAGACCAGCAGAGCGGCCACGGCCATGGAAATCAGAACCAGAAGAGCCTTTTTCCATAGTGGCCAAACTGCCGGCGCAGCCTGGCTGCTTGGGCTGATGTGAATCAGCCATGTGGCAGCGGTGGGTTTGAAGAATGAGGACTTAGGCGTGCCACCTATCAGCATCAAGTCACCGTCGGCGTTCAGAAGTGGAACCGTGATGTCCACATCGGTCAACACATCGGTGTAACAAAATGTCAGACGAGCCGGTGTGTGGGCATAGTCGATAGCGACGACATACACATGTGTTGAGTCACATGGCGAGACGAAACTGGAATCACAACCGACAAGATAGGCCCGCTGACGCTGACGGTCAACAAGGAAACTGACAATGTAGCAAATTTCACCCCACTGACACGACTCGGGGATGGGCACATCGGTGGCCAGCAACGAGAATACTCCATTAGTGACGCGGGCAATGGCGTGCTGTCCCTCATCATTGGTGACCGGTAACAGGTAGGAATAGTCCCCCTTGGACTTATCGCCAATAAAAGCAGTGGATGACGGCCAGAGCATGAATCCCGGGCGGATGCTCCACTGCTCGAGCAATGGCACATGGCATGGTTCACCCTGCAGACGGTCGGCCACAGGCATTGTGATCTGACGGCCTAAAGTGTCCCAAGAAACTGATGTTGCCGTCATAGACCTCAATGGCATCCTCATGGTGCCAGTTGCCAGCAATGACGACACGGCCATCGTCCAATGCCAGAGCCGATGCCAACGCTCGCTTGGTGTCGAGACTGGCAAATCCCTCGGAAGTGCGCGTTGACGGGTCATAGAGTTCTGCCTCAAAACTTTGCCCGACGCCCAGATTCCCGCTGTGTCCACCAGCGATGAGCACTTTACCCGTCGCCAGTTCAATGGCTAAGCCATCATCGTGATTGAATGCTGTCTGCACCAGATGCCACTTGCCGTCCTTATAGTATTCGAGGGTAGGCGTCGGCACGAAGTTGGTGGTGTGCCCGCCAATTGCCGTCGGCTCACCGTTCAACAGCAGCACTGAGTGCGCGCATCGGGGCACATTAAGGTCGGCCAGCCGCTCAGCCCCAACCTTCACGACAGGGCATTGCATTCCACCGCTACTCTGCTGAGCAGCAAGTGGCAGTATCTCTCACCGGTCGGGCGGGTTTAATATGCAAATATCGTCATAATCCCTGAGCCGTGCAAGCACACCCCCAAAATACTACCATTCTCAGTTAACCCCACCGCAATTGACAGTTATTGCATGAGAACAAGCCAACGGCGTGAAAACACCTTGCTTCAAGAAAAAACTGAAGAATAAAAAGGGTGATGAAAAATAAAACTGAGGACTAGGAACTAGAAACTAGAAACTTATTACTAACTTTGCAGATTGAACAGCATTTAAACCATACTATCATGAGCAACGACAAGACTTTGCAGCCGCTGGCCGGCATGACACTCGAGGAGATGCAGGATGCGGTCACCGCATTGGGTATGCCACGCTTTGTGGCTAAACAGTTGGCGCAGTGGATTTACCAGAAGCGCGTGAACGACTTTGAGCAGATGCAAAACATCTCCAAGGCCAACCGCGAGTTGCTGGCAAGCCGCTACTGCGTGGGCCTGTATCCTCCCAGCCAGGCTGCCGCCAGCGAAGACGGCACCGTGAAGTACCTGTTTGATGTGGGCGACAAGCGCGCCGTTGAGTCAGTCTATATCCCTGAGGACGACCGCGCCACGCTGTGCATCTCGTCCCAGAAGGGTTGCAGGATGAACTGTTACTTCTGCATGACCGGCAAGCAGGGTTTCCACGGCAACCTGACATCCAACCAGATCATCAACCAGGTGCTCAGCATTCCCGAGAGCGAGACGCTGACCAATGTCGTGTTCATGGGCATGGGTGAGCCGCTTGACAACCTCGACGAGGTGATGCGCGTCATCGCCATCCTCACCGAACCGTGGGGCCTGGCATGGAGTCCCAAGCGCGTCACCGTCTCGACCGTGGGCAAACGGCCCGAGTTGAAAATCCTGTGCGAGCAGACGAGCGTGCACATCGCCGTGAGCGTACACAATGCCGTCCAGGAAGAGCGCTCATCGATGATGCCTATCGAACGCCTCTACCCCATCGACACCGTTATGGAACTGCTGGGCAACTACGACTTTGCCCACCAACGCCGCCTGTCGGTGGAATACATCTGCTGGCAGTGGTTCAACGACGACATCCAGCATGCCGAGAAACTGCGTGAACTGTTGCCCAACGAGCATGTGCGCGTCAACCTGATCCGTTTCCACCCGATTCCCGGCATCGAGAAGTTGCGCACCAGCAGCGATGAGCGCATGACCTACTTCCGCGACTACCTGAACAGCAAGGGCGTGACATGTACCATCCGCCGCAGCCGTGGCGAGGACATCGCTGCCGCTTGTGGCCAACTTGCCGGCCAGGTACGCAAGCAGCAGGAAGCCAAAGACGCCAAGGGCTCGAAGCCCGCGCCCAAACAGGGCCGCAGCACCCGAAGCAAGAAATAACCCACCATACACAACCTACACACCTTGTTTCTATGATTAAAAAGTCTATACGATTCGTCATGCTGGCAGCAGCCATGCTGTTTGCTGTCCAATTGCTGTGGGCCGCCGAACCCACCAATTACTACAATAGTGCCCTTGGAAAGAGCGACGAGAACCTGATGTCAGCCTTGAGGAGCATCATCCGCAACCATAAGGAGGTGTCCTACAGCAGCGGTCTGTTGGCAGCGTTCAAGAAAGCCGACACCGATGATGATGGCTTTATCATCGACATCTACAGCAACTGCCGCTATCGTCCCAGCGACAACGGCTCATCAGCACAGACCGTGGGCGAGGGTTACAACCGCGAACACAGTTTCCCCCGCAGTTGGTTTGGCGGAGAGGTGGCTCCCATGAACACCGATGTGTTCCATGTCTACCCCACCGACATCAAAGTCAACAGCCAGCGAGGTAATTTCCCCTATGGTGTCTGCGCTAACGGAACACGGTTAACCAATGGCATCTATGTGGCCAAAGGCAAACTGGGCACATGCACCTATCCTGGCTACAGCGGCACCGTGTTCGAGCCCGATGATGAATACAAGGGTGACCTGGCACGCACCTATTTCTATATGGCCACTTGCTACAAGAATGAATTGCCCAGTTGGCCCGGCAGTCCCCAGTTGAACTATGCCGCCAACCGCTATAAGGCCTTCTCGACCTGGACCATCAACATGCTGATGGAATGGACCCGTCTGGACCCTGTCAGCGAGAAGGAAATCAAGCGCAACGAGGCCATCTATGAGATTCAGGGCAACCGCAACCCGTTCATCGACCACCCCGAACTGGCAGAATACATCTGGGGCGACCTGCAGGGCAAGTGCTGGAATGGCACCGGAGAAGATATTCCCGCTGCCATCACTGCCCCTGTCAACGGCACGACCATCGACATGGGTACCATTTACGAGGGTGACCAGAAAGAGATAACCGTCAACTTGAAGGGCGAAGGCTTGACCCAGGGTGTCAGTCTGCTGATGGAGGACAACGAGTTCTTCTATGTCAGCCAGAACACCTTTACCGCCAGCGAGGTCAACAGCGGCACTTCGTTTGTCATCGGCTTTGCCAGCGACGACGAGGGCGTCTACAACAACCCGATTACCCTGTCCAACGAAGAGGCATCCACCTCGTTCACCGTCACCATCACGGTCATCAAGCACGGTGACACTCCCGACCCGCCCGTAGTGGTCGGCGACAGCATCGTCGAGGACTGGGAAGGCTGCGCTACCGGCGGCTACTGGACCAAACCCGTCGAGGGCCATGCTTGGACCTGGGACTTCACCGATGCCGGCATCTGGGGCGACACCAACAGTCATGGAGACCTTTCCTGCCGCCTGGGCAAATCCAGCAGCAGCGCCATCGCCATGACTCAAGATGTTGAGGGCGGAGCCAGTGCCATCAGCCTCTGGGCAGCAAGTTACGGCAATGATGGTGAGGCGGCCCTCCGTGTGGATTTCAGCACCAACCAGGGCCAGTCTTGGTATGATTTAGGAGAGTTCACAGTAGTCCGCGGGGCCTTGCAACACTACACGCTGGACATCGATGTAAACAGTGATGTGAGGTTCCGCATCGTCCAGTTGTCGGGCACGCGTGTCAACATCGATGACATCACCATCTTTGGCCGCCAACCACAGCCGGAGCACTTGAAGGGCGATGTGAACGACGATGGTGAGGTGAACATCGCCGACATCAATGCCCTCATGGGCGACATCCTGAGCGGAGTACAGCACTACGCCTACGATGATGTGAACGAGGACGGCGAAATCAACATCGCCGATGTCAATGAAGTCATCAGCATCATCCTGAACATATAGACCATAGAGGTCACGATACAAAGCGCCGGCCCGTCGAGAGTGTATGCTCAGCGGGCCGGCACTTTTATTGCTGACAGTGATGAATCACTTCACGGGTATCTTGTCGATGCGGCGCTGATGACGGCCACCCTCATAGGGGGTCGTCAAGAAGGCCTCGACCATGGCGATGGCCTCCTCGTCGGTGACAAAGCGGCCAGGCATTGCCAGGACATTGGCATCGTTGTGCTGACGGGCCAGACGGGCTACCGCCAAGCGCCAGCACAGTGCCGAACGCACATCCTGGTGCTTGTTGAGCGTGATGTTGATGCCCTCGCCACTGCCACACACGGCGATGCCGGGATAGCACTCGCCCTGCTCCACTGCAGCGGCGCAGGGGTGGGCAAAATCGGGATAGTCGCAACTGTCCTCGCTGTAGGTGCCGAAGTCCTTGTAAGCAATGCCTTGTGCGTCAAGCCAACGCTTGACGGCCTCCTTGGTGGGATAACCTGCATGGTCACTGCACAGCGCCACGGGAATGCCGGGTTTCAAGATTGAGTTGTCCATATTCTTTTTTCTTTTAATGGCCATGGCATAACCACGGCACGGGGAACCTTATTTCTTGAGCGCCTGGAGGGCCTGCTCCATCGTGGCGATTTTGCTCTCGGCGTCGGCTTTCTTCTTGCGCTCGTTGGCGACAACGGCCTCGGGGGCGTTGGCAACGAAGCGCTCGTTGCTCAACTTCTTGTCCACGCTGGCCAGGAAGCCACGGGTGTACTCAAGGTCAGCCTCGAGTTTCTTGATTTCCTCCTCGACATCGATGCTGCCGGTAACGGGAACTGCAAACTCAGCGGTGCCGACCATAAAGGCGGGCGCCGTGGGGTCTTTCTCGGTCACGGCCTCGATTTTGTCGAGTCCGGCGAGTTTGATGATGATGGCCTCAAGCGGATTGTTCAGGCCACCGATGGCTTGCAGCGTGAGTTGCTCCTTGTTGGGGAGGTTCTTCTGCTTGCGCACATTGCGCACGCCGGCGACGATTTCCTTGACATCGGCCATTGCCTTGAGTAAAGCGGCATCGGCCTGCTCGGGCTCGGGAATGAGGGCATACATGATGCTCTCGCCGTCCTTACGCTCGTCGAGGTGCTGCCACAGTTCCTCGGTGATGAAGGGCATGAACGGATGCAACAGACGCAGCAGCATGTCGAAGAACTCGAGCGTGGCCTGCATGGTGGCACGGTCCATCGGCTGGCCGAAGGCGGGTTTCACGGCCTCGAGATACCAAGCCGAGAACTCCTCCCAGAACAGGCGATAGAGCACCATCATGGCATCGCTCAAGCGGAACTTGGCGAAGTGGTCCTTTACGGTTGCCAGCGCATCGTTGAGCTGGTTGCGGAACCACTCCACGGCCTGACGGCTGGCCTCGGGCTGCTCGACATCGGCAACCTCCCAACCCTTGACGAGACGGAAGGCATTCCAGATCTTGTTGTTGAAGTTGCGGCCCTGCTCACACAACGCGTCATCGTAGAGGATGTCGTTGCCGGCGGGAGCGGCAAGCATCAGACCCATACGCACGCCGTCGGCACCGAATTTGTCAATCAGCATCAGCGGGTCGGGCGAGTTACCCAGCGACTTGGACATCTTGCGGCCCAACTTGTCGCGAACAACACCGGTGAAATAGACATTGCGGAACGGCATGTCACCCATGTACTCATAGCCAGCCATAATCATGCGTGCCACCCAGAAGAAGATGATGTCGGGGGCAGTCACCAGGTCGTTGGTGGGATAGTAGTACTTGATTTCCTCGTTGCCGGGGTTGTTGATGCCGTCGAACAGCGAGATGGGCCACAGCCATGAACTGAACCAGGTGTCGAGGGCGTCCTCATCGTGGCGCAGTTGGCTGGCCTCGATATTCTCGTAGCCGGGAATCTTGCGGGCCTTCTCGAGGGCTTCTTCCTCGTTCAAGGCAACTACATAAACCTCCTTTTCCTCGTCCTCGGTGGGCAGGAAGTAGGCGGGAATGCGGTGTCCCCACCACAACTGGCGCGAGATACACCAATCCTGGATGCCCTCGAGCCATACATTGTAGATATTTTTGTACTTGGCGGGATGGAACTTGAGTTCGTCGTTCTTCACACAGGGCAGCGCGATGTCGGCAAAGTGCTTCATCTTGAGGAACCACTGCATGCACAGGCGGGGCTCGACGGCGGTGTCGCTGTTGCGTTCGCTGTAACCCACCTTGTTGTCATAGTCCTCAATCTTCTCGACCAGACCGGCATTCTGCAGGTCGGGCACAATCACCTTGCGGCACTCCATTCGATCCATGCCGACATACAGCGGTGACTGCTCGCTGATGGTGGCATCGGCGTTGAAGATATCGATGGTCTCCAGGTTATGCGTCTTGCCCAGGACATAGTCGTTGGGGTCATGGGCGGGAGTCACCTTCAGACAACCCGTACCGAACTCTATCTCCACATAGCGGTCCTCGATGACATTGATGACACGACCCACCAGCGGCACAATCACCTTGCGGCCCTTGAGCCACTGGTTCTTGGGATCCTTGGGGTTGATGCACATGGCGGTATCGCCCATGATGGTCTCGGGGCGCGTGGTGGCCACAACGGCATAATAGCCCTTCTCGTCCTTGTGGATGATGTTGCCCTCGGCACGCAGTTGCTCCTCGTTCTCGAGGGTCTGCAGGCCGTCAACATAGTATTTGAGGTAATACAGGTGGCTCTTCTCCTCGCGGTAGATTACCTCCTCGTTGCTCAATGCAGTCTGTGCCTTGGGGTCCCAGTTCACCATGCGCAATCCACGGTAGATGTAGCCCTTGTCATACAGGTCGACAAACACCTTGAGCACGCTCTTGCTGCGCGTCTCGTCCATGGTGAAGGCGGTGCGGCTCCAGTCACAGGAGGCACCCAGTTTGCGCAACTGCTGCAGGATGATGCCGCCGTGCTCGTGTGTCCAGTCCCACGCATGCTTGAGGAACTCGTCGCGCGTGAGGTCACGCTTGCGGATTCCCTGCTCAGCCAGGCGCTTCACCACCTTGGCCTCGGTAGCAATCGAAGCATGATCGGTACCCGGCACCCACAGGGCGTTCTTGCCCTCCATGCGGGCGCGGCGGATGAGGATGTCCTGGATAGTGTTGTTGAGCATATGGCCCATGTGCAGGACACCCGTCACATTGGGTGGCGGGATGACGATGCAATAGGGTTCACGCTCATCGGGAACGCTCTTGAACAGGTCGTGCGATTCCCAATACTTATACCACTTGTCCTCGACCTCTTTGGGGTCGTATTTGGTTGCCAGTGTATTCTCTTTCTCGCTCATTTTTGTTGATTTGTTGGTTCAATCATTTATTTAAGGTGCAAAGGTAAGGATTTTTGACCAATTGTCGAGTAAATCTTCCACATAATTATAGCGAAGCAGGAAAAAATGACTAAAAGACACAGCGCAGGGAAAAAGGAAGGCGGCTGATTGACCTGAGAAAACAATCTGCCGCCCGTGATTGAAGTGATGTGGGAATGGTTTTTACACTTGCAAAGTTACTACCAAAACAAGAAAAACCGCCCGCATTCAATGGTCATTCTTTTATTGTCAAACACTTGATTTCCAGTTATTTGAAAAAGAAAAAGGTCATTTTGGGGTCATCGCTCACCACAGGCCCCCGAAAGTGCCCCCCAAAAGCATAATTTCGGGGCAATAACCCGATAAAAACGATGAAAATGTGTACTTTTGCCAACAGAAAAAAAGATTTGATTATGGGATCATTAAATTTCACGCAGATTTTGAGCGCAACGCTGGTGTTATTGAGTATTATCGACATTGTGGGCTCGATACCTATCATCCTGCAGTTGAGAGAGAAAGGGCGCCATGTTGACGCTTTGAAGGCAACCCTCTACTCTACCCTGCTGATGGTCGGATTCTACTATGGCGGGCACTGGCTGCTGAAAATCTTCAACTGCGACATCCACTCGTTTGCCACAGCAGGCGGTTTCCTGATGTTCCTGATGGCCCTGGAGATGATTCTGGATGTGGAAATCTTCAAGAACAACACGCCCAACAAGGGGGCCACAATGGTACCGATGGTGTTCCCGCTCATCGCGGGCGCCGGTGTGCTCACGACGCTGATTTCGCTCAAGGCGATGTATGATGATGTAAACATCTTCATTGGGCTCGCCATCAATATGTTATGGGTATTCCTCGTCATCAAGAGCACCGGCAAGATTCAGAAATTGCTGGGCGATGGCGGCATGATGTTCTCGCGCAAGTTCTTCGGCATCATCCTGCTTGCCATGAGCGTGAAGATGATGACCGAGAATATATCACACTTGTTCTAAAGCATTAAAACAAGGTTAGAGGTTAAAGGTTAGAGGTTAAAGGTTAAAGGTTAGAGGTTAGAGGTTAAAGGGGCATCCGCTTTTATGCTCGGTGCGCTCTCAGTTTAGAGCATTGTGAAATAAATAACGACAGCCGCCCCACCCACGGGACGGCTGTCGTCGGTCAGTAGGTATGGGAGAGGATCGGGCTTTCTATTTCCATGAGGGGTCGCTCTCGTTCCAGCAGCGGTCGAGAGCGGTGACGGCATATTGCCATTTGCCCTTGCCGCCGTCAGGCAAGACAAAGGTGGTCTCGCCGGTGATGGCCAGGATGTCGGCGGGGTTATCAAGATGCCCTTTCTTGCCCTTGGGATAGCGATACACCACATACCGCACGGCCTGTTGCATTGGGTCGTCGGTGTCGTGGGCGCGCCACACGAGGGATTTCTTGCCGTTCACCTTCTTGATGTTGAGGTCATGTACACGGTGGGGCTTCTCGCTGTCAATCCACGAGTAGGCGGGAATGAGAGCGGGATAGCATGTCTGCTTATTCACCAGTGAGTCCAGGACGCCCTGGTAGTTGGTTGTGACGCTGTAAGCGGGCCACCAGGTGACACCGTGCACATCGTCCATGGCGCGCTGCAGACGCAGTTTGTGGTCAAGTTGCGTGGGGTTGGCGGGGTCGCCGCCCTCGTCGGCGATGTCCTGATGAGACATCACATTGTTGACAGCCTGGCCGTAGTACATGTGCCGGCCGTTGGCATGTTCGTTCCACCAGTGCATGAGCACCAGGTCACTGGCACGCTCATGCTCCAGTTCCCAATAGAGTTGCGGCACCATGTAGTCCACCCAACCCTCGGCGGTCCACTTGAGGCAGTCGGCATAGAGCGCGTCATAGCATTGCAGTCCGTTGGTCTCGCTGCCATCGGGGTCGCTGGCCTTGTTGCGCCAGATACCGAAGGGGCTGATGCCGAAGCGCACCCAGGGTTTCACTTCCTGGATGGTGCCATGCAACTGCTCGATGAGCAAGTCGACATTGTGGCGCCGCCAGTCATTCTTGTCCCAGCCGATGCCATAAGCATCATAGGAGGCCGTGTCGGGGAACTCTGCCCCCTTGACGGGATAGGGATAGAAGTAGTCGTCCATGTGCAGGGCGTCGATGTCATACCGCGTGAGGATGTCGCGCACCACCTTGTCGATGAAGTCGCGGCTCTCGGGCAACCCGGGGTCGAAGTAGAGTTTGCCGTCGGCATACTTGAGGAACCACTCGGGGTGCTCATAGTAGATGTGCCCGGGTGCGGGTGTGTCCTCCTCGCTGCTTGTCACGCGATAGGGATTGATCCAGGCGTGGAGTTCCATGCCGCGCTTGTGGGTCTGCTCAATCATGAACTGCAAGGGGTCCCACAGGGGTTGTGGTGCCTTGCCAGGCTCGCCTGAAATCCACCGTGTCCATGGCTCGAGTTCGCTGACATAGGCCGCATCGGCCTGTGGACGGATTTGCCAGATGACGGCATTGCAGTTGGCTTGGTGCAAGAGGTCAAGCTGTTTTATGAGATAGTCCTGCGTCTGCTCAGGGGTCATCTTGGCATACTGGCTCTGCCCGATAATGTGCATCCATGCCCCGCGGAACTCATGTTTGGGCAGATTGGGTCCAGCGATGTTTTGCGCTGTCATGCAACCGCCCATTGCCAAAAGCAACAATGAGAAGAACAACAATCGTTTCATATACACTTGGATTTTAAGTTAGATTGAGCTGTATCAAATGTTAAGAGACGCAAGATCTTGCGTCTCCACATCCATTATACTGTGATAGAAAAAGTATCAGTCTTCTTCAGGGACATAGGTCCAGACATAGGCGCCCAAGTCGACAGCACCGCCGGCAAGTCGGTCGTTACCGTAGCGGTCGTAGCGCGCCTCGGCAGGACACAGGGCGGGATTGCCCTTGCCGATGGCATCACTCTCATTGCCCAAGCGGTAATCAAAGAGGTGGTCGTCACGCACCGTGAGGAACATGGGGTCACCCTCCCAGACGCAATTGATAAAATGGGCATCGTCCTCGCCATTGCTCTTGAAGAGGCAGTACCTCATATAGACATCGAAATTGTCAAGTTTGCCCTCGTTAAGTTCCGGTGACAAGCCATGGATGATGCAATTGTCGAAGTAAGCCTTAATTTTACCGATAGTGCCATCACTGAATTCCACATCAAAGATGTTGACAATGGGCAGTTCAGGCACAGTGAACAGGTAATTGTTGGCAAAGGTACACTGGCTGGCCTTCACCTTGCCCCCGGCAAAGTAAACCACTTCCTCGGCCGCATCGCTGAACTCGGTGCCGATGGCCTGCACATAGCATGCCGCTGTTGCCAGGCATGTCGAAGACGAGTTGGTCAAGACGCAATTGATGAGCTTGAGCGCGCAATTGACCGTGTCGCCATAGGCGCTGCAGTGCATGCCGATGCTACTGCCCTTCATGACCACATGCTTGAGCACATTACCCATCGTGGGCGGAGTGAAGATGATGCCACCCCACTGGCCAGACATGATGTCAAAACTTGTCTCGCCGACAATGCGGTCCAGACGGTCGCCGCGGAAAGTCACAGGCTCCTCGGCAGTTCCGTTGGCCAACATGCGGCCAGCACAACGCATAGCACCCTTGTCATGGAACAGGAGTGTCGTGCCCGCGTCAAGTGTCAAGGTAACACCTGGTGAAACATAAACGGTGTCATAAATGAGATAGGGCTTGTTACCGGTAAAGCGGGTATTGCGGCTGATGGTGTCACCAGACAACCTGATGACATCCTGCCCCCATGCCGAGAGCAGCACTTTCTGAGTCTGGCCATTGGTCTCAAATAACAGGAGGTCCTCAAGCAGCGTGGGCTCGTCACTCTCCATCTCGTCGAGATAGGCCTCGATGAAAATATAGATGGAATCGTTGCCGCGTATCTCCACATTGTGGAACTCGTCGCCGCGGATGCCGTCGACATTGAGATGGAAATGCCCCTTGGTGGCGTTGCCTGCCACCTTGATTGACGAAATATTGATCTGCTTTTTGCTGTGGTTATAGACCACCATCTGCTTGGTGGCTGTGCCCTGCAGCGTGATGACCGTGTCAAATGCCACCGTGTCGCGGTTAAACGCGAGCACATCGCTGGGCGAGGTCGTGAAACCGTCCTCGATGCATGAGGTGAACGCGGCGGCAATCACCATGACAGCCATTGCCATCCACAGGGGAAATCTCATATTGTTCATTTTCATATAAGGTCTCGTCATTTAATTTTTATATTAAAATAACGCAACCAGAAACATTTTAGTATGCTTGGCACCTATCATCGCTGGAAAACAGCGACCAGCGGATAATGGTCGCTCTCGCCTTCCTTGTCACGACGGCATGACAATACCTTCATGTCACCGCGGTAAAGTATATGGTCAATCTTGACATAGAAGTGATGGTCGTTGAAGGTGTAAGTGGGACCTAAACCGGCGTCGGCCCAAGCGTCACGCAAGTCATCACCGCACACCAAACGGTAGGCATAGGAACCAGGAGTCTCGTTCATGTCGCCCATGACCAGCACATCGCCGGCAGTATTGTCCAACAACTGGCGTACCGCCTGTGCCTGGCGCACATGTCCACGGAACCCGCCCATCAATTTCTTCACGACCGACTTGGCGCGCTGCTTGCGCCCCGAGGGTTTGTTCATCGAGTCGATGATGCGGTTATCGTTATTGTTTAATCGCAGCGAACTCAAGTGCATGTTCACTACCCTGAGGTCTCCCCCTGGCGCTTCTACATCCCACGCCTTGATGAAATAGCTGAGGGTATCTTGCGCAAGCACCGACGACTCCACCTCGGTGAAAGGATACTTGGAGAGAATGCCCACATCATAGTAGTGCTTCTTGCGATAGGGATATTTCTTGTACAGTTCATCAAGCATGGGCTTCACCTTATCGAGCTTCTCGAAGGGGAAATATACCAGTCCCTCCTGAATGACCACGATATCGGCATCCTGGTCAAGGATGTAACGCATTGACTTGCTGGGCGTTTTATCACCGGTCTGCCAATTAAACTCCTCCACATTCATCGTCAAGACCGTTAGTTGGGTCTTGTCGGGGTCGGCCTTGGCATTGAAGAGATTCACAGGACAGATGAGGCGCAGCGTGGGCCACGACAACAACAGAGCGCCCACGATAACGACACAAGCCCTCCACTGGCGGAAAACGGCCAACAATGCCAGCAAAACAACAGCAACAATCGCCACTGCAGGCAGCGCCAAGGTCGCCAAAGCAGGCAAGTTCCAGACATGTGGGTCAACACGACCACCGTAGGCAGCAAAGAGTAATACAAACGAGGCCACAATGGCCACAAAGCGTGCGAAATATTTCATCGAGACAGTAGTTTCCAGCCAGGATTAAAAAATGGTTGCTGCGCCGTGAAGCGCGGGGCATAGGTTTTAAGAAGCCAGATTACAGGCCATTCCAGCAATATCGTCAAGGTGAAGACAATCAAAGCCAGGGTGACGCCGGGTTCCATGCCCCCCCATAGGATTAACAGCATGCGGATGGGCAGGAACAGCAAGGGATGAGTGCCCAGGATGATGAGCGAATAGCGACCGTAATGGCAAAACACCGGCACACGGGGCAAGGACTTGCAGGCCCAGAACAACGCCAAAATGGCAGCAAAGGGCAACAGATACAGTTTCCAATAGGGTGGAAGAATCTGCAGATGCAGATTCAAAGTCGTGCTGAACAGGTAGACAGGAACTGCCACCGCAGCAAGCACGAGCACGCCCCAACGGTCCCAGCGCGACGGCTGCAAAGCCCCCATGCGGTTCACCCCCCAGCCCAGCACAAAGAAGGGCAGAGCCACGAGTGATGAGTCAAACATGAGGGGCAACTCAATCTTGTGCGATGCCACGGCATAACCCGCAACCGAGATAACCACCGTTGCCACCACAAGGCCCCACCACGATTTGATGTAGCGCCGCAAGGCATAAAAGATAATGTTTACCCAGAACAGGCTGAGCAAGAACCACAAAGGGGTGGAAAACTCCCAATAGCGCAAGTAAAAAGGTTCTATCAGCCGTATCGGGTCGGCATCGACGGGCTCGGCACCGATTACCATGCGGCCGGCCCACTCGACAACGCGCATCACATAGGCCAACACGACAAAGAAAACGAACGGCACAAGGATGTTGTTCACCTTGCGCCGTGTGAAGTCGCCAAATCCACTGTAGCGCTTGAAAAAGATGCCCGATATAAAATAATACATCGGCAGACGGAAAGCCTGCAGAGCATTATTCAGGTTAGGGGCGAGATAATTGAAAAAATCATGGTCAATATGGTACATCACGATGAGCATGATGCACAGACATTTCATGAAGTCGATGTAAGCAATGCGCCCCTGGGCCATCGTCACACTACGGGTTGAGCCGAGAAGACAGCGGTTATAGTTTGGATTGCAGCATGGAAACAACCCGCTGGAAGTCGGTCATCTCGGCAATCTCTTCAGGCTCCAATTCGATATCAAACGCCTCCTCCAGTTCCGAGGCAAGTGACAAGTGACGCAGGGAATCCCAGCGGTCACAATTCTTCTGCGAAACATCGGTGTTGACCTCTTGCTGGTCAAACACCTCACGCATAATCTCTAAAACTTTTTCTTCCAAGTTCATAGAACTCTTATGTTATAGCAATTCTTTATATCAAACACATGATTTAGCGCCAACTCGTAACGCTTAGCGCCATCGGCCTGGGTAGCCACACAAGTCATTCCCATGCGGTCATAGAAGTCGGCCGTCTGGCTGTTCTTTGGCGTTGGCAGGTAGTCGGCATAGACCTTCCTGATTCCATCCAACCGCAACAGGTTAAGCACCGTCTTGAGAAACGCCTCCTCGATGCCCTTGCCCAAAATGCGGCAACTGAGCAACAGCGAGTCGATGCGCACAACATCGTCGGCCAACGGTTCCAAGAAGATGGTGCCCGTGATACCACTGTCGCCAAACCGATCACTCACATTCATGCAAAAGACGGGCCAACCCTGAGCAACAATCTGCCTCACATCGTCCTCGCCATAACGGCGGGTGGTGAGGTTGAACTGGTTGGTCTTCTGCGTCATCTGGGCGATGCGCGGGATATTGTGGTCATCGGCAGGCTTGATGTCGATACAAATATCCAGACTGTAAAGGTAAGAATCGAGGTCGACGAAACGCGACTGCTCCGAGTTGCGCAACGCATTGGCACGGTATTGCTCGGTCTTGGCCCTATCCTCATCGGTCACGGCATAAATACGGAAATAGCGTTCCACCAGTTGCCGGTAGAACGGCATGAGCTGATAAGGTTTGTCGGGAAAATCAGGCACCTCGACTTGAGGCAATGCCTGCCGCACCAGTTCCCGCTCGGCGGGATTGTCATCCAGAAAAACCATGCTGTCGAGACCGATGTTGAGTTCATCGGCCAATCGCTGGATATTGGTAGCCTTATCATCCCAGTTGATGCGCATAGCACTGAAGTGCTCACGCTTGAGCACCATGGCGGGATTATTCTGCCAGGCCTCCAGCACATCGTTCTCATTGTTCTTGCTGCAGACGGTGAGAATCACGCCGTTCCGGGATAATTGCAGCAAAGCACGCTGCCACAACTGATAGGCATTGCCCGGGTAATCACCGCCCAACTTGATGCCATCGACGCCATCCTCGCCCAGCACGCCCCCCCACAGGGTATTGTCCAAATCCAGTACCAGGCACTTCTTGCGTTGCAGGGCCAACCCTGTCTCGACAAGTCTCCACCATGCCTGGAAGTCGCGTGCCAACCTGGTGTTGAGCAGGGTCTGGGACATGTGGTAATACTTCCAGTTCACCAGATCCTCAGCGGCATAACGGGAGGTGAATTCGCTGAAATCGACCCACTTGACCTGGGGGTTGGCCTCAGCCAACTGCAAAACATGGCTATTGAACGCTGCCACGGCATCGGCTACTGCATGTTCGGAACCGGTGAGCCGCACAGGGAACAGATCCACCATTGAGAATATGATAAACGGCTTGTTGGGGTTAGCGTGTGCCAAGACATAATCGAGCTGGTCGCGCCAGGACTCGACCTCCTGCGCCCGTTGGGCGGCATCGACATTCACTGATACCTGATAGAACCAGATGTAGCGGTCCACCTCCTGCGGCACCAGGCTGATGTCACCATAGCCCGAACATGTCATGCCGTCATAGCCGAAGAAGGGCTCAACGGTGTGATTGCGAAAGATAAAAGTCGTCATTTCTACTTCTTTATCAGTCGGTAAATTTTACTCAAGAAGGCCCACAGTCGCGGATGCATCATCAACCGATGGATAACCTTCCACTTTGCCCCGTGATAGTTGGCCTCGGGACCCACACACGGGAATGGGAACAAGCCGGCCTGGCGCATGCGGTCAACAGCTTCATCAACCAGCCCACATGTCAAGGCCTTAGTCATCGAGAAATAGAGATAAACATTCCTGACGCCCGCCACACTAGATGGGGCCTGTGTGCCCGATGCTGCCTGATAGGCGCTCATCGACCTGTCGATAGACACGGCGGCATCGATCTGGCTAAAGATGCGGCGCTGCAGGTGGTCACGGTCAGGATTGTGCATGGCGCTGTCGCCACGGTTCACATAGCAGTAAGGGATTGCGGAATCATGGGCCACGCGAGACGCATTGAGCATAAAATCGGCTATGAGGGCACCGTCTTCACACACGACCAATGAAGTATTGAAACGCCAGCCACCCTGGATAAGGAATTCACGGCGCACGAGAAACCTCCACACATAGGGCGTCATGCTGTGGTCACTCAAGTACTTGACTCCAGTCATGGCCACCGTTGAGGGGTAATTGTCGTCCCGCACATGAGGGATGGCGTTACCAGCGGTGTCCACACAGTCATAGTTGAATTCCAGCACATCCAGGCTCTCGTCGATGGCCCTCTTGAGCAACGGCTGAACAGTGTTCTCGGCCAGATAGTCATCGCTGTCCACAAACTGGACATAGCGGCCCTGGGCCATATCCAGCGCCGCATTGCGTGCAGCGCTGACGCCTGCATTGCGCTGGCAAACGAGACGCACCTGAGGGTGAACCGCCGCGAACGACTGAACAAGTGCCAAGCCGCCATCGGTCGAGCCATCATCAACCACGATAACCTCGTACTCGTCGGGGTTCAAGCCCTGGTTGACGACTGACTGCAAGCACCTCAGGATATAATGCTCGGTGTTGTATAAGGGAATTATGTAGGAGAGCAGGACACCGTTCATCGGTCGGTATTCTCTACTAGTTCTATCAAGCCGGTGTTTTTCTGGAACAGAAATGCAACCCGTCTGTCGTCCATAGCGCAAGCGGGAACAGGACCGTTTATCAACAGGAAGCGCTGTTTTCGCAATGCGGCGACAGCAGCCTCGATGTCCTGGACCCCATAGCACAGGTGATAGGGAGCGACTCCCACCGTGTCGAGCGTACGCGCCACCGGACTCTGCTCGTCGAGCGGCTCCAGCAGTTCCAGACGCGGAGCGCCGTCCTTGTCCAGGAAACAGACGCGCACATGCTGCAACGGGTCGTCAACCACGAGTGACGCCGTGTATCCCATGTCGACATAGAAGGATTGGGACTTGGCAATATCGCGGCAAGCAATGCCGATGTGATGAAAAACGAGTTGAGGATCCATCAATATTCAATGACAGGAGATACCTTGCAGTCACGCATCTTCAAGAGAGCCGAGCCCCAGCTGAGTCCAGCACCGAAGGCGCTCAAGAGCACCGTGTTATCGCCATCGAGCCTGCCACTCAGTTCACTGGCAATGGTCAAGGGGACCGATGCGCTGCTCGTGTTACCGTACTTGTGGATGCAATAAGGCACCTTGTCGGGGGAAATCTTTAGTTTCTTGACAAAGAAGTCCATCATGAAGCGGTTGGCCTGATGGAAGACCAGATAATCCACATCGTCGATGGCCTTGCCGGCATCCTGCAACAGGGTCTTGATGTTTCGAGGCACCTTGCTGATGGCAAAGTTGAAAACATCCATGCCATCCATGAACACCTCGAGGTCGCTGCGGACATTGCCGTCCTCGCGTTCACGGGCCACGCACGAGTCGGGCGTGATGGGGTTGCGCAATCCAGCATGGATTTTAAGCACTTCTTCCCCACTACCGTCGGTATTGAGATTGAACATTGCGTCGCCAAAGTCCCCTTTCTCGATAAGTGTCGCCGTACCGGCGTCGCCATATAGCGGCCAGTCCACCTTATCGTAGCGGTTGACAATCTTGGAGAATGTTTCTCCATCGAGCAAGAGCACGCGGTTCACGCCCTCCATCGAAGCATAGGCAAACGCCGTGCTCAGCGCAAATACATATCCCGAGCAGCCCAGAGAAATGTCCAGGCACATCGTCTCGCGCGGCAACCCTAAGCGGTGCTGCAGCAAGCACGATGTTGCGGGGATGCGGTAGTCGGCCGTCTGGCTCATGAACAAGAGGACATCGATGCTCTCGGGCGCGATGTCATTACCAACCATCAACTGTTGTGCGGCTTTAAAGCACAGGTCACTGGCAGTGACACCATCGGCAGCGATGCGCCGTTGTTCAATGCCTATATTATTAATGGTTTTTTCTATTTCTTCCTCAGGTATCAGATACCCCAGATCCTTGTTGAAGACGATATCTGGCGGCACACAAGCACTCATGGCCTTGATACCAACTCCATGAAATGTAATTTTAGCCATAAAAAGTCAGGCAATTAATTAGTTCAATAAACTGGAGCAAAACAAACAATCGCCCTGGCAGATGCCATGGCGTAAAATGATTTAATCTCTTAGACCATCAATCGACTCTCGAACTGACAATATTGTACAGATCCTCGACGGTGTTGCTTCCACGGATATCATCGCCTCGGAACTCGACATCATATTCCTCATCGATCATTGCAATGACCGACAAAGCGACAAGTGACGACCATTCGTCCAAGTCCTTAAAACGAGTGGTGGCCTGTATAGTATCGGCATCTGTCTCATCAAACAGATCCGCAAAGTTCTCTATGAATTGAGTCAAATTCATTCTATAATATAACGAAGAATTCACTTCAATATTTTTGCAGCGTGCAAAATTATATAAAATTTCTTAATTCTACACATCTTGACACATTAATACCTGCAAAAAACCGATTTTTCTTCATTTTCCTTTACCGAAACTCGTAAAAGTGCGAATGCCGACCTGCAAATTACACCTTCTCGAGGGGGGGTAATGGCTCAAAAGTCAAATTTCTTGGCCGGCACTCCCAGATAAGTGCTGTCGTCACGCGGTTGCGTCATGAGCACACTGTTGGCACCCAAAGTCACTCCATTACCGATTGTCATGCCCTGCAAGACCACACTGGCCACGCCCAACAGGTTGTTGTCACCAATCGTAATACCGCCCGAGAGGTGTGCAGCCGGCATGAGCCCATTGAAATCACCGATGCGGTTGTCATGTCCCACCACGACATGGTCGTTAATGAGATTGAAATTGCCGATGGTAACATCACATGATATCATGCAGTCGTTTTGGATAATATTGCCCTCGCCCATGATGAGCGTCTGCTCGTCAACCAGGAACAATGACGGGTCAATGAGATTGGGGAAAGTGATATGGGGATTGTTGATGAGTTCTCGCAGGCGTCTCACGGCCTTGTTGTCGTTGATGGCAATGGCCACAGCCAACGGGTGGTTCACCTGCAACAAGGTGTCCATGTTGCCCAGGACGCTGCCATAACGAGACACAACAGAGCCTACCGGCTTGGTGTCATCAAAGAAACCAATCAGTTCCCAATCACCGCCGTTACGGTTAATCCTGTCGATGAGGCACGCCACTTCTTTGCCAAAGCCGCCAGCGCCATAGATTGCTATTTTTTTCATATTGCTTGAGTATTTTGGTGTAATCATTAATTCTGTGTTATATCATTGTCCGCAGCAAGCGCGTATCTCACGGACTACCCTCTCGATGTCCTCGTCGCTCACCCAGGGGCCACTAGGCAGGCACAGACCCATCGAGAACAGGTTTTCACTGACTCCGTTGACATAGGCAGGGGCACCCGAGAACACGGGCTGAGTGTGCATGGGTTTCCACAAGGGTCGTGACTCGATGTTGCAGGACTCGAGATGCTGACGCACGGTCTCATAATCGGTTCCTGCCTTTGTCGGGTCGATGAGGATGGTGTTGAGCCAGTAATTGCTGTCGGAGCGCTCGTCACAATTGACATGGACATCAATGCCGTCCACATCGGCCAGCAGTTCGACATAGCGGTCACACAGATGCCTGTGATGTGCCAGATGCTCGTCCAGTACCGTCATCTGTCCACGGCCTATACCCGCGCAGATGTTGCTCATGCGGTAATTATAGCCGATTTCCTTGTGCAGGTAGTAAGGCATGGGTTCGCGGGATTGGGTGGCATAGAACATGATTTTCTTCTTGGTCTCTTCGTCGGGGCAGATGAGGGCTCCGCCACCGCTAGTGGTAATCATCTTGTTGCCATTGAAACTCATGATGCCGAAGTCGCCGAAAGTGCCGCACAACCTGCCGCGATAACGCGAGCCGAAGGCCTCGGCCGAGTCCTCGACCACAGGAATTTCATATCGCTGCGCAATCTCCATAATCTCGTCAATCATGGCAGGCATGCCGTAAAGATAAACGGGAATGATGGCTCGCGGCTTGCGTCCCGTCTTGGCAATACGGTCCTTAATCGCATCTTCGAGCAGATTGGGGTCCATGTTCCAAGTGTCGGGCTCGCTGTCCACAAACACAGGCGTAGCGCCCTGGTAGACAATAGGGTTGGCACTCGCCGAGAAAGTCATCGACTGGCAGATAACCTCATCGTCACGCCCGATGCCCAGCTTCACGAGAGCCAGATGGATGGCAGCCGTTCCTGAACTGAGGGCAACAACATGTTTCCCCTCGCCGCACAAGTTCTCGAGGTCTTCCTCAAACGCATTCACATTCGGACCCAAGGGCACAACCCAATTGGTGTCAAAAGCCTCCTGAATGTACTTCATTTCTTGTCCACTCATGTGGGCGAGGCAAAGTAAAATCTTGTTATTTGTCATATTACTCAATTTTTTAATCTTCTGAAATCAGTAGTCCCGGCGGTACGCTCTCGGGGGCATGACCGGGATACAACAAGCGCTCCATCGACAGTTCCCGTATCACGGCCTCGCTGTGGGCAGCAAGTTCCTTGTCGGAATGCGGAATATTGGTCACCGTTTTCACGCCCGGAATATAACTGTCGCCCGTGAAAACCGCGTCACCTGCAATCCAAGTGATACAATCGGGGCTGTGTCCGGGTGTAAAAACCGCACGCGCATCGATGTCGGCAAACAGAGGTATCTGCTCCCCGTCCTGAACTAGTCTCACATTGTCGGCCGAGTCGAGTACAAACGGGTCACCGTAATACCTGGAGAAATTCAGCTTGTCACTGTTCAATCCGTTTAGTCCATACTCGTTGGTCACCACGGGCAGCGAGGGGTACAACGACAGCAATGTGTTCAAACCGTAGATATGGTCAAAATGAGCATGGGTGAGCAATACACCGCACAACTGTCCCTGCACCAGCGGCAACAAGCGGTCTACATCACCGCAATCCACAATCCATGTGCGCTGATCCTCGATTAGAAGATAAGTGCACGATTTATAGACTGTATTGACAACCCGGCGGACAATCACAATATTAATCTAATTATATATCAAAAACGCAGAAAACACTACACAAATTGCACTCAGCACATCACTGCATGTGCAAATAGAACAGGCAATCTTTAGCAAAGGTCTTCTTATAACCTTGAACCCTAGTGCAATCCACGCTACACGCTCTCTCGATGACCTCATCTAAACAGTCGCCAAACATGGGGCCAGCCATCATCTGGGGCCCCTCGACACTTGGAACCAGGTTGAACTCGATGAGCAGCGGTTCGCCATCGGGCAAGACCGTAACATCCCAGCCGACAAAGTCAAAATAAGGCAGACGCTGGTGCATCTTGAGCAAGGTATCTATAACACACTGATACTCAGGAACCACCAGATGGGTAATGCCAGTCTCCTGACTCAACGACGAAACGGCCATGCGCTTGAAGCGGTACACCCGGTCATCCACTAGTCCATCGGGATGGATGAGGCATGTGCCACCACCCTGGGAAACATTATCCTTGATTGCGCCCTTTCCCCCGAAACGCATGTGAGCAAACGGGTAAAGAAACTCGCAGATGCCGTTGGTATGGCGATAGGTATACAGGCGCATCGAGTTGAGGGAAGTCGGATTTACCCTTTGTAAGTCGGGATGCTGCTTTACCTTTTTCTGGACAATGAAGTTAATGCCATATTGTGCAAACAGCTCCTTTACCGGCTCGGCCGACAGTCCTTGAATCTGAGCGACACCTTCACCGTTGCATGTTTCGACAGTGGGTTTGATGATGAGTTCGCCATCGGCAGCCTCGACGGCGGCAACCGCTTGACCCATTGTGATTTCCTCCCCGTCAAGGTAAAAATGACCGTGCATATTCTTGACAACAGTCACAGGCTGTTTCACATCGGGGAACAACAGGCTATAGATGTTCTTGTCGAGATAGGCGTCCTTGAAATCATATCTGTTGAGTGAGGGAATGACAAAAAAGTAGTACAGGTCCATCGACAAGTAACGGTCGCTCATGATGCCGTTGAGCCGCGAGAAATAATCGGCAAACATCATCGACACCTTGAATCCACGCTGCTCGTAATAGGGCGAGAGCTCCTTCTTGTGGGCCTTGTAGTCAAAGTCGGCCGACATGACATGGTTCTTGAAATACCAGTCACCCCAGTAATATTCCTTGTTGGTATTGATGAATCGTGACATGATTGGTGCTTGTCTTTAATAGGTTATCACATCGCTGCACTTCACATTGCCGGCATGAAACTCCATGCTTGCCCATGCCAGCCCCACACCAAAGCCGCAGGCGAGACAGTGATTATAGGCTCCCGCCAACTGCTCACGGCATCTGGTCACCATCGTCAGGGGTATCGACGCGCTGGTGACATTTCCATATTCTTCCAGGCAGTAGGGTGTCTTCTCGGCAGGAATCTTAATAGCCTTGCGGATTTTCTCATCGATGAACTTGTTGGCCTGATGCAGTAACAACAGATCAACGCTCTCGACATCAATATGATAGGCATCAATGAGTTCACGCAATGAACGCGGTGGCTGCTTGATGGCAAAGCCAAATACATCCATGCCGTTGACCACCATGTCGATACCTCGCCTGAATGCCCCAGGAGAAACCTCTTTCTCCTCAAGAGCATCGTGGTCCACAGGGTTGCGCATACCGCCATAGGGTGCCCAGACGGCCTGATAACCGCTACCATCCACGCCATAGACGAAGTTCATGGGGTGCTGCGCTTCAGGGTCATACTCCAGTGCTGTCGCCGTCGCAGCGTCACCAAACAGGGGACGCACGGCAGGGTCACGCGGATTGCGGTTGAGGGTGTTGGTCTCGGCAGCCACCAGGATGGCACGCTTCATGGTCCCATGAGACAGCAACGAGCCGACGATGCTCATGCCATACACCCATCCCGAACAGCCGAAGGGCAAGTCGAAGACACAGCAATCACCCCTGAGGTTGAGACGATCCTGCAGGACACAAGCCGTCTGCGGAGCGATGAAGTCACGCGATGTGCAGACATAGGCAAAGCAATCCACATCCGAAGGCTGCCATCCCATGTCGTCGAGCAGACGCAACACTGCTTTCTCGGTCAAGTCAGATGCCGTAACACCAGGTTCAACCTTGTGGTGACGCTCGATGCCGGTCGAAGCAATCACTTTCAGCGCCTCGCTTTGCTCCTTGTAAATGGGCAGTGTGAGATTATCTTCCACTGTTGCGGGCACACAGGCACTCATGCCCGTGATGCGCACATTGTTGATGGTTAGTTGTGACATATCATTGTTTAAGTTTGAGTCGTTGGATTTTTCCCGATGAGGTGCGGGGAATGCAGTCGGTCCATTCCCATTGTGCGGGAATCTCGTGAGGCGGAATCAGGCCTGACAAGCCCGCCTTAATCTCTTCTATCGTGGGGGCATCATCGCTGCGCAAGAGGAATGCCTTGGGCACCTCGCCGAGCACTCCGCCAGGATCAGGGACCGCAATACAAGCACAGTCGGCAACCCCCAATGAGATAATGGCGTTCTCGATAGCCGCAGGACTCACCTTCTCACCGCCCACATTGATGAGTTCCTTCTTGCGTCCCGTGAGATAGAAGACACCATTGGGGTCGCGATGCCCCCAGTCTCCCGTGCGGAACCAATCGCCGAAGTAACTGTTTTCATTGTCCCGGGGCAAGAAATAGGAACGGGCCACCATATTGCCTCGCACGCAAATCTCGCCGTCAACGCCGTCGGCGACGGCTTGACCATTGTCGTCGAGGATGCAGACCTCGACCAAGGATGATGCAGGCCGTCCGATGGCATCAAGGTTCCCCTCATAAGCGTGGAATTCCACAAACAGGGCGCGTGAAGCCTCGGTGAGACCGTAATGCATGCACAGCCGTGTATTGGGGAACAGTTCCATGAGCAGGTGCTTGTCCTCGATGGGTAAAGCCGCACTGCCTATTTCTATATACCTGAGTTGAGACGCAAAACGGGCGATGCGCCTACCGCTCAACCGCTTGATATATTGCCACACTGCCGGGACCATGCCAAAGCCCGTGACGCGCTCACTATCGAGCACATTAAAGAAAGACTTGAGATTGGCAAAATTACCCACAAGCACCAGTGTGGCTCCTGCCATGAGGACACATCGCATGCGCCCCAAGCCGAAAGAGTGGCTCAAGGGCAACGCAAGAGCCTCGACATCAGTTGCAACAGTACCGATAAAGCCATTGGTATTGCTAGCCGAAGCAGCCACATTGGCATGGGTGAGACAAACCCCTTTGGGGGCTCCCGTTGTGCCGGTTGTGAACATCACATCGGCGACATCGGCGGCATTGACAGTGGGGGCTAACGGATTATCCCCTACTCTATCGCTGGCTTCCACCCCCCTGAAAGGCAAACACCGGCAACCATCGATGTCCACATCATTGCCGAAGGCAACGACCGGCTTGGTAACCGATGCGATGTAATCAAGCCTCTCCCGCGGCGATGACGCATCAACGACAACATTTACAGCACCCAGCAGATGGGATGCAAAATACAGGTAGATGAACTCCACCTCCTTCTGAGCAACCAGCAAGACACGGTCGCCTCGATTGATACCCAGCGCACACATGTAGCCGGCAACGCGTTGGATGCTGCCTGCCAGCCGGGAATAGGAAATGCGGTTATTCCCCTCGACAATAGCTGTCTTGTCGGGGGTGCTGATGGCATGTTCCGCAATGTTACACAGCAAGCTGCTGTGGGGAGCATTAATCATGTAAGATCTTGTTGACCTCGTCGATAATAGACCTGACGGATGTCAAGTCAAACAAGTCCTCAAGCGGGAACTCGACGGACAGTTCCTGCTCGATGGTGCTGATAATGGCCAGGTTTCCCACCGAGTCCCATTGTGGGATATCTCCTGATGAGAGGGTATCGGTAATCACCCCAATGTCAACATTGAGCACGCGGGCAATTATTTCCTTTACCTGCCTTTCCATCGTTATGCGTTCAAGTTACAGTTGCTTCTCGATAACATCATACAAATCCTTGATGGTCTCGGAATTGATGATGTCATTACCCTTGATAATCACATCATACTCATCATCAACCATCGCTATGACAGACAGTGCGGTCAGAGATGACCACTCATCAAGTTGCTTGAATTTGGTTTCGGGCGTAAATAAAGCCTCGTCGGTGTCATCAAATTGAGCAGCAAAGTTCTCAATAAATTCAGTAATATTCATTCTTGCGATGTGTATTCAATCAAAAAATGCGCACTAACTCAACAATAATCTCAATTGAGCGGCAAAAATACACACATTTTTGAAAACCACAAAAATTTTGCCTTAAAACTAAATTGAAAAGCCGCCATCAATGACCAAATCGTGGCCAGTAAGCCAGCTTGAGGCGTCACTCAACAGGTAGATGGCCCCATGAGCGATATCCTCGGGTTGACCATAGCGGCCCAATGGATAGCGCTTGGCGTCCTCGGCCAACTGCTCTTCGGTAATGGTGCCGCGATGGATGAGCGGAGTGTCGACCATGCCCGGACAGATGCTGTTGACACGAACCCGCCGTGAAGCGAACTCACGGGCGGCATACTTCATCACTGAATTCAAGGCGGCCTTGGAGGCGCCGTACACGCCATTGCCCGGCATGAAGCTGTGGGTGCCACCGATTGAAGCAATCAACACTACCGAAGCCCCTTTCTTCAGCACTTTCTTCTTGTACAAGAGACGGAGCAGTTCCATCGGCGCGAAGAAGTTGACACCGAACATCTCGTCAAACTTCTCACGGGTGCCGAACTGTAGGGGCAATGTCGTCGAGTTGCCGGCACACATGACCACTCCATCGAGTTGAGGCATCTGAGCCACCAGGCCTTCAACATCGCCGGCCAATGTGAGGTCGGCGACAAGCTGGACATTGGCAGACGCCGCGGGCAACAGGTCATAAACCTCATTCAGGCGCTCGGCATTGCGTCCTGTAATCACCACATTAGCGCCCATGGCTCCACACTCGATAGCCGTTTCACGGCCGATACCCGATGAAGCGCCAGTAACCAGTATTGTTTTTCCTTCAAGTGAAAAAGGATTAAAAGTCTTCTCCATAGTGAACTATTTGTTAAATCATTCATAGTTAAACCTCTTGGCCGGCACACCGATGTAGGTGCCGCCATCCTTGGGCTTGGTCATGAGCACACTGCCGGCTCCCAGGGTGATGTGATTGCCAATCTTGATTTTCTGGAGCACCACGCCGTCTACTCCGAGCAGATTGCAGTCCCCGACTTTAACTTCTCCCGACAGTCTCACACCCGGCATCATCACATTGAAACTGCCGACCCTCACATCGTGGCCAAGGGCATTGGAGCCATTGAGCACATTGTAGTCGCCCAATTCCACATCACAGGTGACACTGCAATTGTCCTGGATGATGTTGCCCTGCCCGATCTTGAAAGTTTTAGGGTCAAGAATGCGGAATGAGGGTGCAATCAGGTTCGGGAAAAAGATATTGGCATTGGTGATGCGCTCATGAATCAACTTGCGTGAATCAGGCGACCCCACCGCAATGGCAAGTGCCATGGGTTCCTGAAGGGCGTTGAGTTCCTCCATGCCCCCCAACACGGTGCCATAATGTGACACCTTGGTACCTTTTTCAAGGCCGTCATCATAGAAACCCACAAGTTCCCAATTCTCACGGCCTGCATTATTGATGCGCTGTATGCCTCCCGCCACTTCACGCCCCAAGCCACCGGCGCCGTAAATGGCGATTTTTCTTTTTTTCAAACTCATATCTAGGGCATTCGGTTTATCTGTTCCAGTCATAATCGCCACATTTTCATTAAGGTTTTCAAATCCCTGCCTGTAGATCGGGAAAAATGATGATGATTTGTCAAAATCCATGCCATGATGTTCCCGCCAATTCACCAGTTGCAGGTACATTTCATTATTGAAGATTTCTTTACCTATCGAGAATTGGCACTTGCTGTCCCTGTTGAATGATTTCTTGAACTTATACAGATTGTCCTCGCCAGAACCCAATCCACCTCCCAGATGGAAGGACTTGAAGCCCATTTCGTGCCCCCATAACGCGGCCTCGTAGAGCAGCAGGTTGGTCGGCGCCAGTTTGCGATAAGCTGAATCTGTTCCAGAAAGGTGATAATGCATCTGCCCATTCCCGTACAATATAATTGAAACAGCAATGATTTCCCCATCTTTCAAAGCATAAAACACCTCGGTGTTGTCTGAAAAGTTATCCATGATGGACTGATAGAATGAGTCGTCAAAGAAATAGTACTCGATGGCATCATCCTGCCTCATCGTGTCGTCATAGATTCGTTTGAATGTCGCCATCAGATGCGGTGTCGGTTTGTCATGTTCAATCACGACATCGTTTTTTATCGCTTTGCGAATCATGTTACGGCACTTGCTGGTGATATTGTTCCAGATGATATCCTTGCTTTTCAAATCAATGGAAATCGTCCTGCCCAGGTCGGTGACGACACCAAATTGTTTCATCACCTCGGCATTTCCAAGAACAGGGCTATAGCGCACAAAATTGCTTACATAATGGTGAACGAGCATGAAGGTCCTGTATTCCTTGTAGAACGCCTTCAGATTGTCGTCGCTGGCATCACCCTGAAACAACCAGCCACCGTAGCCATAGGGTGATGACATGTCATACCACTCACCTGCACTAATGATAGAGCCAGCCCATGGCAACGAAGACAGGTCCCTAACCATGGCGACATACATGCCCCTCAACGATGACGATTCATAATAGACCAATATCGGGATTCCGTCACCATGAACAGCGAATGCGTCAACATAACCATGTAAATAATAGACATCATGCCGTTGAAATGAAACGACAATACGGTCCCATTCTGTTTTCTGCTGATATTGAATTATCTTTATCATAACACAGAGATTAAATTGCAACAATGATACGGCCCAAGTCATTCATCGCCCCATTGTCATAGCGTGAGTCGCAATGAATAGACAACATTCTGCAAGAGAAATCCTTCACTTCGTTATTCTCACACTCGGGCACACTCCACAAGATTGCAGGATATATACTATTGTCAATCAGAGACTTCCTGATGGCGTTCCGCTCTGATTCGCTATCAAGCAGCAGGATTAAGGAAAAAGGGAAACATCCAGGGTCCTCGGGCTCCATTACCGTAAAACGCTGTAAGCAAATATCTTTCAGCATATTCCAATTAGCCTTCTTCCCATTATACCACTGTATCACATCAAACCGCTCAAGATAACAGCGGGTCTCTTCATCCAGAGCTGATGTTGCCATCGTGTCGAACTGCCCTTCGGTCAGAATCATGTCTTGACGGAACTCATTTTTATCGATTATCATTCCATCGAGATACAAGGATTTCTTTTTCATCGCATTCCAGCGGACCGAAGCCAGTCGTTTATTAAAATCGGTCAACTCGGGTTTCTCATTCAATTGATAGCCTTTGGGAGACCACAACATTCCGCCCTCGGCAATCGGCAAAGTCTTCCTCAACGATGCAATGCACCAATCGGCGTCGCTGTTTGCTGCCCAAGAGCCCAAGATGTCGTGTGTATGGTCCTCAACGACCGGCACACCAATCTGAGCATTGCTCCTCGAAGACCTCAGTCCGAAATAGTTCACCCTCAACAGGGCATCACCTTCTTGATAAGGCAATGAACAGACAACCTGATTCTCGTCACTCATGGGGTAATCATCGTAAAAAGCAAGATTGACCCCCTGATGAGCCATCGACTCCAACACCTCGTAACAGAAATAACTTGGCACCCACAGGCGTTTCCAACCCATCTGCTGATACAACGCAATCAGGGCCTGTCGACCATCGGCAAAGAAGGTTGCGTGAGGATACAGGTTGCTGATAGTGTGAGAGCCTTGCTGGCACACCTGTACAAAATGGAAGTCTGACCCAAATTCCTTCATATGCTAATGCCTATTGGCTATCTTTCCAATTGATTTTCGTGTTGAGCCCTTCGTCAACAATCCTCTGAGCCTCTTTCTCAAACCGGTACCATCCCAGGTCATCGGGCTCGTTTTCAAGTCCGTTACCGATGTCTTCATGCTTGAAGACATTAATAACAGTCATGTAGAGGATTTTCAGGTCCAGAAGGAAAGAAATGTGGTCTACATACCACACATCATGCTTGAACTTATCACTGTAGGTCATGAGATTCCGCCCATTCACTTGAGCCCATCCGGTGATACCGGGCCGCACCTCGAGACGCCTTTCCTGGACTTCATCATACATGGGCAGGAACCATGTGTACAACGGCCTAGGCCCTATCAGGGACATATCACCCTTGACGACATTGACGAGTTGCGGCAGTTCATCAATAGAAGTTGAACGGACAAAGCGTCCCACCCTGGTCAACCGTTCATTATCAGGTAACAGATCACCATTGGCATCGCGCTCGTCGGTCATGGTCTTGAATTTGACTATCTTGAAGATCTTGCCGTTGCGGCCAGGGCGTTTTTGAAAGAAAAAGGCACCAGCGCCCTTGTTGGCAAAATGCAGCCAGATGGTCACCACGATTAACACCGGGCTCACACATATCAGCCCGACAAGCGAGACGGTGAAGTCGATTATTCTCTTGAAAAAATGCTTGTACATCGGTCTGTTGAAGATTATTTATCGACGCCTTTACTACCCTTGAACGCTTCCATTGTCTCTTGTCCACTTTGAGAGATGCCGTCGCGCTTGAGCACCTTCTTGATCGTCAACAGTATCACCTTGACATCGGTGAGAAACGAGCAATGGTCAACATACCAGACATCAAGCTCAAATTTCCGTTCCCATGTGATGCCGTTGCGTCCGTGGCATTGGGCCCAGCCTGTAATTCCCGGATAGACATCGTGGCGGCGGGCCTGTTCAGGAGAATAGAGCTGCAGATAGTCCACACGCAGGGGCCTCGGTCCGATGATTGCCATGTCGCCCTTGAGGACATTCAACAACTGAGGCAGTTCGTCAATGCTGGTCGACCTCACAAATCGGCCGGCTCTCGTCAGTCGCTCTCCATCGGGCAACAATTGACCGTCAGCATCACGATTGTCGTTCATGGTCTTATACTTGATAATCTTGAAGATCTTGCCTTTATAGCCGGGGCGTTCCTGCAAAAAGAACGCGCCGGCGCCCTTGTTGGCGAAATGCAGCCAGACGGTAACCACCAGCAATAAGGGAGACAGGATAATCAAAGCCACGAGGGCGATGAGAAATCCCAAGATGCGTTTTATATACTTGCGGTAGAAGTTATTCATCATATTGAATCCTTTAGGATATCATGGTAGAAGTCATAGAGGCACTGGCGCACATAGCCCTGTTCAAACCTTTTTGCCACCAGTTCACGGGCATTGGCAGCCATCGCTGCCAGCGCATCGGGATGCTCTACAAACTCTTTCATGGCATGGTACAACGCATCCTGATCCTTGGGAGGAACGATGACACCATTCTTGCCATCGATGATGATTTCCCGTGAGCCATTGATGTCGGTGACGATACAGGGAAGCCCCATCGCGCCGGCCTCAATGACGACATTGGGAAAGCCCTCACGGTAACTGGGAAACACCATCGCATCGGCATTGCTGTAGAACGGTCTCGTATCACTCTGATTGCCGACGGCCTCGATGCCGTCGCCACGGTTGATGCGGTCAAGAGTTGCCGGTGACACGGGATCCAGATTATCCTCACGCCGCCCAACGAGTACCAGCTTGACATTTTCCAACTCGCTATGCAGCCTGTCAAAAGCCGCAACCAACTCATTAATGCCCTTATCCCGCACAATGCGGCCGACAAAGACGAATGTAAAACCGCTATGGGATGGCGTCTCGCCTTGAGGCTTATAATAATCCAGGTCAATGCCCCGCACATTGCCATAGCCGAGGACCTTGATGGGCTTGCGGGTGATGTGGTGTGAGAGCAAATCGTTTTTCACCCCTTCGCCCTCGGGAATGATGTGGGTAGCGCAGGCACATGTCAGCCAATCGGTAGCCATGAGAATGCGCCGCTTGAGGCCTGTTGCCGTGGGCCACACCAAACCGGTGAAGGTGTGAACACGCCGAGGCACCCTAGCCAGCCAACCAGCCATCATACAGACCAGTCCTGCCTTAGGCGTCATCGAGTGGACCATATCAGGGCGTTCACGCCTCATCACCCTCCACATCTTCCACAGCGAGCGCAAGTCGTTGAGGAGGGATATGTGCCGTTCCATGGGTACAGCTATCGTGCGCACGCCTTCCTGACGCGCGACCTTGTCGAGGTCTTCACCTGGTGATGAAACGGCCACAACCTCATATTCACTAGACAGTTCCTTGAGCAAACCATTACAGAATGTGGCAAGAGACTGCGGTATTGTAGAACTACGAATTATTTTTTTCTTTTTCATTACAAAGAGTTTATTGTCACCATTCCCCATCAATTGGAGGAAGTGTCTTCTCAACTGAATTTTTATGGTCTGATGGTTTCCGACTCACTCGCCTTGGACTGTCGTTGCTAGGTCTCCACTCTATTGGGAGTCACACTTCACAGTGAATGGTATAACTCATTATACTTGCCTACCATCATGCTGATATCATATTGAGCGGCCCTGGCCTGGCAGCGTTCAGCAACTTTCCGGTATTCATCTGGATGTTCACACAACCATTGTATCTTTTTTGCAAGTTCCTTATCATCGCCATGAGGGAACAACACACCAGCCCCCGTCACGGTATCACGCAGGCCGTCAACATCGCTGGCAATGAACGGGCGTCCTGATGCCATGCCCTCGATACTTGAAAGAGAAAGACCCTCCCAGTGTGATGAGAGTATTAAGATATCGCTCTGCTCCATGATGTCAGGCACATCCATCCTCACGCCCAAGAACGAGACACGGTCGTCGAGCTCCAATTGGGAGCACAATGCCTTGACCGAGGTCGCCACCTCCTTGGGGCCACCGCCCACAAGCTGCAGGCTATATTGTTCGGGCAAATGTGTCATCGCCCTTAGCACGGTGGCATGGTCCTTCTCGATTCTCAACGCAGCCACCATCGTGATGACAAAACGCTGCTGACCCGAGATATCCTTGACTGGTCTCATGAATCGCTTGGTATCCACACCGTTACTGATGGTGCACACATTGGCCTTTTTCCCGATATAATCCTCGAGGTTGCGCTGGGCCTTGGGGGCAATGCACACAATAGCATCATACTTGCCATACATCCAATTGTCGAGAGGTTTCAACCACCATTTAGAGCGTCTGCGATTAGTGGTGCTGTGTTCGGTGGTCACCAGTTTGGTTTTGGACTTACCCGTAAACACGCGTGACAAGGGCACAAAGAGCTGGCACGCGGTATTGTGGGTGTGGATAATGTCATAATCGGAATGCGCAAAGAATTTCCTGAACCTTGAAATGTTGCGCCAATTATAGACATTATTTTTCATCGACAAGGCATGCACCTTGATGCCTGCCTGTTCGATTTTCTCCTTAAACGGTGTTTGCGTACCATTAATCAGCAACAAATCCACCTGATTGTCGCCCTTGTCACGCAATAGGGGCAAGAGGTCGACCATCAATCGTTCGGCCCCACCGGTATATAAAGATGTTATGACATGAAGGATTTTCATCTTGAGGGGGTGTGTTGTGTGTACTGCTTGGTGCTGGGGTGGAGCGTCAAACAGGGTAAACGATGTATTTCTCAGTTGGTGAGCTGTCGCGCGTAATGATCTGACCAGGATTTCCGATGACTATCGAATTATCAGGGACATCAAAGTTCACAAACGCCCCGGGAGCAATCAGCACATTGTCGCCAATATGGGCATTGCCTATAATCACGGCATTGGCATTCATACACACATTGTTACCGATTGTCGGGAAACCGGCCCGCTTGCCCTGGGCGTTGCCGATGAGACAGCCTTGAGAGATATTGAAATTATCACCTATCACAGCACTGGGATTCACAACGATGTGACCGAAATGCACTATTCGCAACCCACGCCCGATGCGCGTGCCCGCGGGTATCTGGATGTGGGTGATGATTTTTGTCGCATGAAGGAAAACGCTCCAAAACGCACGACTCATCCTGTTGCGTGCCATAGAAGCGTGACGAAAGAAAAAAATGTAGGTGTAGCCAGGAACACAAAACAAATATTTGAGCCTGACCTTCAACTTTTTATTTCCGTTACCCTCATATCGATAGAGGTCTTCGTTAAGTGTCTTATTGAATAGCAATCCCATTATCAAGAGTCAAGTATTACACAATTATTTAAACAATGACCTGTAGAGTTTGTCATATCCGTCGGCCATGAGACTGATGTCATAACGCTTGGCATGCTCTTGACATGCCAGTGCCACCTCCTTGTAGCGGGCGGGGTTCTCACACAGTTCTTGAATAGCCCGTGCCAGAGCCTCGTCGTCACCCTGAGGGAACAAGACGCCTGCGCCAGCCACAACATCACGCAGGCCCTCTACATCACTGGCGACAAACGGCCGCCCTGAAGCCATGCCCTCGATACTTGAGAGGGAAAGCCCCTCCCAATGTGACGAAAGTACTATCACATCACTCCTGTCCAGGATATCAGACACATCGGAACGCATGCCCATAAACGATACCCGCTGGTCCAAGCCCAGATCGCTGCACAGGTTCTTCATCTCCTGCTCAGTTTCTCCACGCCCCACCAGTTGCAGCGAGAACTTGTCGGGAAGGCGCGACAATGCCTTAATGAGCGTCGCATGATCCTTTTGAGGCCTGAAACCGGCAACCATGGATATGGCAAAGCGTTCCTGTCGGTCAATATTCTTGACCGGCTTGATGAATTTATTGATGTTCACGCCATTATAAATAGTGCATATCGCAGAGTTGTGCCCGATGTGTTGCTCAAGGTTCTTGCTGGTCTGGTCAGCGATACAGATTATAGCATCATAGCGGTTGTACATCCACCGGTCAATAGGCTTGTACCATCCCATCGAGCGGCGCCGATTGGTGGTATTGTGTTCGGTCGTCACCAGTTTGGCATTGGCATGGCTCAGTAACTTGGCTATCGGTGTATAGAATTGGCAGGCCGTGTTATGGGTGTGGACAATATCGTATTTCTTGACATACTTCATCAGTCTCACGATATTCCACGGACCATAGGTGGCCCACTTATCCTCAATGTCGCCAGGGTGGGTCAATTCAAACAATGGAATTCCGGTTGCCGCCCACTCCTCCTTGAGTGGTGCGTCGGCACCATTAAAGAGCAGCAGCCCCATCTCGTGGCCGCGGTCCTTCAACAGCGGCAACAGGTCCACCATCAATCGTTCGGCACCGCCAGTGTCCAAACTCGTAATAACATGAAGTACCTTCATTGTGCCAAACGGTCAGTTCTGGGGGAAAAGACTCCTCACTGAACGGATTGCCCGATAAACCGGTCGAAGCATTATCATCATCCCCGGGTGTTCAAACAAAAATTCATAGAATCGCTGTTTATTTCCACCCTCATAGATTTTGGGGATTGACAGTTTCTTGATTTCCTCACGATGACGCTTAATCTCATTGAGGTTCTTGTTGCTCAACATCAGTCGAGTAATCAAATTGCCGAAATAAAACGCCTGCCTCTCTCCTATTCTGTTGCTGATGGCTTCACTCTGTCCCTGCTTGCACTCGTCCATAAACTTTATAGCCGTCAAGATGTCATCGCATCCACGGTTAAGACGCTCAGGGTCAATCATGTTGGTGGCCGATGAGCCGCGCAGGATATAGAAATAGACCCTGGCTTGGGTCAATCCCACCTTGGCGTCACTCAAGAAAATAGGCAGCACAAACACCACATCCTCCAAGAAGGACAATGGGGTAAAGCGTCTATCTATCAGCAGTTCCCTTTTAAAAATGAACCGAAAACATGTTCCAAAATGGTTGTCAAGTATGTATTCCTTTGCAGAGCCCTCCCATACAATCCTTCTCAAAACTGGTTTAACAGTCATGTTTTCGTTCCATTCATCCTCTTTTACAATCTCTGCCTCAAACGAGAGGATATCGTAATCCTTGTCGATAGCCATCTCGAGCATGCGCGCATAGCCATTGTCGGCAAGGGCGTCATCAGGGTCAAAGAACACGATCCACTCCCCACGGGCCACATCCAGTCCGCTGTTGCGGGCCTCGGCAGCACCAGCATTCACCTTCTTGTCGATAACCACGACATTGTCGGGATAGCGCTGCTGGAAAGCATTGAGTTTACCGATGGTGCCATCGGTGCTGGCATCATTGATGAGGATGATCTCATAATCGGAACGCCCGTCCCACTGCAGTTCAAGACAGCGGAAAGTGCGGTCGAGATAAGGCTCCACATTGTAGCAGGGCACGATGACCGACAGGCTGACGGGGTGTTGGTTGTCTTGCATAGTAGTCGTTGGATGATTCAGGTTTTACTCGTTGACGGGCGGGTCATGGCGCTTCACGATTGTAGCGGCAGGAGAGCACACGGTGCAGTTATCCGGCACATCATGCACCACGATAGCGTTGGCACCAATGCGCACATTATTGCCGACCTTCACATTACCTATCACGACGGCCCCCACCCCAATGGTCACATTGTTGCCGATGGTGGGGCAATCGTTACCTTTATACCCGAGCGTCACGCGCTGGTTAATCCAGCAATTCTCGCCTATCTCACGAGCGCTAAGGTCAGTGCAGTAGCCGTGCTGGATAAACAGGCCGCCGCCCAGTTTTTCACGCGGCACATCAAAGCCCAAAAGGATGGCGCCGTGTGGCATAGTATGCTTGATAAAGTATCGCTTCCTGCCAATGCGGTAGAGAAACAAACTCCTGAATTCAGAGCCTCCATCATCTACAAGCTCAGACAACAGATAATAAATGCGCCTGTTGCCGGGCAGGCATCCGTTGTGCACCTTGCAGAAACGGTCCAAGTCCATATCGATTTTCTCGCGTTGCGACGAGAATTTATAGGCTAACAGCCATATCCATGACAGTGGCATGAACAGGGCCATCCTGACTTTAGTCCTTGCTGAAATCATAACAATTTAAACTATTGCATTTAACACCGCCTGCCGTTCATCCTATCTTGATGACATCCTTCTGGGCCGTGACATGAGGCATGAACCTGCGCATGAACAGAATCAGCAGATGGCATACCGGCAGCGTCACAGCCAGCAAAACCGCCATCAGGTACTCTCCTTGGAACCATCGGCGCATGAAGTAGGCAGCAATCGTAATCACCACCTGCTGGGTACACAGGATGATAATGGAATAGCGACCCCAAAACGAGACAAGCGGCAGACGCTTGAGGAATTTAGAGACGATGAGCACCATCATCGTGCCCGCGATGCCGCACAAGTAGACCTGCAGAGGACTTACAGTGGCGGGAAAACGGTTTTCAATCCAGATGAACGGGATGGCAAGGAACCCTACAATCAGCACACATGCCACCAGCAGCAAGCCATCTCTCAACGGATGAAGAGGTGCTGCCATGAATCCCGTGTGGCGGAATAACCAGTAGCCGAAAGCGAAGAACGGCAGTGCTGACATTGCCGTGTCGAGATAGAAAGGCAACAGGGTGCGGCTGGCACCCAGACCAAGCCCGACAAAGCCGAGGGCAACAGAAATGATGAGTACAATTGCAGTCTGATACTTGGCCGAAATGGCCTTTGCCAACAAGTGAATCAGATAAAAAACCAGATTCACCTCAAACAGGCACAGCAGGAACCATATCGCATTATTGAACGGGATATAGCGGTCATTAATCACCGAGGCCACAGCCGATTGATGCTTCAGGCCCGCTTCGGGCAATACCGAAGTCACCAAAAAGAAGAACAGGAAAGGAATGAGCAGCTTGTTGATCTTGCGTTTCAAGAACCCGCCAAAGTTCTCATACAACTTAAAGAACAAGCCCGACAAGATGAAATATAACGGCATCTTGAATGAGGTGGCCTGCAATTCAAGCGAATAGGAACACCATGCTGCTATGGCTGCATGGTTGATAACGACAAGAAGGATGCAAAACCCCTTTGCCAAATCAACCCACCCAATTCTTTTACTGTCGGCCATTTGCAACATTCATTTTACTCTCGGGAAATACCAAGCTGTGTATATCCCATTCCCGCATGAGTCAGATTCTAATGACATCCCGTTGTGCAGTCACATGGGGCATATACCTGCGCATGAACAGAATCAGCAGGTGACAAACGGCCAATGTGGCTACCAGCACCGCCAAAACCTGCCAACCGCCAGTAAGCCATCGCCTCGTGAAATGGGAAACAACCGTGATAACCACTTGATGGGTACACAAGATAATAATGGAGTAGCGTCCCCAAAACGAGATAAGCGGCAAGCGGCGGATAAACTTTGAAAGTATCAGCACCATCATCGTGCCCGCTATACCCGTCAAGTAAACCAGCAAGAGCGTGGCATCGTCAGGGAAATCATTGTTGGCCCATATCGTCGGCACAGCCAGGAACCATACCACAAGGGCGCATGCTGCCATTGTCAGGCCCTCACGCAACGGGTTAACAGGTGCTGGCATGAACCCCGTGTGGCGAAATAGCCAGTAACCGAAAGCAAACAACGGCAGGGCCGACAGGGCTGTGTCGAAGTAGAACGGTAAACGGATGTGCAACGCACCCAACCCGAGGCCGACAAAACCCAATATTGTGGCCATTGTCAAGACAATCGCCGTCTGGTAGCGGGAAGCGACGGCCTTAGCCACCAGATGCACAAGGTAGAAAACCACATTCACCACAAACAGGCACAATAGGAACCATATCGGGTTGTTATAGTAGATTGTGCGTTCCTGAAAGAAATCAGTCAAGGCCGACCGATGCTCCAAAACCGCACACGGCAGTATCGAAGTCACAATAAAGAAGAACAGGAATGGAATGAGCAGTTTATTGATCTTGCGCTTGAGAAAACCGCCGAAATTCTCATACTGCTTGAAAAACAAGCCCGACAGCACAAAGTAAAGCGGCATTCTGAAAGCCCTACCCTGCAGTTCCAACGGGTAATCGAAACTCTTGTTCACCCACAGGAATACATGGTTGACGACGACCAGCAGGATACAGAATCCCTTGGCTAAGTCAACCCACCCTATTCTTTTGCTTTCAGTGACCATTAGATTTAGTCAATGCAAGGGTTATGCGGTCAACGATGGTTTTAATCAACCACGATGAGATAAAAGTAATCAGCATGGTCCATAGCACCACCAAGTTGATGTCCTTGAAAATCGTGATTGCGGGTTGGTAGAACCAACTTACACACGCGGTGAAGAACAAGGCGTGAAAGAACCACATGTACACACTGATATCACCAATCTTCTTTAATAAACGGCGTAATGGTCCCAATTTGCACTTGTTGAACAGGATTACGACTGCACCGATTAGTACCGGTACATAGAAAAAATCAAGCTGAAAGCCCATTACCAGTAACCGTTTCCCTGTCAACAGCAGCACAATGACTATCGTCAATATTGAGAGCAAGCCGACAAGCCATGCCGGGTACTTGCCGATGTGTAATCGCTCGTAGTACCTCTCCTGGGAGAACAACAGGCCCAACACAGCAACGGGCGTATAGCGCAGGCAATTATACACAGCCTTGTGTGCGCACTCACCCATCATGTCGGCCAGATATCGATGCACCACAGCCTCGATGGCATAGGAGACGACACAAATCAACAGTGCGTTGATAACTGGATATCGCTTTATCGCCTTAGACACCCAAGGCAAGACAATCATTAAGTAGATATAATAATAGATAAACCAATTGAAATAATTGAGATTACCTTTCAGACCAACGAGGTTGCACAAGAAATTGCCAATGCCCCTTTCCTTAATCTCGTCCAAAGCAAAGGGGACGGTGAACAGGAACAATATCACATAATAGGGCAAGAGCATCTTCCAGATGTGTTTAATGCCATACCTCCAATCCTTGGTTTTGGAAAACGCATAGCCATAACCCACCATAAAGGCGAAGATGCCAATGCACAGATTGAACCCTATACCCAACTTGTCCAATGACAAGTGCCAATCCAATGTGGCGCCATAATAGTAGCCCACATTATAGCAATGCAGACACATCATGAGAATCATGCCGATTCCCTTGATGATACTTGTCATGCTCTTGTCAAAACACAGGGTTCCCTTGTTCATCACCTTGATGACCGAGATTTACTTGCCGGATTATCAATTTGCGGCTTCAGGGGTTTTAATGGCCAATGTTCATCTTGGCATCATGCTTCACCTTATGGCGAATCATGAGATAAAGAGCAATCCCGCCAGGGATGCACAACATGGTCAACAACTTCTCAGGACTCTCCTGAATGAAACGCCAATTACGGCTGATGATGCTGCTCGAGACATAATGAGTGCACACCTTCAGTTTGCGCTTAAAACTCTTGGTAGTCTTCATCTCGGCCTTGCGGAAGAAAGCAAAGCCCCGCGGATTTCTCCAATACTGCTTGAACATGTTGAAGCTCGAGCCGTCCTGCTGGTACTCGACAATGACCAGGGGCTCATTGAGCGTTATCAACTCATAATCCTGGTCGATGAGCATGTATTTATAGGCCAACCCGACATATCGCTCACCGTCAAACAAGGGGTACTCGGGATAGCGATTGATGACATCGGTGCGGTATACCAGCTTCTTATCACCCTTGCCGCCTGCCTCATAAAAGCCCTGAAGGGTCGTCGTTGCCATTCCCTCGGGGAAATCAGTGCCGATAAGCGTACCGTCCTCGGTAACATCCAAGCCAATCAATCCGGCATACTTGTCGCTGCCATGTTCGTGCCAGCACTTGAGAATCTTTTCTACCGCATCATCAGGCATGAAGTCATCGCTGTCGATACAAGTGTTCAGGGGGGTATCGATATTGCGGTAGGCGGTGTTGTGCGCGCCATGCATTCCCTGGTTCTGCTGATAGATATAGCGGATTGCTATCTTGCCTTCGGCAATCCATCCGTCGACCAGTTCCCGTGTGTTGTCAGACGAGCCGTCGTCAACGATGAGCCAGCAAAAGTCCTTGCAGGTCTGTCGGCACAGGCTCTCATAGGTTCGGCCTATCGTGTGCGCACGATTATAGGCCGGAGTGAAAACAGTCAGTGTTGCCATTAATTCAAACAAAAGGTGTGTATTACAGCTTGCACTAGGTAACGATCATTTGCCCTGGATTGCACCGACAGGACAAATACCACATCATCTTTTATTCAAGCCACCAGTATTTGTCAAAGCCCTTGAATCCCGTTGTACCGAAGTAATAGATAAAGTACATGAAGAAAGTAAAGCCCGAATAGAAAAAGAGGATCAGTGAAGTCTTACGGTCTTGATCTTCCCAAATATTCATTTTAAGCAAGGGATAGAAAAATACCACAGGATAAATGAACCAGGACAGGTAAGCAAAGCGGTTGGAGAATGATGCACGAATCACCATGATCCAGAATGCATTACACAGCAGATAGGTGTTGGCAATCATTGTATATCCAGGATCGGTGAACCGACGATGCTTTGTGACATACCAGATCATCAACACCGGCATGGCACTATATAACAAGAAGTCCCATCGGAAACCCGTATGCGAGAAATATTGTGCGTTCTTCTCTTGAGAATTATAATAAACCGACATGCGGTCGTCAAAGCCGAGTGAAGTGAACACCTGTGCCACAAGGGGACCAATAGTCAACGAGAGGAAGATTGAAAGAAGCCAGAAACGCAAGGCCATCTTTGTGTCTTTAATCACATAGACTGTGGAAATCGCCGCTGCGCTAGGCAGCAAGGTTGAGCGATGGATACCCAAAGCTATAAACATCAGTATTGCGCCAGCAACCCTCTTGGGCCCTTTCTCGATAAATAAAGACAATGCCAAGAGCTCGGTGCTGCAGCCGATACCGTTGCGAATTCCATTAGTTCCATAGGAGAAGAACGAGAAAGCGCTAAAGAAGAACAGCATAGCAATCCACAGGTTCTTGCGGGCCAGTGTCCAAGAGCATGCAAACATGAGGCCGACATATCCTGCCTCCACAACCAGGAAATATTCATTTTCATTAAGACCCATGTGGGCACAGAATATACCGATATTGTCCCAGAACCACTCACTACCAAAGCTAATCATTCTATAGGACATTTCCTCATAAGCGGTATAGTTGCGCGCATATAGCCACATATCGCCGAACTCACTGGAAATGGGGCGCAGACCGATATAGAAAATAGCCAACAACGAGAAAAGCAAGGCCACACCTTGCAAGGGAGTGCCCTGAGAGTTAAGTATCTTCTGGTTATTAGAGCCAACATAATACAGCACTGTTCCCCATATCATGATAAGGAGTGTCGTGTACCAAGCCAGAGAGAAGTAGAAAATTGAAATAAATTCAATAGATTCCATAATGTGCGTGAATCAATCTTTGAATGACCGAGTTATAGCGGGATATCGCAATCCCTACAGTTTAAGTAAAAAGCCGACGGGTGAACGACGGATGAGTTCAGAGATGACTGCCGACAAGACCATGTAGACCAGAGTGATCAACACCGCGACAACAGGGTGGACATAGAGCCCTTGCTCAAAGGGTGAAAAGCGTCCAAACAGCAGCATTAGCATCAGGTGAAATATATAAATCCCCAAGGCATTATTGCCCAGGAAAGTGATAAATCTTTTCAGTAGCGGTAAACGCTCCATTTCACAATCCCTAACCCAGAGGAAGACTGCAATCGACAGAGACAGGGCACCGAGGGTGGGAAAGCAATAGTTACCTGCAGCAAAAGTGTGATGCAACCGGTTAGCGAATGCCATTGCCTCGATGGCAAGCAGCGCTAAACCCAAAACGGCACAAACCCAAGGCACCCACTTCTTGAAGGAACAAAGCCTGAGATGATCACCGGCATACAGATAAACCACACTGTAGAGCGTAAAAAAACCCGTGCGCCACGAGTGGACCTGGGTTGCAGGGTCATGCAGGGTCAGCAAATCCCAAGCCAGATTGGTCGCGAAGGGATATACCAACAATGCCGCCACAACAAGCCAGCGGCACCAACGGGGCAGCTGCGAGATGATGTAGTTAACGACATACAGCAACGCGAGAGAGAAGAGGAACCAGTAGTAATTGAGCCTATCGGGCGTCAGCGAAAACGGCTTGTGTTTAGTGTAAATCTGTAAACAGATGACCATCAAGCCCCAGAACAGACCAGCCAGAATCAAACGGCCAACCTTAGAGGCAGTTTTCTTCAGGTCATAGTTGCGATGGACAGTCAATGCCCCATTGACCATGAAGAACAACGGAACGCCGCAGGCACAAAACAGCCACAGCACCTGGACCAGAGTAGGATAATAGTATTGCCCGTCACGATAGCCCATGTCCACCATACCCACATGGTAGAGCACGACGAAAAACGCAGCCAATGCCTTGAGGGCATCGTAGCCGAAAACGCGCTTTTTTTCCGTGAGTTTTGTCATTGTTTAACCGATAAACCTGGACAACCGGCAAGCGAGCCAGTAGTTGTGGGAAACCAGCCAGGCATAGGCGCTCATCTTGCGGGAAGATATTCCTGTTTTAGCAATCAGATGCCCATCACGCCTGATTTCCTCCTGAAGCAGTCTCACATTGGAGTTGTGAGGATAGGCATGAGCAGCGGCATCCTTTAGAATCTGGGTCATCTCACAGGCAAACCTAGCATGGGAAATGTCATTGAAGCGTGGCCATGATTCTTCGGTGTCACGGCAGATGTGGTCCCAAGTGGTATAGGCCGAGAATTTCTTTCCGTTGAAAGGCTGCCGGGAGAGACTGTTCTCGTTTACCCTATAATGATACAACTCATCATTCAGGACGCGCACCCTGTTCACCTTGAGCAGCACCTGCCACACGATGAGGGCATCCTCGCCGTAACTGACCGTTTTGTCAATCTCGAGATTGTCGAACAACCCCCTCCTTATCAACTTGTCACATAGCGAGCCCCTGAATGTGATATGCTCCAGGAACAGCTTGACAATCTGCTCACGGTTATAGGCGTTATCCAGATTGCCACTGTGGGCACCAAGTTGATAAGAGACGACATCATAGTCATCCTGTTGCTGTTCACGCAGCAGAATCTCAATGGTGTTAGGCTCTATCCAATCGTCACTGTCGACAAAAAGCACAAAATCTCCTATCGCCTTATCAAGCAGGTGGGCTCTAGTAGCAGCAACGCCACTGTTAGGCTGGCTAAACACCTCGACGCGTTTATCCTGACGCTGCAACTCCAGCAGGATGTCCAATGAATCATCGGTTGAGCCGTCATTAATGAGGACAATCTGCAGGTCCGCGTAGGTCTGTCCTGTGAGTGAGGCTACACACTCACGCAGATAGGGTGCGGCATTATATACCGGGACAAGTATCGAAACCATGAGTTCAGTTTACTTGGAAGAGGGTCTAGGATGCTCATCCAGCCAGCGCTGCTGTGCCTCAAGCAGGTTGTTGAGCCATGCCTCGGCCGCCGACTTGCCGTTGAAGTGAGACCGCACAAAGTCACAACCAGCCTTGGCAATCGTCTCAAGTTCTTGCTGGTGTTCAGGTTGTTGATAGTAAGAGATTTTTGCCTTCAAGTCATCGAGGGTGCCGTCATAACCGATATAATGGACTCCCTCCTTCATGCCATAATCCTCGTAGTAGCCCACGGTCTGCCCAATATAAGCACACCCGCAAGCCATACCCTCAACAAAACCGATGCCGGGCAAGCCGATGATTTCCTCGCCGACGACACACATCTTGTAGTCGTTGAATTTCTCAACCATATCGAAGGAGTAATACTTCTTCTGGTGGCCTACAAAGAACTTGTCATGCAAGCGCTTAAAAATTTTGACGACCTTATTATCATTCTTCGAGACCTTGGCAGCCTTGGCATCCTCAAGGTAGTCGCTATTGAAACAGTCTACCCAGGGCACCAAGTCCTTGGCATTGTCATAGACCTGCTTGCGAGCCGGCTGCAGGCAATTGTGGCCATAATACTTAACCAGATACTCGGGATAGGTCACCGTGCCCACCGAGACAGCCTTGTTCTGTCGCTCGGCAAAAGGCTTAACGACCTTGAAGCGCTCGGCAAACACAAAGGGGATTACCAAATACTGCTTCTTGAACCACCCGAAATACTCGTCAAAGGCAATAAACCGCTTCTGCATATTGCTCTCATTGTACATCAAGTCAGGGTCAAGCTTTTCCATCACCCCAGCCTGTGTCACAGAGAAATGCAACTGGCTGATAGCCAAGAAAGCATCGGGACGGCGCTTGAAATCCATCTGAGCACCGAAGAGCTGATACAAGATGACGATATCATCGTGCCTTATCTCGTCCTCACTCTTGAGGACCTTGATTTTGTTCAATGGTATACCGTTCTTCCTCATCGTGATGCGATGGTCCAAGAACCGGAACGACTGGAGGAAGCGGTTACGCGTTGTGTAGGACAACGAGAGGCCGCGCTTATTGATGTAGGAGCATACCTCCACATCATCCCGCGACAGCAGGTAGTCAAGAATATACTTGTGCTTGATGGCAACTGACTGCTTGAAAATGAACTTATTGAGTGTCTTTACAAGAAACTCGTTGCCATGCAGGTTGACAAATACTATTCGCATAAGCAAGGTTTTAAAAGAAGTAGATCATCATGTCACCCCCAGTGGAGCAAGACGGGTGGCAATTCATTAGTTAACACGAGTCACAGCCCAATCCTGATAATCTTCGATCTGTATCGGGCGGAATATTTTCTTATCGAGCAACATCGCATAGATGATGTGCGACAGGTAAAGCGGTGAGTAATCCTTGAGGCGCTCATAGTAGCGGCAAAACTCGTCAGCATCTTCAAAGCAGTAACCTCCAGCACTAAAGAAGTGGCTAACCACCCTCTTCTCGATGATATTGGTCACATAGAACATGTCATCGACAGCGACATAACTCTTGTGCTGAGGATCGACAATGGGCAGATTCTCCAACGGATAGATGGAAACGCCGTTCTGCGGGAGTATCTCATCGGTGGTGAAGTAGCAGTCGGCATCCTTGATGAACACAATGCCGGAGATACCGTTTAATTGTATTGCCCTCGCCACGGTCTCGACCTGGCTGCCGGTGGGCTCGTCAAGGATGGTCACATGGGCGTTGTCCAGGTGGTGCTTGCGGAACTGCATGTCCAGTTGCTCGCTCAGCATGAAACGCTCGTCATGTTCCCTGAGTATGACAAAATAGATATCTTTAATCACATCCATGGGCAATCCCGTAATGGCTTTGACACAAAACATAGTGCCCGTGTCGTCATAGCGGAACGGCTGTGGGAGTTTGTTGGCATATTCAGCCTTGTTGGCTGCAATGGGTACAATTAATGTCATCATGGCTTCAAACGGTTTTAGGGTTGTTCAACACTTCTAACTGACCAGCAATCACCTGTTTAAGATATGCAATTACCTTATCGTCTTTACCATATTGCAGAATGCGCAGGAAATTCATCAGTTGCAAGGGCATGTAATAATCCCTGTACCACTGGTACTTACCCGTGAAGTATTCGTCAATGGCCTTGTCGATTTTCTCGCTGACAATGCTCAAGCGGACCTTATCAAACGGCTTGTGGTACATCAATGTGGACCACAAGTAGGCAGTGTCCTGACGAATCTTGACTATATCCAGCAAGGGCGACTCGATGAACGAATCCAGGAAGTCGATCAGGTAATAGTTATTGCCATTGAACAGGATGTTGCTGAAGGTGAGATCACCATGACAGGTGCCCACAGGCATCACCATATCACCCACAGCGTTCATCACCTCGGAGGAGCGCTTGACCAGTTCCTGGGCCTCGGCATCATCCTTGAGGTGGGCGTTCTTCTCGACTTTGCGAGCGACATCGGCCATCTTGTCGGTAAGGATGTGTGAGGGCACGGTCTGCATTGTAGAGGCGTTAATCTCCAGGTCAATGAAGTACTTGATAGCGCCTATCAAGTATTTGATCTGCTCAAAACCAGCATTCTCAAAATACTCAACAAAGTTCTTGGAGTAAACATACTCCATCTTGATGGTCGCCTCGTTGGGGGTCTGGACGACCTCAAAGATTTTGGGAACTCTGATGTGCTGATACTCAGTTTTGTATGCTTCGATCTGTTTGTTGGCCTGATTGACAAGTCGCGGCACATAGCCTGCATCGTGAGTGCTCTTGTGGATATGCAACTCATTATCCTCAGTCACGATGGTAATGTCACAACCTGAATGGCCTTGAATGTCAAGTTTCATAGTTTAGATGAGTATTATAGGGTTATTTTAATGTAGTGTGCACCTGAGGCTTCGGCGGCCTGCAAGCCCACAGCAGAATCTTCAAAGATAAGGGTCTGGTCGGCCGTCACACCCAACCGTGACATGACGGTGTTGTAAATCTCCGGCGACGGCTTGCCGTTCACGACATCCTCACCAGCAAGGATCAGGTCAAAATCACCTGTTGCCCCGATATGGTTCAACGCGTTGGTCAAATTCTTGGCCCGTGCCGTCGAAGCGACAGCCGTTAAACCACCGTTATGGCGGAACATCCTGATGAAGTCCAACAAGGGCTGATTGACGCGCAACAAGCCGAAGTGGCTTGGATAGCAGTCGCCCTTGAGTGTGCGTATGCGCTTGCGGGTCTCGGCGTCCTCGATGCCCATCGCATCCATGAATCCGTCGAACCGCAGGCCATAGCACTTCCTGTAGTCTTCCTCGCTCAACGACAGTCCCACCTGGTCAAACGCTTCACGATAGGCATGATAGTTGGCCTGGAAGGTGTTGACAAGAGTTCCGTCAAAGTCAGTTACGATTGCTTTTATCATGTTTAATTATTAATTCTTTCGGATTAAGGCTTTCTCGGCCTGCATCAGCAATGCCGACACTACAAGGCTTGAACAGAATACCACAAGATAAACCAGTAAAATATTCTTGGGCCACAGGCTGGACTGCTGGAACATCGAGCGTGTCATCGATGAAAAGAAAACGGCATGGACAAACCACATATAGAGTGACAACCTGCCTAGTTTAATGAGCGCGGCCCGCATGTTCGACAACTGCCGTTGCTGCAGCAAAGCCACCGCTACCAGTGCCATAGCCGGAACGATAACAGTGAATGTGCAGAAGCCATAGATGTCCCTCGACATGCAGCCGGCAGCCAACAATACAGCCATGGCCAAAATCAATTCTATTGTCGAGAATCGGTGCTTGATGAAACCCCATCCTGTTTTAGCCATAAAACATCCGATGACCAGCACAGGAGTATAGAACAGACATTCACGGACTGCCTTAAGCCAGATGTCATCAGATTTTATCAAAAAGCTAGCCACCGCGCACACAGCAACGCTCAGCAGGACAGCCCATATGTGCAAGCCGTTGACCAAACGGGAAATCAAGGGCAAAGCGAGCATTGCATAGATATAAAAATAGATATACCAATTGGCGCAGGAATAAGCGCTAGAAAAGCCAAACAGATTGAGCAGAACAGTCTTCAATTGAGGTTTGTTGCCCGCGAGCGCTCCCAATGCGACAAAAACCAACAGCAAGGCCCAATAACGCGCAAGCAGTCTCCAGATGTGAGAGAGGGAATATCGAATAGGGCGATGAGGTTTCAACGCATAGCCGTAGGCTGTCACGAACATGAAAAGCCCGACACAGACTTTTCCAAGCACCATTAGCCGAAGGATGACAATATTGGACAAAACGGCATCAGGTTTGACATAGTAATCCTTGATGAGCACATGGTGCATGATCATCAGCAGGATGGCAATACCTTTCAGTGCCGTGGAGTCATCTCGATTGAGCGAAACCGGCAATGGTTGACGCATGTCAAAACTTTATTGAAAGTTTTTCAACTCCTCGGGGGTGCCGTAGGAATAATACTCCTCCATTGTCGCCAATCTCACGACCTTGCCCTCGGCAAGGAGGTAGTTGTAAAGCAACGACACATAGAATTCGGGCTTGCCATGGGTGCCGTCGTCTATCAACTGGTGGGCAATGCGCTTAAAATCCTTGCCGCTGCCAAAAAAGTAGGCCCCGCACAAGGCATGGGAAGAAATGGGTTCCTTCTCGGCAGTGCGCAACACGCGGCCCTCATCATCGACCTGGGCATAGCTATATCGTGGATTGTCGGACTCAAACGACACCAAAGCACCGCCATCGGCCTCATCGGCAGGCACTGCGAGTGCTGCTGCGACCAGCTCATTGTAACGCCTGCTGCGGAACTCCAGGTCACAGTCCATCACTACCACGGCATCCTCATCATCGATGGCTGGCTCGGCCACAAGGCAGGTCTCAACCGCGCCACGCGTCGTCTTCAGCACCGAGAATACCCTGGCTGACGGCAGTATATCCTTGATTAAGCGGTCGATGTGCTGGTTATCGATGTGTTCCTGGCGCACAATGAAACTGTACTTCATTTCGACGCCATCGATGGCCACGCTGCCTATTGCGCGCTGGAACAAAGGTATCCCTCGCAACTCAATCAACGGTTTCGGGGTAGTCCAGCCGGCTTTGGCAAACCGAGAGCCCTCGCCTGCCATCGGCATGACTATATGTAAATTTCTCATATCCATCTTTTTTTTGCTACAACTGATGTGCTATCATTTCAGGGCTCCGTCCAAGAAATCGATGCTTTTCTTGCGCATGCCTTCCAGGCGTGCGGTGACATCCTGCCAGTCGATCTTTGTTTCATCAGGCTCGACGGGATGACTATCGGACAACAGTCGTTGTTCCAATCCCAATGCCTTGAGCAGGCTTGCCACTCTTTCCAGGCCTCGCCATGGGCTGCAGAGGTTATAAAACTCCTTACCGAAGAGGATGCTGAACACCGTGCCATGGAACGAGTCGGTCACAACAAACGAAGCATTGCTGAATATTGCCAGCCATTGCTGAATCGTGAAGTGCGATTTCCACCCCGCTGAAAAATACCTGACTTTTAATCCTCTGTCGGCAGCAAGTTGACTAAAGAATTTCTCCTTGGCTGAATTGTGGTCAAGACAGTAGACGGCCAGATAGGGTTCGCTGCTGTCCCACTCATGATCAATGATTTCATCATACTCACTTGCATTAAGCAGCAAGGTCGGGTCTAACACGCACTGGGCTTCCACCCCCAAGTATTCCCGGCACAGGTCTACCCCACTTGCCTCGCGAACCGAGATGGCATCCATCTGCTGTGCCAATTTAGCGCAAGCCGCAGTCTGTTGGGGAGTGTACTCCCACTCATCGATGCCGAATGATGCCGCATAGGCGACTCTCTTGATGGGCATACCTGCCGTGAAGCGCAGATACAGGTCCTCGATGTGGTCGGGACTGTAGACGGCACGCCACACCTGGTCGCTACCCACGACGACTGCGTCCATGCCATAGCGCTTTACCACACTGCGCTTGTAGCGCCACATCACCTCGGTCTTGTTGATGTGCTGTTCAATGAATCGGCCCATCGTCTCGCTGCGTATAGCGCCATGATAGCGACGCGGCATGGGATATTTTTTACCACACGCACGCATCAGTTTAGCACGCAGGTAGTTAAATATATAATGGGGGGTAGAGAATCGCTGGTAGGCATCAATCGTGATGGGTTCGTGGCCCAGGCGTTTAAGCACCTTTTGCAAAGCCCAATTCTGGATAATGCCGCCGTAATTCATCTCCAGCGGCTGTGTCACTATCCCTACACGCATATCCTTCTTGTTATTAAAATTATTTTCAAAGCCTTAGGCTCAACTGATGCCCAAGCTTTGTTTCATATCAGTCACAATAAACCGGCTCGTGGTGCCCGAAACATTCGGCCTGAGCACGGTATTAAAGAAACGGTTGCGTTGTTCTTGTTTCGGGTCTTCACCGTCAAGAACAACATGCTCGATAAACTCTCGCACCTGAGCCTCGTTGTGAACGATATAGTGCTGTTCAAGAGCTGCGCGGCCAAATTCAGAATGTCCGTCCAGTATTCGTTCAAAGTCGGTTGAGACAAAAGCCACAGGTTTGTTGACAAAGAGATACTCAGCAGTGAATGAACCGCAATCGTGTATCATCGCATCGGATGTCTTGAACAAGTCAACAAATCCTTCGGTTTCTAATTGGGTGTTCTCAAGGCTCGCCCACTTGTTGTAATACTCGTCAACCCTCTCCTTATCCCAATCGGAGTATTTATATAGTTCATCCCTCAACCAGGGGTGCGGCTTGAATGCGATCTGAAGTTTGCCTTTATATTGCTCAGCAATCTCCAGCATCAGCTGAGACATCCACAAGAAGTTAGAACGCCTTGGGAGCAAGGAGCTTATGGGCAAAATCGAGAAATGCGGTGCCCAAATCAGTCGCTTGACGGACCTGTCCTTGATTTTCCACACATCATTTTCCTCGCTGCTCAGGTATTTGTCCAAATTATGATACCCCGACACCACCCAATTGCGTCCATGATTCCTTGCTACTCGAGCCGCCATGTCTTTCTCGTTGCTCAACGGGCAGTATACCTTCCAGGCCAAATTGTGGATTGGCAGGTCACACAACAGGCGGTCATCCTTGACCACATTGACAGCATAAGGGATATAGCAAATGAGCCTTGAGGTAAAGTTGAAGTAACTGTGGTCGGGCACATACTGATCGTCATAGGGTTGCGGATAGAATACAATGTCAGGATTTATCTTGCCCTTGACATCATAACCCTCATCATGCTGATCGTCAAAGTCGATGTAAGCGATGCCCTGAGCGTCAAAGAAACTTCTCAATGCCTTCAAAACCGCAGACCTCTGTTCGGGTGTGTATTGACGGGCGCCAGTAAGAACAATATGACAATTGAAACACTCCTCCCGTGACAACAGGTCATAGATTCCCTGATAATGCCACATGGCCACATTCATGGCAAAGAAGACAACCTCGATTCTGTCCTTCTGGCCAACCTCGTTTACCCTCTTTTTCAAGATGGAAGGATAAAGCGCATTGACATACAGCTTGAAGCCTTGCCGTCTAGCTTGCTTGATGAGCCAGTTAGCCATTGTTTTGCCTCGAGATAATAATGTTGCGGATTTGGGTGCTGCTGGTACCCATGGTGTACGGGAAATAGATTATTTTCACGCCTTTATCGGCGAAATATTCCTCGTAACGATTAAAACGCTCAGTTCCCTTATAGTCAGACCCCACAAACAGGTAATCATATTTCACCATCCCGGTTTTATACACATCGGAATCCTCCCGCATCGAAGGGATGACCTGATCCACCCACTTGATGTTGCGCACGATTTCCATACGCTCCTCAAATGGGATAAAGGTATCCTTGCCCTTGTGAGATGCGTCCTTGTGCACCCCAACAACCAGATAATCGCAGTACTGCTTGGCACGCTTCACCATATTGAGATGTCCGACATGGAACAGGTCCCATGTGCCGCTCATGTAGCCGATTTTCACTTGAGGGTTCAAATTGAAACGACCACTCTTCATCTTGTAGCGGTAACTATCAATGCCAAACTCGCGGGCATTGCTATGGTAACGCTCGATGACACCCTTAAATACCGTTTCATAGTCGGGGATGAACAGGGTCTCATGGGCCATCATCCGCTCGACGATTTCGGCCGCCAGCGCAGAGGTCAGCGACAAGTCGTTGTCGCCTCCATTGAAACGAGTGCCCTTGATTGAGCCAGGCGACACATCGAGAATCCTGTTAGGCGAGCCGCACATCTCAAGTTCCACATTCAGCGACTCGATAGCCCTGCACACAGCTGCCTTGGTTGCACTATACAGGGCGAACAACGGTGAGGACACCCACCCTGCAATGCTGCCCATTACAGCGCAATAGAAGGGTTCAGGCTGCTGCATCCGTGGGAAGAAATGACGCAAAACCGCTATTGCTGAAACGGCATTCACCTGGAACTCGTTGCGGATCTCGATCTGGTCTATGCTCTCAAATGGCGCTACACGGCCAAATCCTGCAGTGAATACCAAAGCATCTACATCTGAGCAGTCAGGCAGATAATCCAAATCGCCATCGAGAAGGTTATGGCGGACGAAGCTCACATTGGCAGGCAAATCGACAGCAGGACTGTCCTTGTCGACAATCACCACCCGTGTCGAGCCCTGATGTGCCAAGTGCCGAGCTATGGCAAGCCCGATGCCGTTACTGCCACCTATTACCAAAGCCTTTTCCATCATTTGCCCCTCGACTCCTTGTATCTCATCACGGCATCATATATCCACGGCAACCTGTAACCGGCCATTGAACGCAACTTGCTCACCGTGCCGATACCGCTATGAAGAAACTCGCCTAAAGTCTCTTTAAAGATTGCCTTGCAACGGGCATTAGCCTCTTGTTTTACCTCACGGTCACTGGCATGACGCCTGATGAACAACATGACCGAATACATGGCCTTGAGTGCCATGGCCCTATATTCCCTATTGCCCTCGGGTATCTCATCCAGACACATCTTGTAAGAGTCGATGCGATCCAGGTAGGGCATCGTTATTCCACTGTGCATAATCGAATTAATCCTTTGAATATAATAGTACATTTTTTCCTCAACCAATACAGCCAAATGCATTCTCAATGCCATTCGATTGAGCCATTCCAAGTCCTCGGCTCCGGTATTCCTGAACGGCAACGATTCAAGCAAGGATCTTTTATATAATTTGTTCCAGACGACTTGGTACTGGAAGTTGACCGCAAACATCTTACCGAGATAATCGGCTTGCGATATCACCTTGGGCTCGGGCATCACCATTTCACTGCTTTGCTCCAGTACCTTGACTTCCTTCTCGGTCACTTTGACGCCATGCACCATCGAGAAGTCATAATCCCCGCTCTCGATTGCGCCGAGCAGCGTTTCCATCATTAGCGGGTGAATCTGGTCATCGCCGTCGACAAACATGATATAGTCGCCAACGGCCATATCCAGACCGCTGTTGCGGGCCTCAGAGACGCCAGCGTTGGCCTTGTGCAGCACGCGGATGCGCTTGTCGGCTCCGGCAAACTGGTCACACACATCGGCCGAGCCGTCGGTGGAGCCATCGTCAACCAGAATCAGTTCGAAGTCAGTGACCGTAGAGCGCAGAATGCTCTCGATGCAGTCGGCCAGATAACTACCGAGGTTATATACCGGGACAATGACAGAAATCATCTTTCAAGATATGAAAGCCCGCAGTTATTTTGCGATGTGAGCCATCAGCAATTTATATAGCGACGGGAAGCGGTAAAAGGCAACGATTTTCAACTTATCAATCATCGACAGGTCGGAATGCCACAACTCCTTGCCCGCGTAGCCGTGCATCTGCTTGCCAAAGGATTTCACATCACCCAGAAAAGGCACCTGTTTCTTCGCACTCTTGTATCGCTGATAGAAGTATGTCTTGTACAGGTAAGCCAGGCAACAAGACCTGCCATGACGGTCAGTCTCGGGTAATTGGTCAAGGCACATCATCACTGTACCTAATTGATCGATGATGCCACGGCCAAATTTCCTGTGCATGATTGAGGCACCATGCTGGACATAATAGTACAGTTCACGCTCAACGACAACAGCTCGGCGGGCCTTGAGAAAGACTCGGGTGTTCCACTCGAGGTCTTCATTGGGCACTTGCATGAAAGGTATTGCCTCAATCAGTGACTTCCTGTAAAGTTTGTTCCACACCACCTGGTACTGGAAAGTGGTGAGGTCAAACAGGTGCTGCATCAACTCCTCCTGGGGTATCTCCACAGGTTTCAGCTGGAGTTCTTCTTCGGACTGTGCTGCCTTATATCTTGCCACATCGCCCTCGTCAATACTCCGTCCCAGCACCATAGAAAAATCATAATCCCCGCTCTCGATGGCACGCACAAGCGTCTCGAGCATCAGCGGGTGAATCATATCGTCACCATCGACAAAGAGGATATATTTCCCTCTTGCTCTTGACAATCCGTTATTGCGGGCTGCTGCGATGCGGGTATTGGCTTGGTGGATAACGCTGACGCGCTCATCGCGAGCGGCCCACTTGTCGCATATATCCTCTGATCCATCGGTTGAGCCGTCGTCGACCAGAATCACCTCCATGTCGGGGTAAGTCGAGCGCATAATGCTGCCGATGCAATCGTCAAGGAACTTCGCGACATTATAAATCGAGACGATTATCGAAACCATGGTTCTAGTCATTAAGTAAGAATTCAGTGGGGGTTGTTGAGGGAGGGGAAGCGGGTGTCGAGCCAGTTGAAGAGGGGTTGCTCGAGGAAGCGTTGCCTGAGCAGGTCAATGACAACACACACGAGGTAGATGCCCACACACGAGGCGATGGCATGGAGCCACAGCAGATTGCTGGTGAACTGGGCCTTAACGGCAAGGACATCGTCCCAAAGCCATGTACGCAGGTCGCTGTGGGTGTGGATGAGCAGGACGCCAAAGGTGGCCGTGGCTGCAAGGTTGACCACGCGGTTGTGCCCCATGTTGATATTCTTGAACATCAGGAATAAGGCAACTGCACTGACGATGGCCATGATGCGATTGGAGTCACTGAGGAAGTAATAAACATTCATGCGGCCTGTCAACTGGGGGCATAATGTGATGAGCATCACCGAGCCGAATGACAGGATGAGTGCCAATGCTGCCCACGAGGCGGTGTGCCTGAGGCTGTCCATCCTGGGCGTGGAATAAAGCCGGATGTAGGCGCCGATGAGGTAAACCGCCACAAACCAGCCGATGTCGCCACTGAAGTGCCTGTTGAAGAAGGTGCCGATGAGGGCGTAAAAAGCCAGCAGGGCCACGATGAGCCAGGCGTGGCTGCGCCCGTCGAGGGCTCGGATGAGCCGGTTGATAAACGGCACGAGCAAGAACAGGGCGATGAAAGTCGCTGAAAAAGTAGTGCCCATCAGCACGGCGACACTGAAAACGGTGTTGAAGCAATAGCCTGCCGTGAGTGCCTGGCGTCCGGCGAGGACGAAGATGAGAGCAATAGCCAACTTATAGAACTTGACCTCGAGATAGAGCTTGAGGAACTTACGCCAAGTGAAATCCTTCTGGCACATGAAGTATCCCGTAACCAGCAGAAAGCAGTTGACGCCTACTTTGCCGCCCCACCCCCACAGCTCGAGAAAGACCTGGTTGCCACTTACGCGGTTGAAATCATAGAGCCCTTCAATACCACTGTTGACCACATAATGGTGGGCAATGATCATGAGCATCAGGAAAATCCTGAACAACTCGATGTTGCTCTCGCGCTGCTTAGTTGCTGTGGGCATGAATAAAACAAGATTATCAGCTAACCACAATGAAGATACCGAGTATGAACTTATTCAGAAACCTTCATAGGGATAAAGCGGGGGGACACCGGGTCTAGTGAGCCGGTGGACCAGTGGAGAGCGGGTAAAGCTGGTGACACTGTCGCAGTAGTCATTATCAGCGGGTTACCTGTGATATGTCTTGCATATGCGTCAATATTGCGCTCATGCGTGAGCGCACGCAACGCACGCATAACGAACTGCAAAAGTAGGTTTTTTCCCTTACTTGAGCAAATAAATAGGCAATTTTAGTCGATGGAATCGTGGTTTTTTTTACCGCAAAACAGCTCTATGGAACAACAGCAGATCTGACAAGTGGTTTCCTCTTATGGTTTTCGGTTATTTTCGCAGTTTTTTCAAATGGTAATTTTATACAAGTATTTGGAATTTTAATACTTAACAAAGCACACACTTCGCAGGAAGTGCGCACACATTTTTTTGACGACAAAAATCTTTGTTAAATTATTGACAGTCAGTAACAAACTGCAGTTCTCGCAGTTCCTGTCGCGCAATGTGGAGCGTTCGCCCTATTGAGGTCGTTTTCCCAGGGGAATCGACAAACCGACGAGGGCATTGCAACCCTTGGATCCGTTGCCCAGATAGATGTAGTCGGTACCCACAAACAGCGGGCCCAATTTCATGGCCGCACCGAAGGACTGGCCACCACACAATAAAGGAGAATAGGTGATTGCAAAGTCCAGCAAACCAGCAGGATGCAGGTTCACACCTAAAGTTAATTCGTCAAGCGAGGATGGCTTGACATTGTGGTGGGAATAGAGTGCGCCAAAGCCCCATTTACCACCTGCCAGCCTGTACTCGCCGCCCAGGGTTATCGTGCTCGAGAGAGAGGTGGAGCGAGAGCGTTTCTCACCGGTCGGGGTCAAACGCAGCAGGTGAAGGTTTATCGGTTCGTCGCTACCGATAATGCCCATAAAACGGGTGATATCGCCCGGATGGCTGCTGTCGAAAGCCAAGTCCTCGGTATTGGCATAGGCATCCCGTGTGCATCCGCTGGACCACCTGATGAAGCCCAAGTCATTAACTGCTGCCGATAGGGTCAGGCCGTTGGCCACCTCATAGGCAACGCCCACATCCACAGCAGCGCCAAACCCCGAGAACCCCAAATTACGGCCATGGAACCTGAGCGTCTCGATATAGTTATCGTCGTTGGTTACAAGCTCAAGCCCCTCGCAAGAGCTCTCGAGATGAGCATCAGCCTCCACCCACGCGGTGCCGCGAGCATTCCTCAAGTCCATGGCCGACGCAGTACTCCAGTCCAATTCAGGATCCAATCCCACCAGGTTAGTGATGACAGCGACACGGCCAGCCTGGAGTTTCATGTTTCCAATGCCCAGCAGCCCCTTGACACGGCCACCGACGCTCAATCGGTGATCAATCTGGCGTGTGTAGCCAAAACCAATCTCGGTATAGGCCGTGGCATTGAATTCCACATCGCGCATATCGCATATATAATCAGAATAGTCATTGGAATTCATGCCCCTCATGTCACGCATGAAGGTAAACATCTCCAGGGGGGCATTGGCGTTACCGTCGACCTTGACACCGATGTTGAACGACATGAAGCCCTTGCCATGCCACCATCCCGCAGCCACCACATCGATACCTGACCCGGCAGTGATGCGGTTCCTGTCCTTCAGGTTGGAATAAAAGCCATCGGTAGTATAGTAGTCGGGGTCGTCGATATTCTTTGCCATTTCATTCATGGCATCCACATCCAGCACATTGGAGTAGGCCCAAGCCGATGTATTGCTGACGGCAGGCAGGTGTACATATCCGCGATCAGGAGCCAGCGCCGGATTGATCTGCATACGGTATTGCGCGCTTTCCATCATGAAAGCCGAACGCACGAATTGGGCATGAGCCGCAGCAGTAGCCGCCAGGGCAAACAAGAGGGCACACGCGACCTTGAGGTTTGTCAAAGGGTTAGGTAACATCGATGTTGATTGAAATGAACGCTGCAAATATATAAAAGATTTTCCATATCATCACAATCATGCAGCGCAATAAAACAACACGCCTGACGAAAACAGTAGCCACACCCATCACCGCCCCACCCTCCCCGGTGCCCGTCTTTGAGCATTCATCTTCACGAGAAAGCTCGGCGGTATTGCGCGAAATGAAATTTATGTGTAACTTTGCAGTTTGATTTTATGGTTCAACAGTAAAAAATTTTGACACATCATTATGAGTGAAGACAATAAAAAACGCTTGAAAGTGGGCATCACCCTGGGCGACACCAACGGCATCGGCATCGAAGTAGCCTTGAAGGCCGTGGGCGTGCCCGAGATGATCGACATGTGCACTCCGGTGCTCTATGGCTCGAGTAAGATTGTCAGCTACCACCGCAATGCTTGCAACCTGCCCGGATTCCAGATCAACCATACCAAGAGTGCCGAGAACCTCAAGGATAACATGCCTAACCTGGTGGAATGTATCAACCAGGAAATCAAGGTGGAATTAGGCCAGCCCAGCAAGCAGGCCGGATTGGCGTCATTTCTGGCCCTGGAAGCCGCCGTTAGAGACTTGAAGGCCGGCTTGATCGATGTGCTGGTTACCGCCCCCATCAACAAGGACAACATCCAGAGCGACCAATTCCATTTTCCCGGCCATACCGAGTACCTGGAAAGCGCTGCCGGAGATGGCGATAAAGCCCTGATGGTCATGTGCACCGGCAACCTGCGCATTGCACTCGCCACTATCCATATGCCTCTGTCCCAAGTGCCCGGCGCAATCTCAATAGAGAGCATCCGTGAGCACTTGCTGCAATTCAACACGACGCTGAAGCGCGACTTCGGCATCGACGGTCCGCGCATCGCCGTTCTGTCGCTCAACCCCCATGCCGGCGAAAACGGCATTCTGGGCACCGAGGAGCGCGACATCATCCTTCCCGCCATCCAGCAGTCGCTCGACGAGGACGGCGTGCAGTGTTTCGGCCCCTATGCCGCCGACGGTTTCTTTGGCGCCCGCCACTACCGTCGCTTTGACGGAGTGCTGGCGATGTACCACGACCAGGGTCTAGTGCCTTTCAAGACTATCGCGATGGACGAGGGCGTGAACTTTACCGCCGGACTTCCCATCGTGCGTACCAGCCCCGACCATGGCACCGGTTATGACATTGCAGGCCAGGGACTTGCCAACGAGTCCTCGATGCGCCATGCCATCTACACGGCCATCGATGTGTACCGCTCCCGCATCCGTTATGACGAGGCCCATCGCAACCCCCTGCCCAAGCTGTTCCAGGACCGCGGACGCGACAATGTGAAACTCGACCTGACCAAGGGCGAATAATGCATCGATGACTGCATGATCAAGGGAATCATCTTTGACTACGGCGGCACACTCGACAGCCGCGGCGTGCACTGGAGTGAGGTGCTGTGGGAGGGCTACCAGCAGGCCTGCGTGCCCATCGACAAGGCGACATTCCGCACCGCCTATGTTGAAGGCGAGCGAGCACTGGCCCGCGAACGAATCATCCTGCCGCAGGATAACTTCCACACGCTGCTGCTCAAGAAGGTGGCGCTAGAGATAGGATACCTGCCCGAGCAACCCAACGCCTGCACCCGAGACCGCTGGGTGGAGCAGATTGCCGCCTACTGCGATAACGCCGCACGCGCCTGCATCGACGAGGCACGCCCCATGCTTGAGCAGCTGCACGAGCGCTACCCGATGATGCTGGTGAGCAACTTCTACGGCAACATCGACGAGGTACTGCGCGACTACGGCATCCGCCACCTGTTCAAGGGCATCATCGAGAGTGCCGTGGTGGGTGTGCGCAAACCCAACCCCACCCTATTCCGCCTGGGCGTCGATGCGCTTGAGTTGCCTGCCGAGCAAGTGCTCGTCGTGGGCGACAGCTTGCGCAAGGACATTGAGCCCGCCGAGCAGCTTGGCTGCCATGTGCTGTGGCTCAAGGGCAAGGGGTGGACCGAAGAAGAGGACCGGCAGACCCATCCTCACGCCATCACCCATGTCACCGAGGTGACCGATTGGATTGAGAAACTGTAGAATCCCACCCCACCTGTCAACAAGCAAGATTTTGCGTCACTACAACTCAATAAATATCACATTAACAACAACGACATGAATTACGCTATCATAGCTGCCGGTGAGGGCTCACGCCTTGCACAAGAGGGCGTTGCCAAGCCCAAGCCCCTCGTGGAACTGCAAGAAGAGCCCATGATCGGGCGTCTCATCAACATCATGCTCAGGTGCAATGCCGAGAGCATCAGCATCATCGTCAACGAACGCATGACCGAGGTCAGGGAATATCTCGAGAGCCTGGAACTGCCAGTTCCCCTCAACTTGGTTGTCAAGTCCACTCCCAGTTCGATGCACAGCCTGTGGCACCTGAGTCGAGTGATTCCTCAAGGCAAGTTTTGCCTGACCACCGTCGACACCATCTTCCGCGAAGAGGATTTCAGAGGATACATCGATGCCTTTGAGGCCGACGACAAGCACGACGGCATGTGGGCAGTCACCCCATTTGTCGACGACGAGAAGCCGTTATGGGTCGATGTGGACGACCAGATGGAAATCACCGCATTCCGCGACAAGCCCTGGGATGGTGCACGCTATGTGTCAGGAGGCGTATATGCCATGACCGATGACGCCTTTGAGGTGCTGGACCGTTGCATTGAGCAGGGTGTCAGCCGCATGCGCAACTTCCAGCGCGCGCTCGTTGATGCCGGCCTGCATCTTCAAGCTTACAGCATCGACAAAATCGTGGATGTGGACCACGCCGGCGACATTGCCACAGCCGAGGAGTTCTTGGCTGGATAAGGCCATACTGTCGACTCGGTTCACCCACGCAATCCCACCTCATCGAAAAATACAAGAGGGCGCTTCAAGATTTTTTGAAGCGCCCTCTTGTTGATATCAATCGGTCGTCAATGAGGCAGCGGCCTCACTTGCCGATGCAGTGGTATTCAAATCCTGCCAGCTGCAGCTCGTCGCCGTCCAGGATGTTGCGACCGTCGAGAATGAGGTTTCCTTTCATTCCTTGCCGCAGCGCTTCCACATTAGGCATGCGCAGTTCTTTCCACTCGGTTACCAGCATCAAGGCGTCGGCACCGCGGGCTGCATCATACATGTCGGTAGCATAGGAAACCCTGTCACCAATGCGCCGGCGGCACTCGTCCATGGCTACCGGGTCATAGACCTTTACCATGGCTCCTGCATTGAGCAGCAGGTCGATGAGCACCAGCGACGGAGCCTCACGCATGTCATCGGTCTCGGGCTTGAATGCAAGGCCCCACATGGCAATGTTCTTGCCTTTCAGAGCCTGCTCGCTACCGTAGTATTTGACGAGTTTGTTGTATAGTACGCGTTTCTGGTCGCCATTCACATCCTCTACGGCCTGCAATACCCTCATGTCGTAGCCGTAGTCGGCCGCAGTCTTGATAAGCGCCTTTACATCCTTAGGGAAACATGAGCCACCGTAACCGCATCCGGCATACAGGAATTTCTTGCCGATGCGCGTGTCGCTGCCGATACCCTTGCGCACCATGTTCACATCGGCACCCACCAGTTCACACAGGTTGGCGATATCGTTCATGAAACTGATGCGGGTGGCCAACATCGAGTTGGCTGCATACTTGATCATCTCGGCCGAGGGGATGTCGGTGAAAATCAAGCGGTCACTCACAATCATGAAAGGCTTGTACAGGCGGGCCATGAGTTTGCGGGCACGCTCACTCTCAACACCCACGACGACGCGATCGGGACTCATGAAGTCCTTCACGGCATTACCCTCCTTGAGGAACTCGGGATTGCTGGCCATGTCAAACTCCACTTCCACGCCACGGCGTTGCAACTCCTCGTTGATGGTATTTTTCACCTTGTAGGCAGTGCCAACGGGCACAGTGCTCTTGGTTGCCACAACGACATAGTGCTTGAGGTGTCGCCCGATGGTCCGCGCCACTTCCAATACATACTTCAAGTCGGCGCTACCGTCTTCGTCAGGAGGCGTTCCCACGGCTATGAAAACCACATTGACGCCGTCCAGCACATCTTCCAGACGCGTCGTGAAGCTCAATCGTCCGGACTTCATGTTTTTCTTGACGAGTGTCTCCAGACCAGGCTCATAGATGGGGATGACACCCTTGTTCAGGGCATCGATTTTGGACTGGTCCACATCCACACATGTCACATGGACACCCATTTCACTGAAACAGGTGCCCGTGACTAGTCCAACATATCCGGTTCCTACAACCGCAATTCTCATAAGCTCGAGGGGTTGGGATGCAGGGGATTATGATTTATTATCATTCTGCTTGGGGGTGTCGTCGACATAATAACCGCCGCCGTCACCGCCATAGCCGTAGCCATAGCCGTAACCGTAACCGTAGCCATAGCCCTTACCGTAGCCGTAAGCATAGGAGTAGTTATAGCGTGTCTTGCTCACCTTGATGTCGTTGACAAGGATGGTGAGGTTCTTGATCTTGTGCTCATCGGCAAGGTTCTCGAGCTCGTACATGTACTGCTGCTCTACACGGCCATCGCGCACGACATAAATGGTCAAGTCGACAAAGCGGTTCACGATAGCAGCATCGGCAATCAGGTTATAGGGCACGGTATCGAGAATGACATAGTCATATCTCTTCTTGAGCTCGTCAATCATCTTTTTCATGTTGTCGCTCATGAGCAGCGCCGTGGGGTTGGGGGGAATGGCGCCGACACTGATGATGTCGAATCCCTCGTGCAAGGCACCGCGGTGGATTACCTTGTTCAGGTCGGTTTCCTTGCCCGACAGGTAGGCCGAGGCACCCTTACCGTCCTGCACACCTACATACTCTGAGAACTTACCCTTGCGCAAGTCAAGGTCGACAACGATGACGCGCTTGTTGACATAGGTATAGGACAACGCGAGGTTCACAGCCACGAAACTCTTACCCTCACCCGACATGGTTGAGGTGAACTGGATCACCGTTGCCTCATTGTCAGGCTTATTCTGGTTTGTGACGAAGTCCAAGTTATTTCTAATGATTCGGAATGCCTCATTCATGCGGTCATTAGAGGTCTCATTGACCACGATCTCACCAGTGACATTGGCCTTCTTGGCGGGCAACTCACCCAGGATGGGGATGTTGCAGACCTCTTCAATCTCGCGACGGGTGTGAATCGTCTTGTCGAGCGAGAAGTACCAGAACACGCCATAGAGTACCAGGGCCGGGATGAGCAGACCGATGACCATACCGGTGAGCACGATACGCGACAGGGGTGCAGTAACGGGCACGGGATTGGGAATAGCGGGCTCCATGACCTTGGCATTAGGCTCTGTGATGGCCATCTGCAAGGCGTTCTCCTCACGCTTGTTGAGCAGATAGAGGTAGAGCTGCTCCTTAATCTTCTGCTGACGGGTGACCTCGGTGATGGCTTTCTCATGAGAAGGATTGGCAATCATGCTGCTCTGGGCCTGGCTCTGCAAGCGCTGGGCCTGTCCCTGGCGGGTGCGCAGCGTGCTGATGTAGCTGTCGATACCGGCAAGGATGGACTTCTTCTGAGTGGCCAGCGAATTGGCCAGTTCCTTCATGACGGGGTTCTCGGCACTAGAGGTGGCCGCGATTTTCTGGTATTCCTGCATGGCCTGGTTGTACTGGTCAATCTGGCCAGAGATACCAGCGTGGTTCATGCCCGAGTTGGCAGGAATGAGGTCATTGGGACCCATGTTGGCAATGAAGTTGCGGATCTGGCTTGCCAGGTTGATTTCCAGGCTGGCGTCCTCAGAGTTGTCGATGTGGCGCATGGTGTTGCCCTCGCCACCCAGCATCATGGAGTTGGCCGAGTTGGCCATGAGGATGGCTACCTCATTGTCCACGCCGCTCAGGTCCTTGGAAAGGTCGGCTACTCGTTCAGCGATAAACGCCTCGGTGTTGCGAGCCACCTGGTTCATGTCGTTGATGCCTTCCTGGTTGTAGGCAACGACCAGGGCGTTGAGGATGTCGGCACACATCTGGGGATTCTGGCCCCTGATAGCGAGGTTGATGACATCACTGTGCTGGTCGGCCAACTCAACAATCATCGACGATGCCAGCATGCGGGCTGTCGTCATCGGGTTGGTGACGATGACAGTGACATTGTAGTCGATGTGTTTGTCGGTGAATTTATCCGTCTTGGTGATGGCAACAGGACCAAACTCGGTGTTCACCTTGTTGCCGAAGTGTGCTTTTTTCCATTCTCCCTCGTTAACCTTGAACTCAAATTCATCGCCACCCTTGGGCACAATGGTAATGGTATAGCCTGAGGTCACCTCCTTGAGTGGCGTGACCTGCACGGGGGTGTCCTTGTAGATGTTGACATCGCGCAGGAACATGTGGCCGAAGTACTGGACATTCAGGCCCAACGAGTTCACTACAACCTCCATCACGCGTGATGATTTGAGCTTGTGGGGCTCGTTAGGGATATAGTTCACAGTGCTAAGGCCCAGGTCGCTGAAGGTCATTGAGGGCGTGCCCTGAGCACTGTCCTTAGACCTAATGAGGATGGATGACCTTGCTACATAAAACTGTGGCTGGCTCTTGGCATACAGGTAGGCAATGCAGGAGCACACGATCAACGACAATACAAACCAGTACCAATTATAGGCACAGGCCATGAACAATCGGTCCCACTTGACACCAGTGCGAGCGCGTTTTTTCTTTTTCTCTTCGGCGACCGCTCTTGCGACCAGATCTTCTTGAACTATTTCTTGCATGATACGCTAATTTTGTTCTGATTTCTGTGTTAAAAATGACTGCGGCAGCGGCAATAATGTTGACACTACTGCATATTTCGCGGCAAATTTACTCCAATAAAATGGAAACGGCAAATTTTATATGTATAAAAAAAACATAACGCGCCGATTAAGTCCAGCAGGGGAAATCGTGCCATTAATCAACACGGGTGGCAACCCTTGTGGTCGCCACCCGTTATTGTTGTTTCTAAACGGATTCAGGGATGATTAGTCAATCTCCTCGTCGGCTTCGTAACCGCCCATCTCACGGATGGCGTTCTTCAGCATTACATACTGCTGGAACAGGTGGTTAACGGGAATCTCGTCCTTGGTATAGTCGTGCATCGGGCTCTTGAGGAAGAAGCTCAGGAAGCGCTGGGTGCCATAGCGGCCGGCGCGGTGAGCGAGGTCCATGAGCAGACACAGGTCGAGGCACAGGGGAGCTGCCAGGATAGAGTCACGGCACAGGAAATTGATCTTGATCTGCATGGGATAGCCCATCCAGCCGAAGATGTCGATGTTGTCCCATCCCTCCTTGTTGTCGTTGCGGGGCGGGTAGTAGTTGATGCGTACCTTGTGGTAGTAGTCGCTGTACAGGTCGGGCTGGTCGTCGGCAACGAGGATAGACTCGAGGGTCGACAGTTTGCTCACCTCCTTGGTGCGGAAATTGGCGGGCTCGTCAAGCACGAGACCGTCGCGGTTGCCCAGGATGTTGGTCGAGAACCAACCGTTCAGGCCGAGCATGCGGGTGCCGATGATGGGAGCGAAGCCGCTCTTCACCAGTGTCTGGCCGGTCTTGAAGTCCTTACCGGCAATGGGCACCTGGGTCTTCTCAGACATCTCCCACATGGCGGGAATGTCGACGGTGGTGTTGGGAGCACCCATGATGAAGGGGCAACCCTCGGCCAGTGCAGCGTAAGCATAGCACATCGAGGGAGCCACCTTGTCGACCACATTGTCCTTCATGGCCTGCTCGAGGGCGGCCATGGTGCCATGGTACTTCATGTCGGGCTCAACATAAATCTCGGTCGAGGCGGCCCACAGTACAACCACGCGGTCAACACCGGTCTCCTTCTTGAAGTTGCGGATGTCCTCACGCACCTGCTCGGTCATGTCCCAGCGGTCCTTGCACTGCTTCACATTGTCACCGTCAAGACGCTTAGCGTAGTTCTTGTCAAACGCAGCCTTCATCGGCTTGATTTTCAGCAACTCGTCCTTGACGGGCTCGATGTCCTTCTCCTTCAATACCTCGGCGTTGATGGCGCTCTCATAAGCATTGGCAGGAAATACGTCCCAAGCGGCGAACACGATGTCGTCCAGGCTGGGCATCGACACGATCTCGTTATAGTGTAAATACTTCTTGTTCTCGCCTTTTCCAACACGAATCTTGTCGTACTGGGTCATGCTGCCCACAGGCTTTGCGAGGCCTTTGCGGGTCATCATTACACCAGTCATGAACGTGGTGCTCACGGCACCCAATCCTACTACCATAATACCTAACTTGCCGGTAGCGGGCTTAACGATTTCTTTTGCCATAATCTTTTATTACAGTTAATGTTTATATAATGTGGTCCATAAGGGCCATATCAGCTTTCACAAACTCATGTCTGCAAAAAGCGCCGCTAAATTACTGCCTTTTTTTGAATTGAGGTCTAAAAGAAGTAGAAAATTTTGTTTTAGGATGTTAAAATTAGGGTATGTTACACAATTTTCACATAAATAATGCAAAAATACATAGTGTATTGCATAATAAATGTTAATCATGGTACCCAGCTTTTTTTGCAAAAAATTGTAGTATGAAACATGCTTTGGAAATCACTGGCGTGAACTTTTTGGTTTTGTGGGGTGAGTAAAAATCACTCGTTGGAAAGATATGGCGTTTTGCTGTAAAAATCCATTTTTCTATAGTAATTTTTTTGTCCATTAAATAAATAATGTATACATTTGCCACCGTTTTATGAAAATGAAAACCGAATTTTGTTTAATCAACATCTATTTAATAAACTAATTTTATTTTATAATGAAAAAAGTCCTATTGTTATTGACAGTAGCAATTACTGCGCTGTCATTACAGGCTGCCCCTGTCGACAAGGCGGCAGCTGAAAAGGTGGCCAAGAATTATCTTGCCAATGAGATGTATGCCGGCAAGATGATGGCTCCGGCTGCTTTGAATCCCGTGTTGGTGAAAACCGAGTATGGTAGTAATACAAAGCTGAACCTGCCCGTGTATTACATCTACAACACCTCCACCACCTTCCTGGTAATCTCGGGCGATGACCGTGCAGAGCAAATCCTGATGGTCGGCGACAAACCGCTCAACATGGACCGCATCCCCGACGGACTTCAGTATCTGCTCGATTGCTACAAAGAGCAGATGGACTTCTTGCAGGCTAACCCCAACATCAGGGTTGAGCGTCCTTCTGATCAGCGCACCCAGTTGAGTGCCACGACCTACGGACCGCTGCTGACTGCAACCTGGGATCAGACGGCTCCCTACTGGAACAAGTGCGTTTTCACTTACAATAATAAATCATACCAGTGCTATACGGGATGTCCCGCAACGTCGGCCTCGATGGTGTTGTACTACTGGAAGTACCCGACCACTCAGGTGCCGGCTCTGGCATCCTACACTTCAACGCTTGAGTTGGCCCAATATAACAGTGTCAACTTTACCTATCCTTCATTGTCGGCCACCACGTTTGACTGGGGCAACATGAAGGACAGTTACACCAGCGGCTACACGACCGCTCAGGGTAACGCCGTTGCTACGCTGATGCGCTATGTGGGTCAACTCGAGAAAATGATGTATGGAACCGAGAGCGCAGGTGGTAGCGGTATCTACAATACCAACTCGGACGATATCGCCACCATGTTTAAGACCTTGGGTTATGACTCTAACACTCGCTTGGTCAACAAGTCGGCTTATTCTGCAACCAACTGGGCCAATCTGATTATCGCTGAGATGGCTGCAAGTCGCCCCGTCGTTTATCTGGGTGTCAGCACCTCTGGCGGCGGTCATGCTTTCAACGTCGATGGTTATCGTGACAGTGACAGCAAGTATCATGTGAACTTCGGTTGGAGTGGTGATGGCAACAGTTGGTATTCCATGAACGCTTTCTCTTATGGTGGTTACACCTTCAGTTCGTCGCAGCAGGCTATCGTGGGCATTATGCCTCCCGGTGGACAGGTTACTCAGCCCGCGCTGACCGTTAACCCCACCTCGTTGGCCTTCGAGACTTCTCCTGGTCAAGACCTTCACCGTTAATGCCGAGAACCTCTATGCCGATGTGACGATTACCAAGGGCGGTAACAGTTACTTCTCCGTTTCACCCACTACCCTCACCAAGGAGCAGGCAATGGCAGGCGCTACCGTGACCGTGACCTACAATCCCTCTGTTACTGGCAACCACACCGGTACAATCACTGTTGCCAGCAACGGCGCTACGAGCCAGACCGTATCCCTGACCGGCACCTCAGCAACTGCAGCTCCTGTCATCACACCCAGTACCACCTCGCTGTCCTTTAGCACCCAGGCTGGTACTCCAGTGACCCAGACTTACAGGGTTACAGCTGCTAACCTTACCAGCAGCATCAGGCTGACTGCTTCGGGAACCGGCTTCACGGTTTCTCCCGCTGTCATCCTGAAGGGCAACGCCGCTCTGTCGACGACAGGCGTTGAGGTTACCGTAACCTACAATCCCACTACCGCTGGTAACCACACCGGTGCAATCACCATGACCAGTGATGGTGCCGAAACCAAGACTGTTTCCCTTACCGGTAACGCAAGCGAGCCCCCTCGCGCTATCACGGTGGATCCCAGTTCGTTATCATTCAGCACTGACACCGAGAACCCTGTTACCAAGACCTTCAATGTGACAGGTACTAACCTGACTGGTGCACTCACGCTGTCATTGAGCGGTGGCAATGGTGCTTACACCATCACCCCGACCACTCTCACTGCTGCCCAGGCTGCAGCCGGTGCTACCGTAACCGTAACCTATGCCCCGACGGCGGCAGGTAACCACAATGCAACCGTTACTGTGAGCGGCGGCGGTGCAACCTCCAAGACTGTTTCGCTCACTGGTACTGCAACCCAGCCCGTTCGCACCATTTCGGCCAATCCCTCGTCGCTGTCGTTCAATGCCCTTGTCGGTGAGACCGCAACCCAGACTTTCGTCGTTAACGGTCAGAACCTGAACAGCAACCTAACCCTGTCACTGAATGATCCCAATGGTGTCTACACCTTCAGCCCGGCTACCCTTACTGCAGCCCAGGCAATGGCAGGTGCTACCGTAACGGTAACCTACACCCCGACGGCTTATGGCAACCAGAGCGCAACAATCACCATCTCGGGTGGTGGTGCCGATGCTGTAAATGTAAGCCTGAACGGTGTTGCAACATTTGTGAAGTATGCTCCCGTTATGCTGCCCGCCAACGAGACCTACATTTCACTGACTCAATTCCGTGCCGACTGGACCGACGAGACCCTGGCAGAGAATGTCACCAGCTACACCCTCGAGGTATCGCCCAAGGTAGTTGAGCCCGTCCTGCTCCATTCGTTGACTGGCAGCGCTTACCCCGACTCCTATGCCGATATCACCCTGTCTGCACCTTGGGCAAGCCTCAATGTGCGTGGTGGTAACAATGCCATCTACATCAAGAACAACTACCTTGGTGTCGCACAGGGCTATATCACCTATACCATTCCCGAGGGTTACACCAATGCCACCTTCACCGTGATGGTTAAGTCGATCAACAACTATAACGGTGTTGGCGATGTGACTATCAGTACGCCGCAGACCGCTGCTGTAAGCCACAACTTTGTCCAGAATGACACCTTCTACTGGCTGGTAACCGCAAGTTCCGGCGAGAAGATTACCATCATCTCTAATGATGCAAGTTACTCGCCTGACATGAGCCTGATCGCCGTATATTCGGGTGATGCTCGTCCCGCAACCCTGATGGCCAGCGAGACCGGTGACGCCAACTATCGTCTCATCGAGGGCATTACCGAAAAGTATTATACCGTTAAGGACCTCGCCGAAGCCGGCACCTTCCTCTACAGGGTTAAGGCTCTCTATGCCGATAACACCGAGAGTGACTGGAGCAACATCGAGGAGGTAACCTTGTTCGAGAACGCTCATCCCTATGCCCAGGGTGATGTTAACCATGATGGATTCATCGACATCAACGATGTAACCGACATGATCACCTTTGTTCTGAATGGTGGTGAAATCTGCATGATTTGCGCCGATATGAATAATGATACTCGTTGTGACATCAACGATGTGACGACTTTGATTGATAGGGTGCTGAACGGTGCAACCCTTACCCTGATGGGTAAGCCTGTAGTAGTGCCCAATGTTGAGAAATAAACCATCGGTTATTCCAACATAACATAACTGAGCAGGGCGTGCCATGATCATGGCACGCTCTCTCATTTTCTTATTGCAACAAGCTGTATAACACATCATTGATGTGTGGATGTCATTGGTGACGCTGTTATAAAAAAAGGAAACGATATGGATGCAGACCCAAGTCGTTAAATGTCTTCGAATTATTCGAATTAAGCGAATTATACAATTATAATTAGGCAATGATATTCTCTTATAAACTATTAACTAATTTGATAATTTTTCCCGCCCGTCCAGCATGGTTCTTATTCAAGCAGATGAATTATGCACAGCCACACCGACCAGCTTGCACAGATAGGCAGCATACCATGTCGCGGCTGGCCCGAAGCAACCCGGTCAAGGTTGGTTGACACATCCTGTTGGCACTAGCACAAGAGGATGTTACACCCTGCCAAGCCCAGTTGTACCCCTGCCTTTACCATGGTTATCCCTAACGGGGCCGACACCAACAGAAAATACATAACGAAGGGAGGGCGTAGCAGAATTCTGCACGCCCTCCCTTCGTTATTAGCAATTGCTTTATGCTTTACTTGACAACCACCTTGCGTGAAAGGGTTTCACCCGATACCAGGTAAATACCCTTGGGCAGATCCACAACGGTTTTACTGTCAGGCTCTATCACGGCAGCGCAAGCCGCATCCATGTCATAGACCTCAAGCGACTCACTGCTATAGTTCTCCACGAGGATACCTCCATCAACCGGAACAGCGTCCCAGGTTCCGTGTATCATCGCAGTGTTACCGATGCCTAAAACAATCGAAATCAACGCGGTGACATCATTGATGTCGATTTCGTTGTCACCGTTCACATTAGCCGCTTGGCTATCGAACGGAGTAACTACCTGACCTAGGACACGGGAGATGAGTGCAGTCACATCGTTGATATCAACCTCACCGTCCATGTTCACATCTCCGATTTTCAACGGCTTGGGGTTTACGGTGCCTTGAACATCGGCATAAGCCGTCACTGTGCCGGTCGTTGCCGTAATGGTGCCGTTATAGTCGCCTGCAGTACCCGTGTCGGCAAGACGCACATAGAATACCTCGCCCGTCGGGTCGAGCGTGAGGGTGCGGCTCCAGGTATAACGGTTCAGGCTGAGTTCGAAGTTGCCTTCAACGCTGAGGGTGATATTGGCAGTATTGTTATCGGCGCTCACGGTTCCCTGCACATAGGTAGAAGCACCGCCCTGCTCGGCCTCGATTGCATCAAGCGATGTGATGGAAATGGTCGGGGCGGCGACCTTGCTGGCCGTCAAGTTGACCGTCACACTCGCCTCGCTGCTGCTGATGGTCAGTGTGCCAGTGGCATTGCCGGCAACCGACGAGGTATAGGTCACGATAACGCTTGTGCCATTGTTGGCAGCGCTGGCGATGATGGCCGACGGAGTAACAGAGAAGCCCGTGCCGCTCACACTGACACTGAGTGTCTTGGTCAAGTCACTGCCCTTGACACTAATAATCTTGCTCACCGATGTTCCCGTGGCGGGGATGGTGCCCACATCCACTGTCGAGCCGTTGACCGGTGCAGTGATTTGAGGATTGGTAACAGGTGCGCTGTTGCTGGTGATGGCGATGTCGTCGATGTTGAGGCGCGAACCGGCAGTCTGGGCGAACTTGAAGCGAACATTGCCCGTGACATTCAGATTATAGATGTACTGCTGCCATGTAGAATTGGGGGTGCATGTAGCAAAGGTTGTCCATGTGCTGCCGCCGTTGGTGCTATATTGCAACTGAATGGTCGGATTAGCATCGCTGCCGTACTTAGCGGCATAGAAGGATACCTGGCTGGCACCGTCGGTCACATCCTCGGCCATTGCGATATAGGAATTGGTGTTCTTGCCGAAACGGCAGCCGAGGGCGTCATTCCAGTGGTCATTGGTCTGGCTGAAAAGGCCAGCGTTGGAGAAATTCCACTTGAATGCCTTGCCCTGCACCGTCTTGTCGCTGTAGTTATCATATCCGCTGCAGCCTTCCCAGGTCTCGATGGTCTCGGTACCGCCCGAGCCGCCTCCGGTGTTGTAGGTCGCCGTCAAAGTGGTGGTGTTGCTCACCTCGCTGCTGCTGATGGTCATGCTGCCTGTTGCATTGGTTGCCGTGCCGTTATAGGTCACGGTGACGCTTGTGCCGGCATTGACGGCAGCCGCAGTGAGCGTAGTCGGCGTGACGGTAAATCCCGTGCCGGTAACCGACACAGTGACAGATTTGGTCAGATAAACGCCCTTGACGGTAATGGTCTTGCTCACGCCGCTGCCCGTGTTGGTGCCCACATTGATGGTTGACCCGTTGGTGGGCGATGAAATCACAGGCGATGTCGATGCGCTGCCCGTCCATGCAGTGCCTGTATAATTGCCCCACAGGTATTCGGCCAACTCGGGATGGTCGATAAACGGGTTGCGGTTGTTCTGTATACCGTACACCGCATCGTTACGGTTGGACTCCAGTGTGCTCACCGGGTCATTGCGGTGCCACTCGAGCAACTGGCTGATGGCCCAAGGTGTCAAGTGCTTGTAACTGCTGTTGGTAAACACTGCGCTGCCCGGTCCGCTGGTCCAAGAACCAACACGGTCCATGTAGCGCACCACCATATAAAAATAAGTACGCGCGAAGTCGCCCTTGTACTCATCGGCAACCTCAAACACCGTTCCCGTGTATCCACTATGGGTACAAGTGCCCAGTTTGCCGGTTCCGCATGCAGAACCGTTGGCGCAGTCACCGAAGGGGTGATTGCCGCGCTGGCTGTTGACCCATCCATCGACAGGATACAGATGATACAGGTCGGAGTACATGGTATCCTGGTCAGCGCCCCACCAACTGTTGGGCACCGAGTGCTCGCGGTTATAGCAGTCACCCACACCGCTGTAGTTGCCGCACTGGCCGGTGCCATAGGTGTACTGCGTTGTCGAGTAACGGTCAATAATTATATTTCCATTGCAATCGGTGGTTTTGAATTTTGCCCACAGATTATCATAACTAACCTTGTAGTGGCCCCTGATGATTTTGTGCAACGAGGTCATCAGTTCCTGGTCTGTTTTACCCAATGCTGTGTTGTAGTAGCCACTGGGTATCGCAGCTGCCGCCTGCAGTCCTATCAAGGCTGCCATAGCTAGCACAATGACATGTAGATTCTTCTTCATCTGTTTTTGATTTATAATTGTTAATGTATTAAGCAAACAAGGTCACAGACCGCAAATTTACAAAAAAAAGCACACAAGAGCGAATAGAGATTGAAAGTTTTCAACAAAAAGGCACAAAGGTAGTACAAAGGCGGTGTGTCATAAATCCGACTCAGTCACTTAACCGTGCTGTGGGCGGTTATAGTTCAATCAATTGAATTATTGTCTTGACGAGATTTTTCGCGCTTAATGTAGATTATTTCAAAAAATCTGATTATTTTTGCCATAGATATGAATTTGACAGATATCATATTATTCAAAAACAATAATGGGTTGACTAATCCATTGAGATTCAGCGAATTATTGCCCCCCCAGATTCAGTAGGGTACTTTTTCGGCTTTTTATCTCTACACGGCACAAGCCAGCGCAAGTTGGTTTGTGCCTCTTTGCTTTGTAATTCCTTACATTAATCCAATAATCAATTAAATTATGAAAAGATTTTTATTACTCATGGCTTTTTTCGCCAGCCTTTCGGCATGGGCAATTGAGCAAGACAATGACGGCTACTACCTCATAGGTTCAGCCGCTGACTGGGATGAATTTGCTGCTATTGTTCTCAATACTAACGCTTCAGCAAACGCTATAATGATAGCAGATGTTGATCTAGGTGACGACCAAACAAGAATTGGGGACACTAGAGGTAATGAACTTGGCGTAAAATATAGTGGGACTTTTGATGGCCAAGGTCACACTCTTACAATAGCATATAACATTACTGGTAATAATATGTGCGCACCATTTACAAAAGTTAATGGTGCAACAATTAAAAATCTGCATGTCAATGGTACATTGGTAACAATGTTCTGCCATTGTGCTGGAGTTATTGCAGATGCTTATGGAACTACTACAATTGAAAACATTTGGGTTTCAGCCGACATAACATCAAAGAACACTTCATATGACGAGTGTGCTGCTTTTGTTGGATGTAAAAAGAATGGCACGCTAATAATAAAGGATTGCCTATTCAGCGGATCAATTATTACGATAAATAATTCAATTTGGAATGGAGCGTTTCTCGGTTTCATCGATGGTGAAAACTATACAACAGCAACCATCACTAATTGCTTGTCAACAGGAACATTCAACTATAGTACAGATCCGTCCAATATACCAAACAGGGGCACCATTATCAATAGTTACATAAAACAGTTCCCAACCAGTATTCCCGAAGAAATGCAATGCACTGTTGAGCAGTTGGCTGACGGTACGATTGCCACGGCACTACAGGCAGGACGAGAGGAGGAAGTATGGGTACAAGATACCGAGAACGGCACGCCGATGTTGAAAATCTTCATGCATACATCATCCATGCTTGGCGATGTCAACAATGACCACTCAGTCGATATCAATGATGTCACAGACATGATTGACTATGTGTTGGGCAAGCCCGTAACACCGTTCAACGAAATAAATGCAAATGTGTGTGATGATGCTACTATCGACAACAACGATGTAACTACACTCATCAATTTTGTGTTAACTGGCACTTGGGAGTAAGCATATCATTCCAGAGAGATATTATAGAAATATGCGTCAGCCCATGCGGCTTGGCGCATATTTCACATTATTGGTTTCCGTTAAAATCCCCATACGGGGCGATAAGGCTCCGCAGGTTTCACACACGGCTAAACCCTAATCGTCCCTACGGGACTTCGACATAATCAAAATAAATTTTCGTTGCACACGACAAGAAGAATAAACCCTCATTGTTCTCGCTTAATCGGAATTTTGTATTACTTTTGCAAAATCATTATAAACATTTAACCTCTTTGTTTCTATGAAAAAAAGTTATACCATCTTCAGGTTGAGTGTGCTGCTGTTACTGGTTGTCGTGGCTGGGCAGCAGGCATGGGGCGCATTTGTGGGCCCACGCAACGACTTCCGCGACGAGAGTATCTACTTTGTCATCACCACGCGCTTCTATGACGGTGACCCGGGCAACAATGCGCAATGCTGGGACGGAGCCAACGCCAACCATGGCGACCCGTGCTGGCGCGGCGACTTCAAGGGCTTGATCGACAAGTTGGACTACATCAAGGCTCTGGGCTTCACGGCCGTGTGGGTCACCCCCATTGTCGAGAATGCGTCAGGCCTGGACTACCACGGCTATCATGCACGTGACTTCTCGCGTGTCGACCACCGCTACGAGAGCGGCGACACGACATTCCAGACGCTCATCGACGAGGCACATGCCCGCGGCATGAAAATCATGCTCGACATAGTCCTGAACCACACGGGCAACTTCGGTGAGGAACACCTATGCAAACTGTTCACGCGCGACTGGAATGCCAACCAGTTCAAAATCAACGAGTGCATGCTCCCCTACACCACCGACTCGGTGGGCGGCGTATTGCCCACCAACTACAACAGTCTGCCTGCAGGCCAGCAGTATGACGCCCGGCTCAAGCAGATGAAGAACACCGACAACCAGAACCATGACAGCCACAACCGCTGGCACCACTTCGGTCAGTTCAACTGGGACGACAACACGCGCTGGTGGGCCCAGATTGCGGGTGACTGCGTTGATCTGAACACTGAAAATCCCGCCGTTGCGCAATACCTGATTGACTGCTACGGCACGTTCATCAAGATGGGCGTTGACGGTTTCCGCATCGACACTGGCGGCCACATCGCCCGCCTGACGTTCAACAAGGTCTACATCCCTGCGTTTCAGGCCTTGGGCGAGCAGTACCGCAGCAAACGACTGAACGGAGCCGACTTCTTCATGTGCACCGAGGTGTGCGCCCGCTACCAGGGCAGCGTCACCTACCGCAACCAGCCCGCGCTGTCGCCCTATTTCTACACCTGGGCCGAGAACAAGGACTACAGTTGGAACTACGATGCCGGTTACTGGGATGGCGTCGCCGTGTATGAGAGCACCGACCTGAACACCCTGGCCAACATCAGTTCCTGCCAACAGATGTATGCCGACAACAACACTGAGACCAGCAGCGCCATGCCCACGTCGAACAATGCCGTGCTCAACGGCAACGCCTACCACGCACCCGACGTGAGCCGCGCTTCGGGGCTCAATGTGATTGATTTCCCCGTCCACTATTCGTTCCACAACATCGCCAGCGTGTGGAACCTGGCCATTGACGGCGACAAGTACTACAACGACGCGACCTATAATGTGGTCTACGTCGACAGCCACGACTACAGCCCCGGTCCCAACGACAACATCCGCTTTAACGAGGGCACTGCCCAGTGGGCCGAAAACCTGTCGCTGATGTTCACCTTCCGCGGCATCCCGTGCCTGTACTACGGTAGCGAGGTGGAATTCAAGGCCGGCAAGACCATCGATCCGGGCGGCAATGGACCGCTCAAGGACAGCGGCCGAGCCTATTATGGCGGATACATCAAGGGTAACTTGACGGTCAATGACTTCGGTATTGCCAGCGGTGCCGACGGCAACATGGCCGCCACGCTCTCCAAACCGCTCGTCAAGCACCTGCAACGTCTGAACCGCATCCGTCAAGCGGTACCCGCCCTGCGCAAGGGCCAGTACAGCACCACAGGCTGCTCCTCGAACGGCGGCTATGCCTTCAAGCGCCGTTACACCGACAGCACGACCGACAGTTACGTGCTGGTGACCATCAACGGCCCCGCCACATTCTCCGGTGTGCTCAACGGCACGTATACCGACTGCATCACTGGCGATGTGAAGACCGTCACCAACGGCACGCTCACCACCACCGCGTGCAGCGGCAAGGGCAACATGCGCATCTATGTGCTCTCGACCAACCTCACGGCTGCCCCAGGCAAAATCGGCGAGGACGGCCCCTTCCTGTACACCAGCAGCGCCAACGCCGGCACGGTGTTGAGTTATGACGGCACCCAGGAGGAACTGTCAGAAAACGACGGTGAGGGCAACGGCACCTCGCCCGTTGTTCCCGTCGACGTGTACGAGCCCAGTTGCGAGGAAGATGACCTGAGCGTGTTCCTCGAGACCGGAACGGGCGTCGGGAATGTGACGACATGGATCTGGAACAGCAGCAGCAACTTCACGGGCGGCAGTTGGCCCGGCCAGGCGATGACGCTGATGGGCACCAACAACGACGGCAGCCGCAAAATCTGGAAATGGGCCTATAACGGAACGGCCAGCAGCGAGCCCACAGGCGTCATCTTTGTCACCGACGGGCAGCAGACCAGCGACCTGACCTATCGCAACCACGGCTATTACATCGACGGCAACTGGGACCACGAGGTGACCAACTACACCTCTCCTGCCCCTACCCTGACCATCGACAAGCCGTCGGGACACTACGAGGGCAGCGTGGCCGTCACCATAACCGCCAGCGAGAGCAATGCTGTTCACCTTCACCGACAACACGGTGCTGACGGCAGGTGTCCTGTACGAGGGTAAAGTGCGCAATATCGTGCAGCGTGAGTACATCTTCCACGGCTTTGTGCCTTACACGGCAACAGTCTACATCAAGGACCCGACCGTCGCCCCCAACAATTGGAGCAGCGTCTATGTGTACGCTTGGGACAGTACCGGTGATATCAACGACAGTTGGCCGGGCGTGCAGATCAATGCCACCACTACAGTCCTGGGACAGAAGTTCTACTACCGCACCTTCAACATCAACAACCCGGACTATGTCTTCAATGTCGTGCTCAGCCAGGGCGACAACCAGCACCAGAGCGTGGATGTTACCGACATCAGTAATGACATCTATCTGGAAATCACATCGACCAGCAACAAATACACTGTTGCCGACATCACCGACCAATTCTCTTACCTGAATGGCGATGTGAACGGCGACCGAGAGGTCAACATCAATGACATCTCGCTGCTCATCAGCATCATCCTGGGTTATCCCACCGATGCCGCCAATGTGCAGAGGGCTGATGTCAATGGAGACCAAGAGATTTCCATTGGAGATGTGGCTGCTGTGATTAGCATTGTGCTCGGAATGTGATTCAAATTCACCATTGAGATGGGATTTTGGGTGGCAAAAAGTCAGTTTTAAACCTGTCGAGACTAGCCTCGATGGTGTGTTGACTAACAAATTGCCGCCCATTTAAACTTATTTAACACTATTTTTGAGAGCAGTCACAATGATTGGCAGTAATTTTGCACCGCAAAACAATAGGTAATAATTTTTTTCATAAGGTAAAGATTTTAGAGATTGAAAGGGCTCGCCGTGAGGCGAGTCATTTTAATTTTTGTCCATAACGGCCTGGCCGTTGGGGTTTCACCGTTTTTTTGTACCCTGATTTGGCAGTGAACGAAAAAAGGTGTAATTTCGCACGATTTTTTAATGACCAAAACTTCACATTACACATGAAGAAAATACTACTGATGTCGATTGTTCTTGCAGTCCTGACTGCATGCGATAGCAATCAATTCCATGTCGAGGGCACCGTTGAAGGCGCTACCGACTCCACTGCCCTGGTGCTCGAGCAGTCCAGCAACGGCCAGTGGGTCATTGTTGACAGCATTGTTGTGGGCAAGGACGGCAAGTTCAGCGTGAGTGCTCCCGCACCTAATGTGCCCAACATCTACCAGCTGCGTTGCGGCAACCAGGCCATCTGCTTTCCCATCGACAGTCTTGACCACTTGACTATCCAAGCCAAGCTTCCCAATTTCGCCTATGACTACACCATCAGCGGCAGCGAACATGCCGAACAGGTCATGAAGATTGACAAGGAGGCAATGCAGTTTGCCGGCGGCAAGGGCACAGCGGCTGAGTTTCAGGCCTGGAAAGACCAGCTGTCGCGACAGATTGTCGCCGACCCCGGAGGCATCGTTGCCTACTACACCATCAACAAATATATCGACGGTAAGCCCTTGTTTGACCCGCTGAACGATAATGACCTGCGCATTATCGGCGCCGTGGCCAACTCCTTCAACTCTTTCCATCCCAATGATCCCCGCACTGAATATATGGTGAAAAAGTTCACCGAGGACATGCGCCGCCACCGTGCAGCCACTGCGCCGCGTGATACCATCTATGCCGATGAGGCCTCACTCATCGACATCAAGTTGCAGGATTACCACGGCAAGGAGTACAGCCTGTCAAAGGTCGCAACCGAGAACCGTGTAGTACTGCTCAACTTCACGGCCTATGCCGCCGAGGCAGCTCCTCAGCTCAACAAGATATTCAACGACATTTATCAGGCTTACCATAGCCGCGGCTTAGCCATCTATCAGGTAAGCCTTGACCAGGACAATGTGGCCTGGCGCCAAGCAGCCGAGAATCTGCCGTGGATTACCGTATTTGAACCCAAGAGCATCGACTCTCCTGTCGTGGGTGCCTATGCCGTGAACAGCCTTGCCACCACCTTCATCATCAGTGGCGGTGACATCGTTGCACGCGTCGAAGATCCCACCAAGCTGAAAGCAGCTGTCGCCAAGTACCTGTAAGGCACAGCAACACATTGAATAAACACAGTGGCTGGACTTCTCATGGGAGGTCCAGCCACTGCTTTATCTCGTTGACAAGGCAGCAGGTCAAGGCAACAGGCTTTTCCAGAAGTCCAGGTAACGCTGGGCTACCACGGGTGCCGCATTGTGCTTCTCGACAAATGCACGGCTGGCGCATGCCATCTGCGGCAACTGGTCACGATGCTCCACGAGCCATGAGAGCTTCTGGTCAATGTCACCCTCGACAAGTGGCGAAACATTGATGATGGGTTTGTTGACCGTCTCGCCGATGAGGTCATAATATTCCGGCTCGGCCCCAGACACCGCCACAAGGCCCTGAGCCATGGCGATAAGGGCATTGGTTCCCGGCGTGTAGCTATAGAGCTGGTCCAGGATGACATGTGAATCACGCATGCGGCGAGTATATTCCTCATAGGGCAAGTTCTCTACAACCTCAAGTTCGGTGATGCCGGGATAACGGTCGTGCACGCGCTTCATGGCAGCCAGCAGGCGGTCGGTACCCTTGATGACATGCCTATCACGCTGTATGCCGATGAACAGGCGCACTTTGTCAGGAGCATGCTCCAGCGGACGGAACTCAAGCGACTCGGTGTCAATGGGAATGCCTCCATAGGCCACGCGGTCGCCCAACACAGGTTTGTATGCCACATAATATTCATAAAGACAAGCCACGGCGCCGTCAATGCCGCCGAGGATGCGGTCGCTGTGTTGGCGCATGAACGGCTGTTTCCAGTTGTCCTGCTGCTGGGCAATGTACTCCCCTGAACCCACATAGGGCGAGGGCTCGTCTCCCAACATGTAATCGCTGTAACGAAAAGTGTGCCCGTCGTGGCAGGCATCATAATAGACCATGTCGGTCGCCAGTGCCGACAGGACAATGCGCGTGTTATTGGCCTTGAGGTAATCAAAGACCTTGGCAACGCGGTGAGGTTTCAACCTCAAGAATATGGGTGAGGCTATCTCAACGATGTCATAGCCCGTCATCTGGGGCAGGGCGCGCTTGATATCCATCAGGTAGCGCAGTGTGCCCAAGACACCTGGTTGACGCTTCAGATTAATGTCACGGTGGGTATCCATCCAGCGTGAACCGTCGGATGCCACCGTGGCCTCATGACCCATCAGCCTGAGCTGCTGAGCCAGGCAGTTGTGCATATTGCTTGCGTCTCCTGCAAATAAAATTTTCATAGCAGGGACAAAAGTAGGACAAATTTTGCACTTTATCAAAAAAAGCAGTACCTTTACCCCGATAATTAGAGTATCGAGCCTCCCGATGATGGAAGTCACAATCATTATCCCCGTCTATAACAGAGCTGCCGTGGTTCCCACCACGCTACAGACCGTTTTGGCTCAAACGCACCGCCCCCTACAGGTGGTGCTGGTGGACAATGACAGTACCGACGGCTCTCGGCAGGTGCTTGAGGACTTCCGGCAAGAGCATGACAGTGAAGACTTCAGAGTCATCGTCACCAGCGCTTCACATCACACCGCAGGCGCCGCTCGCAACCGCGGCATGAAGTTTGCCACAGGGGAATGGGTACTGTTCTTTGACAGCGACGACCTGATGGAGGAAGGGCTGGTGGACTCCTATGTGGAGACTATCGAGAAAGCCAAAGAACGGGGTGTGACGCTCGACCTCATCAGTGCCCGTTCAACCCTCATCTTTCCTGACGGGCGACAACGCCAAGCGCCTTTCCATAAGAGAGACCTGTTTGCCAACCACATCCTGCATGGCCAGTTGGCCACGCAGCGCTATGCAGTCCGTCGCGAGTTCTTTAACAAGACCGACGGCTGGAACATCAACCTGCCCGGCTGGAACGACTGGGAACTCGGGCTTAGGCTGTTGTTGGCATCACCGCGTGTCGCCTATATGGGCGGCAAGTCGCGCGTCATCATCAACCACAACGGCGCCGACTCCATTACGGGCACCGAGTTCCATAGCCGCCGTGGGCAATGGGAGCATGTCATCGACATCATGAAGTGTGAGGTGCAATGCTCACGCCTCAAGCAGGAACACAAGACGCGCTTCCTGCGTCTGCTGGAATACCGCCGCCTGGTGCTCGCCGCCCAATATGAACGCGAGGGGCATCCCGAATCAGCCAAGCCCCTGTGCAAAGAGGCTTACCAGAAACTGCAGGCCAGTTACCGCGGCTCTCGCCGCTGGCGCTGGCTGGTGGGTCCCGTGACACGCCGCCTGTTTGCCCGCATCGCCGCCGGCAAACGCGGCTCGGCGCGCATCGCCCGCCTGTTGTATTAATTCAACATCAAACATCAAACCATCACATATCCGCTATGAAACATCTGTCCAACTCACTGATTAAGTCATTTATCGTATTGCTGGCACTGTTCTGCTCAACCTCCACCCTACAAGCAACAGAAGTGCAACTCAGGCAAAACGGCATAGTTTATTTCATCTGGTATGAAACAGACAATCACGGAAACATCACTGTCACAAATTGCTATGTTGGAGGACATGATCCGGAATTGAGCGGCAATATCATTATCCCCTCCAATGTGACTTATGAAGAGAAGCAAGGCAGCCGTGGAAAAAAGTTCACAGTCACTGCCGATGTCAGAGAGATAGGAAACGGTGTCTTCTCGAATTGCAAAGGCCTAACCGGCATTACCATTCCGCCCACTATCCAGAGAATTGGAGACTCATTTACGGGCTGCACCAATCTTAAAAGCATCTCATTACCGAGTTCAGTAACACAAATCGGCTCCGACATCTTCCTGAATTGCACCTCCCTGGAAACCGCAACCATGAGTAATGTCGAAGCGATTCCCACCAATGCCTTTTACAACTGCACCAGCCTGAAACATTTTACCATTCCGGAATCAGTTTCCACCATAGGTGTTTACGCTTTCTGTAACTGTACAGGATTAGAAAGCGTCACAATCGGTGAGCATGTCACCGAAATCTCATCATGCGCATTCATGAAATGCAGCAGCCTAACCGAGGTGAGCATTCCCAGCAGTGTCGAGTTGATAGATTATGGCGCCTTCTTTGAGTGCTTTAACCTAGAGACCATCAACAGTTACTCTCCAACTCCTCCCGAGTGCCGTGACTTTGATGCCAAAATCCTGGAAAAGGCAACGCTGCATGTGCCCGTTGGTGCCGATAAAATCTACAGCAAAACATATCCGTGGAAGAATTTCAAACACATTATCGCTGACTTACAGCCTTGATTCTTTATTGTGACGATTAGTTTGATAACATTTTACAATTATCAAATATCAGATTCTGCCTTTTATCATTGTCACGGTAGCGCTTGTCTGAACTTCAAATAATTATGCGCACACTGCAGAAGTTCATGTGATAGCGAACACCCATTTTGTATCACTGCTTCTACGATGGTGAGAAAGATAACGCCGTAGCCGATTATGCCTTTGTGAGTCGGCCATCAAACGCTGAAGAGAAAAGCATATTCATTACGGAGCACCGTTGATTACAAATCGGAATGGTAGAACAAAAGAGCAAACGGCGAACCCGTTGAAAGGACCAAAAATTATCGTGATATCTATAAAGAGTCACAACTAGGCTGGTCACACTTTGAGCCCATCATCTATTCATCGTATTAATATCCAGTAACATAGAACAGCCTTTACGGTTTGTTGGCATTCCGGTCCTGTTGCACTTTGCAACCGGGTTGCACGGGATTGTGTGTACCTTTGCCATCGTTAATCAAAACGCTTGGCTATGATACACGAACATCACGAGGAGCATTCTCACGAACACGACCACGAGGAGGAAACCAAGTGGTGGCAGCCCTTGCTGTCGCTGGCATTGCTGCTGGCGGGCATCATCATGAATGCCACCGGAGTGCAGTGGCTCCAAAACTGGTGGGTACAACTCGCGTGGTATGCCACCGCATGGCTTCCCACTGGTTGGAGCGTGCTGCGTGAGGCCATCGAGGAGGCCCGTGAGGGCGAAATCTTCAGCGAATTCCTGCTGATGACGATAGCCAGTATCGGGGCATTTGCCATCGGCGAGTTTCCCGAGGCGGTGGCGGTGATGACGCTCTACTGCATCGGCGAGGCGCTGCAAGACCGCGCCGTGAGCCGTGCCCGCGGCAACATCAAGTCGCTGATTGCTTTCCGTCCCGACCATGCTGTCATCATCAGGGACGACAAACGCGAGACAGTGGAGCCTGGAATGGTCAAGCCTGGTGACATCATCGAGGTGAAGCCCGGTGAGCGTGTTCCGGTTGACGCCATTCTCACAGGAGAAGCAGCGGCATTTGACACTGCAGCCCTGACGGGCGAGAGCGTGCCGCGCGCCATCGAGAAGGGGGACGAAGTGCTTGCAGGCATGATCTCCAGCGAGAGCGTCGTGCGGCTCAAGGTCCTGCGCCCCGCCAGCGAGAGCGCCGTGTCGCGCATCCTGCACCTGGTCGAGGAGGCCACCGAGCACAAGGCTCCAGCCGAACTGTTCATCCGTCGCTTCGCGCGCATCTACACACCCATCGTAGTGGGTTTCGCCGTGCTGGTCCTTGCCTTGCCGTGGCTGTTCTCGATGGTGACAGCCACATTCGCCTACGATTTTGCCGAGTGGCTGCACCGCGCCCTCATCTTCCTGGTCATCTCGTGCCCGTGTGCACTGGTCATCAGCATCCCGTTGAGTTACTTTGCAGGCATCGGCGCTGCATCGCGACGCGGCATCCTGTTCAAGGGCAGTAACTACCTGGATGCTATCGCCAGTGTAGACACAGTGGTGTTTGACAAGACCGGCACGCTCACGACAGGGCAATTTGGTGTGAGCCATGTCGAGGGATTGAACGACGAGCAGGTCGCCATTGTCGCCGCCATCGAGCGAGAAAGCCCCCACCCCATAGCCCACGCCATCACAGCTTACTGCAAGCCGAGTGACAAGCCTGTCACCGAACTGAAAAACATCGCGGGCTACGGTCTAGCCGCTACGGTCGACAGCACCCAGTGGCTCGTAGGCACAACACGCCTGCTGCAACGCGAGGGTGTAGAATATCCTTCTACACTCGACACGGTTCCCAACACCCTTGTCGCCGTCGCTGCCGGCAGCCGTTACCAGGGCCACCTGCTACTTGAAGATAAGCCCAAAGATGACGCATCACGCGCCATCGACAGCCTGCACCGCCAGGGCATCGGCACGGTGATGCTCTCGGGCGACAAACAGGCCCTGGTCGAACAAGTCGCTCAAGAATTGGGTGTGCAACAAGCCCATGGCGACCTGCTGCCGCAGGACAAAGTGGAGCACATCAAGCGCATTAAGGAAAAGGAAGGTCATCAGATTGCCTTTGTGGGCGACGGCATCAACGACGCACCCGTGCTGGCATTGAGCGATGTTGGCATCGCGATGGGCGGCCTGGGCAGCGACATGGCCATCGAGACCGCCGATGTGGTCATCCAGACCGACCAGCCGTCGCGCGTGGCCGATGCCGTGACGCTGGGCCGCAGGACGCGCCGCATCGTTGTCCAGAACATCGTGTTTGCCATCATCGTCAAGGTGCTGGTGATGGTGCTGGGCGTGCTGGGCATCGCCACGATGTGGGAGGCCGTCTTCGCCGATGTGGGAGTCGCCCTGCTGTGCGTTCTCAACTCCCTGCGCCTGATGCGCAAGACGAACGACTAACCTTTTTGCTTTAAAAACTACTAATTACACAAATTCAATGAAGACGACAAAACGGTCCATCACATAATGATGTCTACATAAATCGGGGCCTTGCCGGCAGTGGCAAGGCCCCGATTTGTCATTTATTCTGGAGACGCAAGATTTTGCGTCTCCACTGTGCTGATGATTACTTCAGGCCGCGGTTGCGGAGCAAGGCTTCGGATGTCGGAGCCTGGCCGCGGAACTGGATGTAGAGTTCCATGGGGTCCATGGTATCGCCCGACTCCAGGAGTTTGCGGAAGGCATCGGCGGTAGCCTTGTCGAAGCAACCGGCCTTCTCAAAGGCCATGTAACCGTCGGCCTCGAGCACCTGAGACCACAGGTAGGTGTAGTAACCGCAGGCATACTGGTCGTCGGCGAAGATGTGCTTGAAGTAGGGGCTGCGATAGCGGAACTCGACCAGAGCGGGCATATTGAGCTGGTTCTTCACTTCCTGCTCAAAGGCCTTGACGTCGATAGCCTTGGCCTCCTCGGGGGTCCAGGCTTTCTTGTGCCAGTACATGTCGAGCAGGGCGGCACCGACGAGCTCGGTGGTCATGAAGCCCATGTTGAACTGTGCGGTCTCGTTGAGTTTCTGCACGAGGCTGTCGGGGATGACTTCACCGGTCTTGTAGTGACGGGCATATAATTCTTCAATACCTCAGGCTCAAATGCCCAGTGCTCGTTGATCTGAGAAGGCATCTCAACAAGGTCGCGGTCGGTGTTGGTGCCTGCCAGGCCACGATACTGCACGCGGGTGAGCATGCCGTGGAGTGCATGGCCGAACTCGTGGAAGACGGTCTGTACCTCATCCCAGGTGAGCAACGAGGGGGTGTCACCCGAGGGAGGCGTCATGCTGGCCACGTTGTAGATGATGGGACGGATGTTCTCGCCACCGTAGTTGTAGGCTTCCTGCATGGCTTCCATCCAAGCGCCCTGAGCCTTGACGGGACGGGGCAGGTAGTCGGTCATGAAGACGGCGAGGTGCTTGCCCTCGGCATCCTTTACGTCATAGACCTTGACCTCGGGGTGGTACTTGGGAGCATCGGGCATCTCCTCGAAGGTGAGGCCGTAGAGTTTGTTGGCAGCAAAGAAGATACCATTCTTGACCACGCTGTCGAGTGCGAAGTAGGGACGCACGTCATCCTCACTGAAGTTGAACTTGTCCTTCTTTACCTTCTCGGCATAGTAGTAATAGTCACAAGCCTCGAACTGGGCAGTGTCGCCATGAGCGGCAGCATAGGCCTTCATGTCGGCAACTTCCTCCTCCACCTTCTTGGTAGCGGGGCGGAAGAGCGACATCAGCAGGTCCTCGGCAGCCTTGGGCGTCTTGGCCATGTAGGGATCGGTGGCAT